>NZ_JBEZIH010000005.1:0-327873 GCF_040650935.1 Streptomyces sp. NPDC048565
CCGGTATGCCCGTCACCGGGCGCCCTCCGGATGCGGGGTTCACGTCCCGGTCACCGAGCCGTCGGATCTCGGCGAGCAGGTGTGGCGCGGGTACGGGCTCGAAGGAACGTGGCGCGAGCGGGCCCGGAGTACGACGCCACCGGAAGGATCCCGCCACACCGCGATGGACCTCTGTGCGCAAGAGGCCGGTGCCATACGCGGCGACGAGGGCACGGTCGCTCACGGCCGGGCCGCCCCGGCGGGGTCATGCGGCTCCGTACCTCTTCGGTCCTGGCGTTCCCGCAGACGCTCCACTTCCCGGAGCACCTCCGGAAGGATGGCCGGGGCCCAGGCGTCCTTGCGGCCCGTGGTGCGGCTCACGGCGGGCACCGGTGGGACCACGGCAGTGTTCGGACGCTCGGCGAGGGCGGCGACATGCCCTGCGCACACAGGACTCTGCCAGCCTCCCGGAGGAAGAGCGGGCGCGAGCACCACCGGCACGGTGCAGCACTGGATGGCGAGCAGCGCGGGGCTGTCGGCCAGACCGAGCGCACAGCGGGCCAAGAAGTGGAAGGTCGCCGGATACACGAGGACGGCTTCGGCCCACTCCGCCCACTCGACGTGCAGTGCACTGGGCTCGTCGGCGGGCCACGTGTCGGTGCGCACATCGGTGCCACGGTGGTCCATGAGCGCCTGCAGGGTGACGAAGCGCTCCGCACTGCGCGTCACGACGACCCTGGTCTCCAGCTCCGGATACACCTGGCCCAACCAGGTCAGCCAGAAAGGCATGTTGGAGGCGGATGCGGAGCCGGTGACCACCACCAGCAGCCGCGAGATGCCGAGCGGCGGTACGCCTGGGGCCGGCGTGGCTTCGGTGCTCACAGCGCGGCCTCACGGATGATCTCGTCGAGCTCGGTGAGGGCGGTCTGTGACCCGTACAGCGTGTGTACACCGGACAGGTTGACGACCACCTCGTCCACACCGGAATCCCAGTAGCGGTGGATCGCCTCCGCGAGTTCCCGCACGGTTCCGTACAGGAAGGCCCCGCTCTCCAGCAAACCCTTGGCGCCGGACTCCAGGTCCGACGGATCGGTGTCGACTCCTGCCCGCCGCAGCATGTCCTGGTAGTGCGGCAGCCGCAGGTGTCCGGTGTTGCTGGCGAGAGCGAGCCGCACCGGGTCCCGCTTCGCTCCACGGATCGCCATCGGCACCATGGAGACGACCTGGGGCGCCGTGCGCCGCCCCGCCTCGGCACCTTCGGCGAGTGCGGGCCGGAGCGTCTGCCGTACGTAGTCGGCGGGAGTGAGCCAGGTGATGGCGACGTCGGCAAGCTCGCCTGCCACGCGGGCCATGCCGGGGCGCAGCACTCCGAGCCCGATCTGCACCGGAGGTGCGGGCAGCGGGTGCAGTCCGCCGTTCACCTGGAAGATCTCACCGTCGAGTACCGTCCCCTGCTCGCCTTCGAGTAGTCCCCGCACCACGGACACGTACTCCCTGACCGCGGTCAGCTGACTGCGGTAGGGGGATCCGAGCAGACTCTGCTGGAAGGTCCTGGCACCAGGGCCGAAGCCCGCGACCACGGGGTGTCCGGTGGCCGCCGCCAGCGAACGGGCCTGGAGGGCGGCCTCGTAGGGGTGTCGCAACGGCATCAGCGTGACACCGGTTCCGACCGGCACACGGAACCCCGCGGCGGCGGCGTAGGAGAACGACTGGAAGGGGTCGATCAGAGTTCCCTGCCCCTGCCAGAGGCGATGCGCCGGGCTCCACTGCAGATACGCTGCGTACGGGACGATATGTTCCGGCCGGTGCGGAACGAACGGGACTAGGACGGAAAGTACGGGCAAGGTTTTTCTCCTGGAGGGCCGACCCGGCCGAACCGGGCGGCGCGATGAGGCCCGGGGCGCTGCCGGTCGGCGCCGGGGCCCACGGACCGCCGCAGCGGGCGCCGTCTCTCCCGGCACCCGCTGCGGCTCGGCTTCACACCTGTGGGGTGTGAACCCCGTCAGCAGCCGTGGTCGACCGTGGCGGTGACGGCCTGCGACGTGGCGAAGCTGGCGGCCGCGCTCTCGATGGCGCTCAGCACGCACAGCGGCGTCGTCGCCGGCGCGTCGACCGTGGCCTCGACGGTCAGGCTGTCAGCCGACACGTACTCCCCGTAGTGGGAGATCAGCTCCATGGTGGTGGCATTCTGCGACATTTTTTATGCACTCCTGTTGTCTGTTGTTCGGAAGGCGTCTGCCGATCGGAAAGAAGGGGTCAGCAGCCCTTGTCGAAGGTGGAGGTGACCACGCTCACCGCGGCCGAGGCGCTGGCGGCACACGCGGCCGAGCTCTCGGCGGAGATCACCGAGACGCAGACGAACGTGGTGGCCGGTGCCTCCGAGGCGGCGGCGTCCAGCTCGGTCGCGTCGGCGTAGGTGCCGTAACCGGCGATCAGCTCCATGGTGGCGTTCTGCATCAGATTTCCCCTTGTTTGGTTTTCCCTTGATTCCCCGTAGGCGGAGGCGATCCAGCCGGGCCGGGGCGGAAGCAGGGGATGTCGAGCCCTCTCCCTGCAACCGTCCCGGGCCGGTGGCGCACGCCCAGGTCTTTCGAGCTGTCTGTACGAGGTGCGAGGCGCCCTTACGGGGCCGTGATGTTCGCCGACGGGTCGTCGGGGTCGATGCCGGCCTCGGTGAAGCGGTCCACGATCACATCGGCCAGCGACCCCCCGTCCTTGCGGTGCTCGATCAGGGCCTGCGCGAGAACACCCGCGCGGTGCTGGCCGAAACTCAGTCCCCGCATGCCGCTTCGGGAGTCCGAGGGTTCCCAGGCCACGGCCACTCCGTCCGCAAGCGGCCGTGCGAAAGCCGAGACGCCCGCGCCCAGCCCCGGCGCGCCCGACAGGGCGTCCGCGAGAGGCCCGGCCAACTCCCAGGAACCCTTGCGGAGATAGACCACCAGTCCGTCGCGCCGCGGGTACAGACGGCGGACCGAGAGCACCTTCGCCCGGTAGTGCGCCTGGCGTTCCTCAAGGAACTCCAGAGCCCTTCCCCACACCTCTCCCGCTCGGTCCGCGTCGACGAGATGCACGTACACCCTCAGTACGGCCCCGCCGCCCGACGCCTGCCGGGATCCGTCGACGAGGAAGAACCCGGGTGACAGGGCAGGCCGGGCGGCCGGCACGTCCAGGACCACCCGTGCCCCCTCGACCAGCGGCCCCGGAGCGCTGATCCGTTCGCGAGGCGTCCACACACGCACCCCCTCGCGCTCCAGCAGCACCCGGGTGTCGTCCGCCTCCGGTTCGGCGCGCACCAGTCCGGACGCCCGCGTGGTCCGGTGCGGAACCCAGCCGGCCAGCTCCTGTTCGAAGCGGGCGTCCCTCGTGCGCCATGGGACCGGAGTGGGCTCGACGGGCAACCCCGCGTGCAGCACCTCGTAGATACCCAGAGCCAGCAACCTCTGGAGCTCACGGGGGTTGTCCGCCTCGATGTCACGACCGGCGACGGTGGCCGTGCGGAGGTCATCGGCGATTTCCACCGATCGCGCCGCATCCTCCACCGAGCGCGCCGGGATGCGGACTCCTGTGGTCATCACGCGACACCTCCCAGACCAAGAGTTGCGGCGAACCGCTCGGGGGCCAGCAGCGCGGCCCGGCCGACTCCGGCCGCCGCGCGTTCGATACCGGAGACCCGTGTGCTGCGTTGGGAACTCGCGATCAGCCGGTCCAGAGCGTGCCAGCCCGCAAAGGCGGTGGCCCGTACCGGAAGTGACGAGTCGGCCGAGGGTCGGACCTCGCGGTATCCCCTCCAGAAACTCTCCACCCGGGGACGGAGCCGCCCCAGCTTCGCCGCACCTCGTTCCACGATCACTTCGTGCGTCAGATCAAAATCCACGAACGAGCTGTCACCGCGGTCCGTGACAATATCGAGAACAGCGCGGTACAGCCATTCACCGGCGAAACTCCCGATATCGCGTGCGGCATCAGCAAGGCGGAATTCCTCCCAGTCCGTGATGTGCAGAGTCCCGTTGGACACAAGAATCTGATCCAGCCTGAGATCGCAGTGACTGGGCACCTTGACGGCACCCTTCTCACTCTCCAACAGTTTCTCCAGCCCCTCCTGCAGCGCCTTGTCCCCCTGCAGCAGACCCCACACAGTCATCTGACCGAAGCTGAACTCCTGGAACATCTCGTCCGAGATTCCCCGGAGCAGCTTGGGGCTGGGCAGCACGGGTGGGACGGTCTCCAGCTCCACACCGTGCGCGTCGGTGACGTGCACGCGGGCGACGGCTCGCCCCGTCGCGTACGCCAACTCGTCGTCGAACGCCTCGTCCACCATCATCCGGGCGCCGGACTCGGCCTCCTCGACACACGTGAAGGCGACCACACACGCCTCGGCGTCGCTTCCCAGCAACTCCGGCCTGGCCAGCACGTCCTGCGGTATCCGGTCCCCGAACTCCTCGAAGGCCAGCATCCTGTTCAGGCGCTCCGCCGGGCCGGCTCCTGAGCCGGTGAGCCGCTTGGCGAAGATGTGCCGACCGCTCCGTGTCCGCCCCTTCCACACGTCGTTGCGGCCGGGCGCCGCCTCCAGCGTGTCACGGTCGAACGTCCCTAGCCCCAGACGCTCAAGCAACGCGTCAACTTCAGGAACACTGTCCAGGTCAGCGGGTACAACCCTGGCCTCCACCAGCTGTCTTCCTTCTGTCGCTCGATGTCGTTCTGAACTCGATCAACAATGACGACTGAGCACGTGGAACTCCACCCCTGAGAGAGGCAGTCGGCTGCCAATTCGTTGGCAGCCGACTGCCAACGGGGAATGGCAGGCAACTGCCACTCACCACCCGGGTCGCCGCGACTCACCAGTGCTATACAGGAGAACCTCGCGCGCCGTTGAAATCGGTTTACGCCGCGGTTTTCTGACGCCCCGTAAGTGTGAGCAGGCCCACATCCGCCACATATCGCTGCAACTCCGAGAAGGCCCACGTGCTCTTCCGTCTCCTTCGTAGCCGACTACGCCCGTACCGCCGGCAGGTGATGCTTCTGCTGCTGCTGCAACTGCTGCAGACCGGCGCGACCCTGTGCCTGCCCACACTCAACGCCTCAGTCATCGACAACGGCCTGGTCCGGGGTGACAGCGGCTATGTGCTGCGGATGGGTGCCCTGATGGCCGGGGTGACCCTGGCGCAGGTCGGCTGCACCCTGGGAGCGACCTACTGGAGCGCACGGACGTCCATGGCGGTCGGGCGTGACCTGCGTGCGGCAGTCTTCGACCGTGTGATGTCGTTCTCCTCGCGGGAACTGCGCCGGTTCGACGTGCCCTCGCTCATCACGCGCACCACCAACGACGTCCAGCAGGTGCAGATGCTGGTGCTGATGGTGTTCGCACTGGCCGTCGTGGCACCGGTGACATGTCTGGGCGGGATCGTCCTCGCGCTCCAGCAGGACGTCCCGTTGTCGTCGCTGCTGCTTGCCTTCGTGCCGGTCCTGGCCTTCCTCGTCGCTCTGCTCGTACGCGGCATGCGCCCGCTCTTCCGTCAGATGCAGGAGCGTACGGAGGCCGTCGCCCGGGTCCTGCGCGAACAGATCGCCGGGGTGCGGGTCATCCGGGCCTTTGTCCGGGACGACCACGAACGGGAGCGGTTCGCGCGGGCGAACACAGGACTGACGGATGTGGCCCTCCGATCGGGCCGGCTGCTCTCCCTGCTCTTCCCCGCCGTGTTGCTCGTGGTGAACGTCTCCAGCATCGCCGTGGTCTGGTTCGGTGGTCAGCGCATCGCCCAGGGCGACATGGAGATCGGCGCGCTGACAGCCTTCCTCAGCTACCTCATGCAGATACTGACCGCGGTTCTGATGACGACGACCGTGTTCATGCTGCTGCCCCGTGCGGAGATCTCCGCCGACCGCATACGCGCGGTACTCACGGTCGAGAACAGCGTCCTTCCGCCCTCGTCCCCCGTGACGCAGCTGCGCCGACGAGGCCACGTGGAACTGCGCACGGTTGAATACCGCTACCCGGGCGCCGAGAAGCCCGTCCTGACGGACGCGTCCCTGACCGCGCGGCCCGGTCGGACCACGGCGGTCGTGGGCTCCATGGGCTGCGGGAAGTCGACCCTGCTGGAGCTGGTCCTCAGACTCAGCGACCCGACGAGCGGAACGGTGCTCGTGGGTGGCGAGGACGTCCGCTCGCTGGCACCCGACGTGCTCTCCGCCTCCATCGGGTACGTCCCGCAACGGCCGTACCTGTTCGCCGGCACGGTCGGGTCGAACCTCCGCCACGGACGGCCGGAGGCCACGGACGCCGAGCTGTGGCGGGCTCTGGAGACAGCCCAGGCAACGGAGTTCGTCACGGCTGCGGGGGGCCTGGACGCCGCGGTCACCCAGGCGGCCACGAATCTCTCAGGTGGGCAACGCCAACGGCTCGCCATTGCCAGGGCGCTGGTGGGCGAGCCGGACATCCACCTTTTCGACGACGCCTTCTCGGCACTGGACCAAGGGACGGAGCTCGCTCTCCGTAGGGCGCTGGCGCGGGACCGCGGCACGGCAACCACCTTGCTCGTCACGCAGCGCGCCACCACCTTCCGCAGCGCGGACCACATCGTCGTACTGGACGAGGGACGCGTCGTGGGCAGCGGCACCCACACCGCTCTGATGGCGACGGACAGGATCTACCAGGAGCTGGTGCTCTCCCAGCTCACCGAGGAGGAAGCCGCGTGACGGCCAGGAAGGGCGGCGTGACGGCCGTGGAGAGCCCGGAGGCAGCTGACGGGACCGCACGGCTGTCGGACTTCCGCGGCTCCGTGACCCGACTGCTGAGCACCATGGGGCCGGACCGCCCGCTACTCGTACTCACCGTGCTCTGCGGCATCACCGGAATCGCACTGACCGTTCTCGGTCCGGCACTGCTCGGGCGGGCGACGGACCTGATCGTGAAGGGCATGCTCGGTGGCCGACTGCCTGAGGGCCTGACCCGCTCCCAGGCGAGCGATGCCCTGCGACGGAGCGGGAACGACGGCCTGGCGACGCTGGTCGAGAACCTGCACGTCGTCCCGGGCACGGCCATCGACTTCGACGCGGTCGGAACGGTCCTGCTGTGGGCCCTGCTCGCGTACGCAGGCGTGTCCCTCATCGGATTCGTCCAAGCACGGGCCGCGACGGCACTTGTGCAACGAGCGGCGTTCCGGCTGCGCCGGGACATCCAGGAGAAGCTGTCGCGGCTGCCACTGAGCCACTTCGAGGGACAGTCCCGCGGCGATCTCCTGTCCCGGGCGACCAACGACATCGACAACATCCAGCAGACACTCCAGCAGACACTCAGCCAGATCCTCACCTCATTGCTGACACTGGTGGGTGTACTCGCGATGATGTTCTGGATATCGCCCTTGTTGACGCTGGTCGTTCTGGCCACCGTCCCGTTGTCCGTGTGGGTGGCGGCGCGGCTGGGCAGACGCGCACAGCCGCAGTTCGTCCGCCAGTGGCAGACGACCGGGGCGCTCAACTCCCACATCGAGGAGATGTACACGGCGCAGGCACAGGTACGGGCCTTCGGGCGGCAGAGCGAGGCCGCAGCCGCCTTCCGGAAACACAATGACGAGCTCTGCCAGGTGGGGGTCAGAGCCCAGTTCGTCTCCGGCTCCATCCAGCCCGCCATGACGCTCCTGAGCAACCTCACCTATGTGCTCGTAGCCGTCATCGGCACCCTCCGTGTGGTCTCCGGCACGCTGTCCATCGGTGAAGTCCAAGCATTCGTCCAGTACGCGCGCCAGTTCGGCCAGCCGCTCTCCCAGCTGGCTTCTGTGGCCAACCTGCTGCAGTCCGGCGCCGCCTCGGCCGAACGCGTCTTCGAACTTCTGGACGCCCCGGAGGAGCGCGAGGACGCCCGGGAGCGGTCCGGTGCCGGACAGGCCGGCGGTGAGGCCAGCCGCGAGGGCATCGGCCGGGTGGAATTCCAGAAGGTCTCCTTCCGCTACGCGGAGGACCGACCGCTCATCCACGACCTGACACTTTCCGTCCCTCCCGGCCGGACCGTCGCCGTCGTCGGTCCCACGGGAGCGGGCAAGACCACACTCGTCAACCTGCTGCTCCGGTTCCACGAGGTTCAAGGCGGTCGCATCACGCTGGACGGTACGGACATCAGCACCATGTCGCGAGCTCGCCTTCGTTCCCGGATCGGCACAGTGCTCCAGGACACCTGGCTCTTCGGCGGCACCGTCGCGGAGAACATCGCCTACGGGGCGCCGGACGCCACGCAGGACGAAATCGTCGAGGCCGCGCGGGCCACACAGGTGGACCGGTTCGTGCGCACGCTGCCGGAGGGATACGACACCGTGCTGGACGAGGAGGGCTCCAACATATCGGCCGGCGGCCGACAACTGATCACCATCGCCCGTGCCTTCCTGGCGAAGCCGACCGTTCTGGTCCTGGACGAGGCGACCAGCCAGATCGACCCACGCACCGAACTCCAGATTCAGCGCGCCATGGCACGCCTGCGCGCGGGCCGCACCAGCTTCGTCATCGCACACCGGCTCTCCACGATCCGCGACGCGGACACCATCCTGGTGCTGGACAACGGTGCTGTCGTGGAACAGGGCACGCACGACACCCTCGTGAGCGCGGGCGGCACATACGCACGGTTGTACGGGGCGCAGTTCACGGAGCTCACTGGGGCGCCCGGTTAGGCATCGCCGAGGCGTCCAACTTGACGGCCACCGTCCCCGTCAGGCGATAGCGGCGATGTCACCATCATCGAAATAAATGGCTTGGTGCAGACGCCCGCCGAGCGCGGCGGCAAACCGCGCGAGAACGTCCTGTCCGGAGACATTCCCCCGCTCGATCTGCGACACACGGCCCTTGGTGACTCCCATGCGGTCGGCCACGTCCTGCTGGGTCAGCCCACGGGCACGCCGCAGCTCCGCCAGACGGCGACCGGTCACCTCAGCGAGAAGTTCCTCCTTGCCTTCCCGTACGGCCTCCTCTCCACCGGCGCGGGCGACGTGCTCTGCACGGATGTCCTGCCAACGGGTGTAGCCACTCATGATCGTCCGCCTTCCCGGGTTCGTTCTTTCACATATGTCTCGTAGCGCCGTTCGGCCAGAGGGATCGCGTCCCGATACCACTCGTTCCATCGGCCCGACTTGTCTCCCGCGACCAGCAGAACACTGCTGCGCCAGGGATCGAAGGCGAACAAGATCCGAACTGTCTCCGGTCGCAGCTCCTTCAGGTTCGCCATCGACGAGCCGTGAATGGTGTCGACCAGCGGCCGCCCCAGCCCAGGACCTCCCTCGGCCAGCGCGTCCAGCGCCTGCACGACCCGTGCTAACGCCAGCCCGTCCAGGCCGTCGATCCACTCACGAATCTCGTCAACGAGGAAAATCTCCCACTCACCTTCCACGAGTCGAGTATAGCTATCGCTATACCTCGCGGCCACCGGAGAGGAAAGCACCGGATCGCGGGCCCGGCCGACCGAATCAGGTCAGGTACCTCCTGATCACCTGGCGAAGCATGCTGCCCGTCGTGGCGGTCACCGTCCACAGCGGACAGTCCCGACTGTTGCTCTCCGCCCCCTCGATCTGCCTAATCCTGGGCTGGACCTACCTGGTCAATGACGAGAAGATCTCGTCGATCGTCTACTACGTCCGCGACCAGCTGGGGCCGCGTCTGGGGGGGGGCTCTCCTCAGCCCGGGGCACGGTGTTCGGCTGGGAGATCTACCACCGCAACGTCGCGGGCCGCACCATGCGCAAGCGTCTTCAGACCGCGGTGGACCTGTTCACGTACCTGATCCTACCGATGGTCTGCACGATCGCCTTCTGGTGCCCTCCAACCGCTCGCCCCCTGCTGGTGTTCACTTCTGTCGTGCAGACGCTCGCCTTGGCTGTACTGGGCTGGCAGTTCCTGCGCCGTACGGAGCGATAGCACCAAACCATGGCGGGGCACGCGTACGACGCCTGGTCGCGAGGGCCCCGTCCGGATGCCCAAGGGTGGGGCAAGCCGGACGGGGTCCACCCGGGGTGCGTCAGGTGCGCTTGCGGCGGCGCATCATGGCCAGGGCGCCCGCGCCCGCGGCCACCAGGGCGGCGCCCGCCGCGGCGAGCGGGGCCGTGGCCGAGCTGGAGCCGGTGGCGGCGAGGTCGGCGGAGGAGTCGCCGGAGGGCGTGGCGTCCTTGCCCTCGGCCGGTTCCGAGCCGCCGCTCCTGACCTCGGTGCCGTCACCCGTGCCGTCGCCCGCGTCGGTGTCCGAGCCGGTGTGCTCCGGGGCGGGTGTCGCGGCCTTTTCGGCGGTGGTTCCGGCGGAGAGCTTCTCGCCGTCGAGGGAGACCTTCACCGTGGCCTTGCCGCCCCCGGAGGAGACGACCGCCACGGAGACCTTGCTCGCGCTGTCGTTGACGGCGGTGATGGCGTCCGCGTCGGCCGGGGCGTCGTTGCCCGCCGTCTTGTTGGCCTCGGTCATGTCGATCAGCGAGGAGGAGCCGTAGGCGTCGCCGGGCACCCGGTAGGCGTGTACGCCCTCGATGTCGCCGTCCAGGGTGCCCGCCGTGTGGCGGTACTCGATGACGAGCCGGTCCTTGCCCATCGGTATGTCCAGGGCGCGGGTTCCGCCACCCTCGCCGTGCAGCGACCGCAGGGTGTACGTCCCCGACTTGTCGACCTCTGCGGCCTCGCTGCCGGAGAGCCACCCGGCGTGGATCATCTCGGGTGCGGAGAAGCCCGTCGCCGGGCCGCCGCCACCCATGAGCGACTTGGCGCTTGTGCCGTCCAGCTTGCAGTCGGCCAGGTCGCCGTCGGTGCACATCGAGCGGCCCTGGTGGGCGAAGCCCAGGTTGTGCCCGAACTCGTGGCCGACCACGCCCAGTCCACTGGCCGTGCCGTACAGGTTGATCCAGGTGTACGGGCCGGGTACGGAGCCGAGTCCGGCCCAGTCGCAACCGGCCTTCTGCGCGGGGAAGACGATGGACAGGCTCTCGTAGTCCTCGTCGCGCACCAGTCCCTTGGCGGCCAGCGCTTCCTGCGTCAGCGTGTTGATCTTGTTGTGGTCGCAGCCGGCGGCGGTCATCGGCAGCGTGATCGGGCCGACGACCCCTTCGTCGACGGCGGGGACCGTCGTGTACCGGCCGCGTGAGACCTCCGTGTAGAACGAGGCCAGCGAGTCCTTCCGCGTACCGAAGTACGTGTCCGGCGTGCCCGCCTTCACGGCGTCCGCGTCCTCGAAGGACGCGTCGCTGAACTCCACCATGACGGGGAGGGTCTTCCTCTCGACCTTGCTGTCGTCCGCGTGCGCCGTGGCGGGGAGGGCGCCTGCGGTGAGCGCCGCGACGCCTGCGGCCAGGGCGATGCGGCCAAGGGCGATGCGGCCAGGGGCGGATGTCTTCATGAGGTCCTTTTTCCTTCGGAAGTGGTTCCGAGGGGAAAAGAGGGTGCGCCCCGGGACCCATCCCGCGACTTTGCCGTTTCTTTACCCTGGCCGCTTCACCCGGGGAGCAGCGCGGGCTCGAAGCGGAATCTCATGGACGCCGATCCGTAGTAGTAGCGCGTGGTGCCCACCGACACCCCGTGGTCCTCGTCCTTGTCCGCCTTCGCCCACTCGACGAGGCCGAGATGCCGGGTGCCGTCGGCGGTCCGCAGGGCCGCCTCCCCCTTGGCGGTGTCGGCCCAGAGATTCCAGAGCTGGTTCTTCTCCGCCGCGTCGCAGGGCCGCTGTTCCACCGGGGCGTGGTCCTCCGTGCCGCCCGAACGCGTCAGGCACAGCCCGCTCCCCTCGTTACGCACCTGCGTACGCCCCCGGTCGCCCTCGTACGGCTCGAGCAGGACCCACCGCTGGTGCTCCCCGTCGTCGCACGAGGCCTCCACGGGCCGGGCCCCGGCACCGGCTCCCGCCGTGACGCTCATACAGCTGCCGGTCGACACGAACCGCAGGGTGCTCGGCCCGCCCAGGGCGGACGCCGCGGGTTCCGGGGGCGCCGAGGAGCCCCTGCCGGACGGGGAGGAGGACGGGGAGGACCCGGACGGGGAGGGGGACCCGGTCACCGAGGGGGACAGCGAGGCCTGGGACACGGAGGGCGCCGCAGCGCCGCTCACCGCGGGTGCCGGCCGGTCCGCGGGTTCCTCCCCGCCGCCGGGCCACAGCGCCCAGCCGCCGAGCAGCAGCGCCACCGCGCCCACGGCCAGCGCGCCGGCCTTCACCCCCGCCGCACCGCCACCGGACGCGGCGGCGTGCCCAGAGGCACCCGATGCCGCCACGGCTGTCGCGCGGGCCTCCAGATAGGCCGGTCCGCCGAACAGCAGCACTGCCACCGGAAGCACCGTACGCAGCCGCTGGTTGAGGTCGGTCAGCTCCCGGGCCGCCCTGCGGCACCGTCCGCACCGCTCCAGATGGCGGTCCAGCCGCGGGTCGTTGCTCGGGCGGGACCGCCGTACCGCCGCGGCCAGCAGGTCGCCACATCTGCGGCACTCCTCGTCGGCGGCGCCCTGCGTGGCGTGGGCGGCCAGATACGCCTCCCGCAGCCCTTCCCTGGCGCGCGAGGTCAGCGAGGCCACCCCGCTGGGGGTGAGGCCCAGGACGTCCCCCACCCGCGCCGTGGGTTCCTCCTCCACGACGCAGTGCCAGAGCACCGCCTGCCACCGCTCCGGCAGGGAGCGGAAGGCGGCCGCGACCATGCCGCCGTCCTCGGCGCGCAGCACGTGTTCCTCGGCACCCGCCTCCGCCTTCGCCGCCCCCGCGCCCTCGCGCCGCCGTGCCGCGGCGTCCAGCCACGCCCCGAATCCGGGGGTGAGGTCCACCCGGCGGTCCCGGTCCGCCCAGTCGGCGGCGGTGTGGCGCACGACGGTCAGCAGATAGGGCCGCCAGGCCTCGGCCGGGCCCTTTCCGTCGCGTACGGCCCGCACGGTGCGGGCGAACGCCTCCGAGGTGAGGTCCTCCGCGGTGTGCGGGTCGCGGCAGCAGTTCCTGGCGTACATCAGGACGGCCGGAGCGTGGCGGCGGTAGAGCTCGGCGGTCGCCCCGGCGTCGCCGTCGTCGCGTATCGCGGCCGTCAGCAGGGCGTCGGGCAGCGCCTCGGGGGGCCCTTCCGCGGCGTCCTCCGCCCGGTGCCGGCCGCCGGGAGCCCCGCTCCGGGGCCTGCCGGCGTTCCCACTGTCGTTCATTTTCCCTGCGCTCCGGATCCGTTCCGTAAACCGTTCCGTACGGCTCACGGCGCGCAGTCTTGCAGACTTCCGCGGGCGAGTTCCCCCGGACTCGGGCCGGTCGGCCGCCGCGCTGTCTCGCGCTGACGGGCCGTACGCAGGACACTGGGTGGTCCACACAAGGGATCCGGTCACGACCGGCCGACGTGCGCAACGAGGGGGACGTATGCGGGACAGCCATCGGGCGGAAGCCGAAAGGCTGTTGGTGCGTGCCGTGGAGGAAGAGACACGGCGGACAGGCGGCCGGACGGACGCCGGAGCGCTGCTGGCGCGGGCGCGGGGGGCGCTCGACACCACCATGGCCGCCGGCGCGGCCGAGGAGTACGCCGCCTACACCAGGGCACTGGACGCCGCGGGGGCCGGCCAGCAGCCGCTGTCGGCGCGATTCAGCAGAGCGACCCTGGGAACACCGTTGCTGGTGACGGGAGTCTCGGCCGCCGCGGCCTTCGCCGCCGACCTGGCCCTCGGCACCGCGGCCGGTCTGGCCCTCGGCGCGGGCGTGGTCGTCGCCGCGGCGGGGACCACGGCGACGGTGGCGCGGGTGACCGCGTCGCACTGGCCCGCCGCACACCGCAGGGCGGGCGAACGCAACCAGCCGGGCGGTCCCGAGCAGCTGCGCCTGGAATGGCTGACAGCCCTCGAGGTACGCGGCATCCGCCCGTTCCTCGACCAGCAGCGGATGCTGACCGCCGCCAGGCGGCCGCCGAAGAAGGCCGGCGCCTCCGTGGTGGCGCAGCTGCGCGGCGGTGACCGGAGCGCGGCCGCACGCACCCGCTCACTCCTCGAACAGTCCTTCGGTCATCTCCCCGCTGTGGACGGCCCGTTCGCCGGTCGCCGTGGTGAACTCGCCCAGATCGCCCAGTGGGTGCACGCCGCGCGCGCCGCGACCGAGACCAGGCCGACCGTCGTCGTCCTGCACGGCACACCGGGCTCCGGGCGCACCACACTCGCCGTGCGGGCCGCGCACGCCCTCAAGGACCAGTTCAGGGGGGCGTGCGTGGTCGATCTGCGGGGCGATGTCTCCGGCGACACCCCGCTGCCGACCCGGGACGCCCTGCTGCACCTGCTCAACCGGCTGGGGGCACCGCGCGAGCAGCTGCTCTTCCGGGAGAGGTCGTCCGCCGAGCAGCAGGTACGGCGCCTGAGCGAGCTCTACCACCAGCATCTGACGGGCACACCCGTCACGATTGTCCTGGACGACGCCACCGACGCCGCCCAGGTCCGCACACTCGTCCCCGAGCGCTCCGACAGCCTGGTCCTCGTCACCTCCCGCGAGCCGCTCGAACTGCCCGACGACATCCCGGCCCGGGTCCACCACCTGCCCGTCGGGGGTCTGGACGCGGCCGGCGCCGAGGAGCTGCTGCGCGAGTCCGCCCTGGACGAAGAAGCAGGCCCGTACGACTACCCGTCGACCGACACCGTCGTCGAGCTGTGCGGCGGGCTGCCGCTCGCGCTGCGTGTCGTGGGCTCCGCACTCGGCGCCCGCAGCCGCGCCGAACTCGCCGCGGCCCTCGGGGACTACGGCCCGGTCGCGCCCGTCGAGCGTGCCCTGTGGCTGCGCTACACCGACCAGTCCGAGCAGGGCCGCCGGCTGCTGCGGCGGCTCGCCCTGGCCGGACGGGCCAGCCTCGGGGCGGCCGCCGCCGCGTCCCTGCTGTCCTCGGACGAGCAGGAGGCGGGACGCCTGCTTGAGGCCCTCGCGGGGGCCGGGCTCCTGGTCCACGTACGGGGCGCGCGCTACCGACTGCACGACCTCGTACGGGACTTCGCCCTGGCCAGGCTGCTCGACGAGGAGCCGGCCGCCGACCGTACGGCCGCGCAGGAACGCCTCATCCGCAACTACGGCGAGCTCGCCGACGCGGTGATCCGCATGGTGGACGGCAAGATGTCCACCCGCGCCAACCAGTTCGGCTCGCACGGCTTCAGCTCGCTGGACGCCGCCCTGCGCTGGCTGGACGACGAGTCGAGCTTCATCACCTCGGCCCTGCGGCACGCCGAGGGCGTCGACCAGGGGGCGGTGCTCCATCTGCTGGGCGCGCTGTGCGACTACTGCCTGCTGCGCGGCGACCTCTACCGGCTCGGGGAGATCAGCGAGCTGACGCAGGCCGTCGACCAGGGGCTCCTGGAGCGGTCGGTCCAGTGGCGCACGGGTATCGCCGCCCGGCAGCTCGGCGAGCTCGACAAGGCACGCACCACGCTGTCCTCCGTCGTCGGCCTCTACCGCGAGGCGCAGAACGACTCGGGCGCCGCCCTGGCGCTCTGTTCGCTCGGCATCACCCTGCACCACCAGGGCAATCTGACCGAGGCCTCGGCCCGGCTGCGGGAGGCGCTCGCCCTCCAGTCCTCGGCCGAGCAGGCCGAGGACCGCGCCTGGTCCCTGCACGCCCTGGCCGCCGTCGAGCGCGACCGGGCCAATCTGCCCGAGGCGCTGACCCTGCTGGACACCGCGCTCGCCCTGCACCGCGAGGGCGAGTCGCTGCACGGCGAGGCCTGGTCGCACTTCCAGCTCGGCCAGGTCTGTCTGCGCCTCGGCGAGGTCGCCAGGGCCGAGGAGGAGCTGTCATCGGCACTCGACCTGTACGGCCGCACCCGGGACGAGCGCGGCGAGGCCTGGGCCCTGACCCAGCTGGCCCGCGCCCGGCTGCTGGACGGAGACCCCACCGCGGCGGTGGAGCAGCTGCGCGGGGCGCTCGCCCGGCACCGGGGCAACGAGGACGCCCGGGGCGAGGCATGGACGCGCTACTACCTCGGGCAGGCGCTGGAGGAGGACGGCGACACCGACCAGGCCGTACGGGAGTTGGAGCGGTCCCGCACGATGTTCTCGCGGATGCGGGACGTGTACGGGCTGGCCTGCGCCCGCCACCACTCGGGGCGCGTCACCCGCGACCAGCGGGCCGCGCAGACGGGCAATCTGCGCAACTCCGGCTTCGCCCGACAGCTCCTGGTGGACGCCCGCGCCGACTTCCGGCGCATCGGGGTGGCGCACGGCGAGGCCTGGACCTGTCTGGAGCTGGCCCTGATCGACGGCGGGAACAACCGCGCCGCGCAGGCGCTGGAGCTCTGCGGCGAGGCGGTCACCCTGTTCGCGTCGTACGACGATGCCAGGGGCGGCGACTGGGCGGCGTTCCTGCGGTGCACGCTGCTTCCCTACGCGTCCCCGGGCGGCAGCGAGGTCGGCACCGCGGTGGCCCAGCAGGAGCTCGCAGACCTGCTGGATGCCTCGCATCCGCTGCGCGACGCCAAGCTGGAGGACTGCGCGGAGGCCTTCCGGGTGGTCCTGAACCGCGGGGTGGACCTGGACGACGGCTGGCAGGCCTGGCGCCTCGGCCTGACACCGTCCCGGCACGCCCGCGAGGTGATGGGGGTGCCGGTGGGCGTACGGCCATGACGGGCTGCGGGCAGCGGGCAGTCGACTGCCCGCTGCCGGCTGCCCGCACCGCACCGCGTCACGCCGGCGCGTACGGCCCGGCGTCCGGGGCCGTCGCCGTGGCCCTCGGCAGCCCGAGCCGCCCACGGGTGGCGACGAGCAGGACGGCCGCCACGACGGCGGAGCTGACCAGGAAGGCGTGCGCCGCGTAGGAGTCGGCCAGCGACGGGAACACGTCCGAGTAGGCGATCGAGAAGAAGTTGTTGACGCCGGTGTGCAGCAGCATGGCCAGCAGCAGGCTCTGCCGGGTGTGGTTGAAGATCCACGTCATGACGAAGCTGAAGGCGACCGTGGTCGCCACGAACTCGACCGGGGTGTACCAGACGAGATCCGTGCCGCCCCAGTCGGTCAGGAACAGCGGAAGGTGCCAGACACCCCACAGCGGGCCGAGGATCAGCGTGCCGACGACCGGGCCGTAGGCACCCTGGAGCCGGGGCATCGCGAAGTCGCGCCAGCCGGGCTCCTCGGCGACACCCGTGGTGATCATCTGCAGGAGCAGGCCGGGCAGGAAGGCGGCCAGCACCATGGCGCTCGGCACGACCGGGCTCTCACCGCCCAGGGCGTACAGCGTGACGATCAGCACGAGGGGCACGGCGACGATGACGCCGATCCACCAGCGCCACCCGACCCGCCAGTTGGTCATCCGGCCCACCCAGGCACGGAGCCCGGGACGCCCGTCGGCGACGGCGGTGACGATGAACGCCGACAGGATCGGACCGAGGTAGGCGCCAGGGAGGATCCCCAGCAACTGGCTTCCGCCGTCGCCCCCGGGGAAGGTGAAGTCCACGACTCCCTGCCCGTTCCCGGACAGGATGTACGGCACCCACGCCACCCAGCTCAGCAGGAAAGCGAGCGAGAAGAACCAGGTCAGCGGGCGGCGACGCATACCGCCCCGCCAGCCGCCGCGCGGGACGGGCGCACCGGGCGCACCGGGCCTCTGGATCGAAGGAGTCAGGGCGTCGGGCTGCGACGGGACACCGGTGGCCTTCATGCCTTCCTCGCCCGGCGGTGGTCTGCGACGAGCGCGATACCGCAGGCCAGCGTGGCCAGCCCGAAAGCGATGGAGACAGCCACGGCGACCCCGCCCATCATCGAGGTGACCGCGTTGCACACGGCACTGATCACCAGCAGCAGCCACAGCACGGGACGTACCGGGAGGCGAGAGGATCCAGCCATCGTATTCTCCTTGTCCGAAGGGGAGTTGGGCATGGACAAGACGCTACGGAGACGGCGCGGAGGCGACGATCCGGCCAGATGGAGAACCGGGGTACAGCAGGCTGTACCAAGCGTCCCCGGCTCGCCCCGAGTCCCGCGCGGGATGCCATAGTGGCGCGGCACATGAGGTGGCGCGGCACAGGAGGTGGAGATGCCCACGCACGACGTCCCACCGACGACCGGCCCGGCAACCGGCCCGACGACCGGCCGGGCGGCGGGAGGCCCGAAGCCGCCGCGCCCCTGGGACGTGTTCGCACGCGCCCGCACCGCACTGGACGCCTTCGAGCACATCGTCGGCGGCATGGGGACGGCGATCCTCGCCCTGATCATGCTGCTGTGGCTGATTTTCACCGCCGCCGCCTGCCTCTTCGGGGTCGGCCTGTTCCTGGTGCCCGGCACCCTGCGGGCACTGCGCACCGTCACCGAACGCGAACGTGAACGGCTGTCCCGGTGGGGCCCCGAGATCATCGGGCCCGGTCCAGGACCCACCCGGCTGCGTCAGGCCGTCGCCGACCCGGCCACCCGACGCGAGGTGGGCTGGGTGGCCTGGCACGCCGTCCTCGGGACGGCCCTGGGTCTTGTCGGTCTCACACTGCCCCTCACCTCGGCGTCCGACGCCGCGTTCCCGCTGTGGTGGCGGCTCGTACCGGCCTCGGAGGCCACCCCGTCCATCGGCCTGTGGACCGTCCACGACTGGCCGGGCGCCTTCGCCGTCAGCCTGCTGGGGATCGGCTGGTTCGGCGTCATCCTGGGTGTCGCTCCGGGCATGGCCTGGCTCCAGGCGTGGCCGGGTCGCCGGCTGCTCTCCCCGCCGCCCGGCACCGACCTCGTGACACGGGTCGCCGAGCTCACCGCGACCCGGGCCGCCGCCCTCGACGCGCACGCCACCGAGCTGCGGCGCATCGAACGCGCCCTGCACGACGGCACCCAGAACCGCATGGTCGCCGTCAACGTGCTGATCGGCGCGTCCCGCCGCGCGGTGTCCCGCAGCCCCGCCGACGCGGACGCCCTCCTGGAACGGGCACAGGACGCAGCCGAGCAGGCCCTCGCCGAGCTCCGCGCGGTCGTACGCAGCATCCTTCCGCCGGTGCTGGCCGACCGGAGTCTCAGCGACGCGCTCTCGGGCCTCGCGAGCAGCTGCCCGGTGCCCTGCCGGATCGACGCCGACGTGGACGGACGGTACGCGGCGTCCGTCGAGGCGACCGCCTACTTCGTGGTGGCCGAGACGCTCACCAACATCGCCAAGCACAGCCGGGCCGGGCACGCCACCGTCACGGTCCGCCACCGCGACGGCCTGCTGCGGCTGCGGATCACCGACGACGGCCGCGGCGGAGCGGACGAACACGACGGATCGGGCCTGGCCGGCATCCGTAAGCGCGTCGAGGCACTCGACGGCACACTCACCCTGGCCAGCCCACCGGGCGGGCCCACGACACTGGAGGCCGAACTGCCATGCGGATTGTGATCGCGGAGGACGATCCGCTGCTGCGGGAGGGGCTCGCGCTGCTGCTGCGCGCGGAGGCACTCGACGTCGTGGCGACCGCCGGCACCCCGGACGCCCTCCTGGAGGCGGTGGACGCGCACCGGCCGGACGTGGCGATCGTCGACGTCCGGATGCCTCCGACCCATACCGACGAGGGGATCAGAGCGGCCGTGGAGGCGCGGCGCCGCCGGCCGGACCTCGCGGTCCTCGTCCTCTCCGCCTATGTGGAACAGGCCTTCGCCACCGAACTGCTCGCCGACGGCAGCGCACGGCTCGGCTATCTGCTCAAGGAGCGGGTCGGCCGGGTCGAGGAGTTCCTGGAGGCGCTGAACCGGGTCGCGGCCGGCGGTACGGCCATCGACCCCGAGGTGGTCGCACAGCTCTTCGCGCGCACCCGCCCCGACGCCCATCTGGACCGGCTCAGCCCGCGCGAGCGCGATGTCCTGGCCCTGATGGCGGAAGGCCTGGGCAACGCGGCGATCGCCGAACGGCTCGTCGTGACGGACGGCGCCGTCCACAAGCACATCCGGAGCATCTTCGCCAAGCTGGACCTGGCACCCGCCGACCGCACGGACCGCCGGGTCGCGGCCGTGCTGCGCTATCTCAACGACGCGCACCGGCGGGCCTGACCAGCGGCGCGGGCCCCCTCGTCCGTCCCGGAGCGGGAGGGGAGCGAGGTGGCCCCGCCGCGTCAGCCCTTGCCCGAAGCGCCGGCCTTCGGGGTACCGGCCTTGGAGGCTCCCGCCTTCGATGCGGTGGCCTCCGCCTTCCCCTCGGCGCCCCGGGGCTCCGCCGCCGGGTCGGGGGTCTCCTTGAAGTCGACCTTGCCCATGTGGCGGTTCATCGACTTCATCAGGAACCACGTCCCCACGGCCAGGGCCGCGAAGACGAGGAAGCCGAGGACCCCGGGAGTCACCTTGTTCGTGTCGAGGTCGTCGGCGGCGAGCGGAACGAGCTGCGTCAGTGCCTGGGTCGCGTACATATCAGGCATTGTCGCGGATGCCCGCGAAGAGGTCGCTCTCGGGGAGGGAGGTATCGACCAGTGACTTCGCGAGCTCGTACTCCTCGGTCGGCCAGACATCGCGCTGGACGTCCATCGGCACCCGGAACCAGCCGCCGTCCGGATCGATCTGCGTCGCGTGCGCGATCAGCGCCTTGTCACGGATCTCGTAGAAGTCGTCACACGGGATGTGCGTGGTCAGCGTGCGTTCGGCGCGCCCGAACTCCTTCCAGCGCTCCAGCCAGTCGCCGTACGGGGACTCCATCCCGCGGGCCAGGAGCGCCTCGTGCAGGGCGAGCGTGCGCGCCTTGTTGAAGCCCTGGTTGTAGTAGAGCTTCTGCGGCTGCCAGACCGGACCGAACTTCGCCTCGGGGAACCTCTCGGCGTCCCCCGCGCCCTCGAAGGCGATCATCGAGATCGTGTGGGTCTTGATGTGGTCCGGGTGCGGATATCCGCCGTTCTCGTCGTAGGTGGTGATCACCTGCGGGCGGAACGCGCGGATCTTCGCGACGAGACGCCCCGCCGCCGTCTCGTCCTCCTCCAGCGCGAAGCAGCCCTCGGGCAGCGGGGGCAGCGGGTCGCCCTCGGGCAGACCCGAGTCGACGAAGCCGAGCCACTCCTGCTTGACGCCCAGGATCTCCCGGGCCTCGTCCATCTCCTTCTTGCGCACCTCGTGGATGTTCGCCTCGATGTACGCGTCTCCCTGGAGCTTCGGGTTGAGAATGGATCCCCGCTCGCCCCCTGTGCAGGTGACGACCAGGACGTCCACCCCCTCGGACACGTACTTGGCCATGGTGGCCGCGCCCTTGCTCGACTCGTCGTCGGGGTGGGCGTGGACGGCCATCAGTCTCAGCTGCTCGGTCAAGACTCGGTCCTCAGTGATTGGTCGCAATGGTCGGCTTCTATAGTGACTGAACCGGGGGACGGAAAATTCCACGATCCCCGGTACGGAAGGAATGATCATGGCGGCGGTTCGCGAGGCCTTGCCCGAGGGGCGCTACGGCCGGTCCCAGGACCAACGCGCCGACCGCAAGCTGAAGATCATCGGTTCGGTGCTGGGTGTGGCCTTCCTCGCGCTGATCGGCTGGTTCGGTTACGACTACCTGGCCGGCAACGACATCAGCGCCGAGCTCATCAAGTCCAAGATCGTCTCGGACACCCGCGCCGAGGCCCATCTGGAGGTCCGTAAGGACCGGGACACCGACGGGCACTGCACGCTCCGCGCCCTGAGCACGGACGGCGGAGAGGTCGGCCGGGCGGCCTTCCCCTTCGACGAGCACTCCGACCGGATCGACAAGATCGTCACCCTGCGCACCACCTCCAGGGCGACGGCGGTGCAACTCCAGGGGTGCACCGCAGACAGCTGACCGCGCTCCGGCGCGCGCGCCGTCCGTGATGCCCGCACTCCGGTGCTGACCTGCGCCGAGGGGCATGCCACGTTTTGCCTTCTCCCCCTTCTCTCAGGGAATTGTTAAGCTGGTTGTTTCGCCCACCCGTGGCAGCGCATGCTTGGGGTAGGGCGTTGCTTTGTATTCCCAGCACCGACGAGGAGCACCCTGTGACCCAGACCAGCGATAACGTCACCTGGCTCACGCCGGAGGCGTACAACCAGCTGAAGGCAGAGCTGGAGTACCTGTCTGGTCCCGCGCGCACGGAGATCTCCGTCAAGATCGCGGCGGCCCGCGAGGAGGGTGACCTCCGCGAGAACGGCGGGTACCACGCGGCCAAGGAGGAGCAGGGCAAGATGGAGCTCCGGGTCCGTCAGCTGACCCAGCTCCTGGAGCACGCGAAGGTCGGCGAAGCCCCTGCCGACGACGGCGTGGTCGAGCCCGGCATGGTCGTGACCATCGCCTTCGACGGCGACCCCGACGACACGGTCACCTTCCTGCTCGCCTCCCGCGAGTACGCGAGCGCCGACATCGAGACCTACTCGCCGCAGTCCCCGCTCGGCACGGGCGTGAACGGCAGGCGGATGGGCGAAGAGGCGGAGTACGAGCTGCCGAACGGCAAGACGGCCACGGTGAAGATCGTCTCGGCGAAGCCCTACAAGGGCTGACCCGCACAGCACACACGACGTAGCCCCGGCCGCAGAGCGGCCGGGGCCGCGTCGTGCCCGCCGCCGACGTCCGACACGACGACGTCCACCGCGCGGCGACAGAGCCGAGCACCGACGAGAGGAACGTTCATGCGCGCCCGGAGCATCGCAGCGGTCACCGCAGCAGCAGTTGCGGCGGTGGCAGCCCGCGACCTCGCCCAGAAGAAGCACGCGTTGCTCAGGAACTTTCCGGTGATCGGGCACGCCCGTTATCTGCTGGAGACGATCGGGCCGGAACTGCGCCAGTACATCGTGAGCTCCAACGACGAGGAGCGTCCGTTCAGCCGCGACCAGCGCACCTGGATATACGCGTCCGCGAAGGAGGAGAACAACTACTTCGGGTTCGGGACCGACAACGACGTCGAACACATACAGGGGCACGCGTACCTGAAGCAGCGCACGTTCGCCGGTGCGCTGCCCGACGTGCACGACCCGCAGGCCACCCTGCCTTCGGCCAAGGTGCTGGGCGGGCCGCGCGGGCGGGCCCGGGCGTTCCGGCCGGCGAGCGTGGTGAACATCTCGGCGATGAGCTTCGGATCGCTCTCCGGTGCGGCGGTCACCGCGCTCAACGAGGGGGCGGCGCTGGCGGGCACGCTGCAGAACACCGGAGAGGGAGGCCTCTCGCCGTACCACCGCAACGGCGGCGACCTCGTCCTGCAGATCGGTACGGCGTACTTCGGCTGCCGCGACGAGGACGGCACCTTCAGCATCGACAAGCTCAAGGACGTCGTCGCCGGCGCCCCGGTCAAGGCGATAGAGATCAAGCTCTCCCAGGGTGCCAAGCCGGGGCTCGGCGGGATGCTGCCTGGCCCGAAGGTGACACCGGAGATCGCCGAGATCCGCGGTATCCCGCTCGGCGAGGACTGCGCCTCCCCCTCGCGGCACACCGCGTTCAGCGACGTCGACTCGATGCTCGACTTCGTCGAACTGATCGCCACCGAGACCGGTCTGCCGGTCGGGATCAAGAGCGCGGTGGGCGAGATGGACTTCTGGCAGGAGCTGGCCAAGCTCATGGCGCGCGGTGACCGTGGGGTCGACTTCGTGACCATCGACGGCGGCGAGGGCGGCACCGGGGCGGCGCCGCTGACCTTCGCCGACTCGGTGTCGCTGCCGTTCCGGATGGGTTTCTCCCGGGTCTACGGCACCTTCGCCGAGCTGGGGCTGACCGACGACCTGACCTTCATCGCCTCCGGCAAGCTCGGCCTGCCCGAGAACGCCGCGGTCGCCTTCGCCCTGGGTGCCGACATGATCAACGTGGCGCGTGAGGCGATGCTGTCGATCGGGTGCATCCAGGCGCAGAAGTGCCACACCGACAAGTGCCCCACCGGCATCGCCACCCAGAACCCGAGGCTGGCCCGCGGTATCGACCCGCCGTCGAAGGCCGCCCGGGCCGCTGCCTACCTGCGCACCCTGCGCCGGGAGCTGATGAAGATCTCAGCGGCCGTCGGCGTCGCCCACCCGGCGCTCATCACGGCCGCCGACATCGAGATCATGAACGGCGACTACGACGCCCGCACCCTGCTCAGCGTCTACGGCTACAAGAACGGCTGGGGTGAGCTCGGCCCGCACCTCGCCGAGGAGATCACCGCACTGCTCACCACGGGACCGCCCTCCGAGCAGAAGCCGGTCGTCTGAACCGGCCGGAGTGATCGACCACCCCGGCCGGTCGACTTCACACCGTCATCAGGTCACTGCCGAACGGTACTTGCGGACAGCCAGCGTCCGGAACACGACGACGATCACGACCGACCAGATCACCGACGCGAGGATCGGGTGCTGCATCGGCCAGGCGTCCGGGGTGACGAAACCCGGCGGCAGATTGCCGAACAGCTCACGGCAGGCCTGCACGGTCGCACTGAACGGGTTCCACTCCGCGATGTGGCGCAGCACCGTCGGCATCTGGTTGGCGTCCACGAAGGCGTTCGAGATGAACGTCAGCGGGAAGAGCCAGATCAGCCCGCCGGAGGTGGCCGCCTCGGGTGTCCGCACGATCAGCCCGATCAACGCCCCGATCCAGGAGAACGCGTATCCCAGCAGGAGCAGCAGCAGGAATCCGCAGAGCACCTTGCCGATGTTCTCGTGGCTGCGCCAGCCGATGATCAGCGCGACACCGGCGAGCACGACGAGCGTCAGCGCGGTCTGCACGAGGTCGGCGATGGTACGTCCGGTGAGGACGGCACCCCTCGCCATCGGCAGCGACCTGAAGCGGTCGATCAGTCCCTTGTGCATGTCGTCCGCGATGCCCGCTCCGGCTCCCGCGGTGGCGAAGGTGACGGTCTGGGCGAAGATCCCGGCCATCAGGAACTCGCGGTAGTCCGACGACGAGAGGGTGCTGCCGACCTTGATGGAGCCGCCGAACACATAGGTGAACAGCACCACGAACATGATCGGCTGCACGAGGCCGAAGATCACCATCTCCGGGATCCTGATCATCCGGATCAGGTTCCGCCGCGCGACCACCAGCGAGTCGGCCACCGACCGGCTGATCGCCCCGCGCGACTTGAGCGGCGCCGGGTTCGGCGCATCCGTGATGGCGGTCACCGCCCGTCCTCCTTCCGGCCCTGTGCGGCCCCCGTCGACGCGCCCTCGGCGGGTACGTCGTCGGCCACCGCGTCCTCGCCGTTCTTCTCCAGCTCGGCGGCGTGGCCGGTGAGCGAGATGAAGACGTCGTCGAGGGTGGGGCGGCGCAGTCCGATGTCGTCGATCTCCACACCGTGGGTGTCGAGGTCGCGGATGACCTCGGCGAGCAGCTTGGCCCCGCCGGTGACCGGGACGGTCAGCTTGCGGGTGTGTTCGGCGACGGAGATCTCACCCTTGCCGTACGTGGCGAGCACCTCCCGGGCCGGCCCGATCTCGTCGGGCCGGTGCACGACGACCTCGACGCGCTCACCGCCGGTGCGCGCCTTGAGCTGGTCGGACGTGCCGCGGGCGATGACCTTGCCGTGGTCGATGACGCAGATGTCATGGGCGAGGTGGTCGGCCTCCTCCAGATACTGCGTGGTCAGCAGCAGCGTCGTACCGCCCGCGACGAGCTCCTCGATGACCTCCCACAGCTGCTGCCGGTTGCGCGGGTCGAGCCCGGTGGTGGGCTCGTCCATGAACATCACCGGCGGGGAGACGACGAGCGCGGCCGCCAGGTCGAGGCGGCGGCGCATGCCCCCGGAGTACGTCTTCGCGGTGCGGTCACCGGCGTCGGCGAGGTGGAACTTCTCCAGGAGCTCCCCCGCCCGCTTCTTCGCGTCGCGTGCACCCATCTGGTAGAGCTGCCCGACCATCTGGAGGTTCTCGCGGCCCGTGAGGTATTCGTCGACGGCCGCGAACTGGCCGGAGAGACCGATCGAGCGGCGCACCTCGTCGGGGTTCTTCAGGACGTCGATGCCCGCCACCACGGCCTGCCCGCTGTCCGGCTGGAGCAGGGTGGTCAGGACACGTACGGCGGTGGTCTTACCCGCACCGTTGGGCCCGAGCATGCCGAGCACGGTGCCTTCGGGTACGTCGATATCGACGCCGTCCAGTGCTCGTACATCGCCGAAGGTCTTCACCAGGCCTTCGGCATAAATGGCGCCTGGCATTCGTGATTCCCCCAGTTGCTTTCGCGTGAATTCCTGAGCGGATCGTAGAGTTCCAGGCCCCTCGGGACCGGGAACCCACCGGAGTGTTCGGCGATGAACCGTAACGCGATACATCGCGACACACAACGGGTTTTCCCAGGAATCCGCCGGGGAAGCCGCCGCGGAGCCGGACGCGGGTCAGACCCGGATCAGATAGCCGGCGGACCGCAGTGCGGAGGCGACCTCGTCGCAGTGCTCGGGGCCCTTGGTCTCCAGGTGGAGCTCCACCTCCGCCTCGGTGAGCCCCAGCCGGGGATCGGTCCGTACGTGGCTGATGTCGAGCACGTTGGCGTCGGCGAGGGACAGCGTGGCGAGCAGCGCCGCCAGCGCACCCGGGCGGTCGGTGAGCCGCAGCCGCAGGCTGAGGTAGCGGCCGGCCGCGACCATGCCGTGCGTCAGGACGCGCTGCATCAGCAGGGGGTCCACATTGCCGCCCGACAGCACGGCGACGACGGGCCCGCGGAAGCCCTTCGGGTCGCTCAGCAGGGCCGCGACCGGGCTGGCCCCGGCCGGCTCGACGACCATCTTGGCCCGCTCCAGGCACAGCAGCAGGGCGCTGGAGAGCTCGTCCTCGGTGACCGTACGGACCTCGTCGACCAGCTCCTGGACCAGGGGGAACGTGAGGTCGCCCGGGCGTCCCACCTTGATTCCGTCGGCCATGGTCTGCACCGCGTCGAGCGCCACCGGGTGCCCTGCGGACAACGAGGGCGGGAAGGCGGCGGCGCCCGCCGCCTGGACACCGACGACCTTGACGTCGGGGCGCAGGGCCTTCACCGCGACCGCGATTCCCGCGGCGAGACCGCCCCCGCCGATCCCGACGACGACGGTACGGACCTCCGGGCACTGTTCGAGGATCTCCAGGCCCACGGTGCCCTGGCCCGCGATGATGTCGGGGTGGTCGAAGGGGTGGATGAAGACGGCGCCGGTCTCCTCGGCGTACTCCTGCGCCGCGGCGAGCGTCTCGTCGACGACCTGCCCCTGCAACCGGACCTCCGCGCCGTACTCCCGGGTCGCCGCGACCTTCGGCAGGGGGGCGCCGACGGGCATGAAGACCGTGGAGCGTACGCCGAGCAGGGAAGAAGCCAGCGCGACTCCCTGCGCATGGTTTCCCGCGCTCGCGGCCACCACTCCGGCCGCCCGTTCGACGGGGCTGAGGCCGGAGATCCGCACGTACGCGCCACGCAGTTTGAACGACCCGGTGCGCTGGAGGTTCTCGCACTTGAAGTGGACCGGCGCCCCGACGAGGGAGCTGAGATGACGGCTTCCTTCCATCCCGGTCGTTCTGGCCACCCCGGACAGCATCTTCTGCGCCCCTCGGATGTCGTCGAGGATCAGCGGAGGGTGGGGACCTGACGTACGGAAGCTCATGAAAGCAAGTCTTGCAGCTCGGAGCCGCCCGGGCCGTCGCATCTCATGGCGGCCTGCGGTGGTGTCCACAGGTTTGTGCAGCGCTGGTACGCGTTGCCCCGTGGCCGCGTACTCTGTCCCCCACCCATCCGACACCGCACGAAGAGAGCCCCCGGCCATGCCCCCTCAGGACATGACGACTGCTGCGTCTCCTTCCGGGGGCGCGGCCCCCGGACATCCGGGAACGGACCACCTGCTCGACCTACTCCAGCACCAGGTGGCCGTCTTCGCCCGGCGTGCCGAGCAGACCCGCCTCGGCGGTGTCGGCCAGGTCCGCAACTCGATGGACAGGGCGGCGTATCTGCTGCTCAACCGGCTCGACGTGGAAGGTCCCATGGGCGTCAAGGCGCTGGCCTCGGGCATGGGGATCGACTCCTCGACCGTGACCCGGCAGGTCGCGCCGCTCGTCGACACCGGTCTGGTCAAGCGCACCTCGCACCCGGAAGACGGGCGCGCCGTCGTGCTCCAGCTGTCGCCGCGCGGCCAGTCACGTCTGGAGGAGGTCCGCGCCTCGCGGCGTGAGCTGATGTCCCAGGTGACCGACGAGTGGACCGAGGACGAGCGCGACACGTTCTGCGCCCTGCTGACCCGGTTCAACACCTCACTGGCGGCCCGCCAGGCGGCGCACCAGCCGGCGCAGGAGGGCTGACCCGTCGGGTGGCCGGGATGTTCCCGGCCACCCGACGGTTCCGTTCGCCTTCTCAGCCGATGGCCTGCGTGAGGTCGGCCAGCAGGTCGTCGGCGTTCTCGATGCCGACGGACAGCCGCACCAGGTCGGCCGGCACCTCCAGCGGGGAGCCCGCGGCGGAGGCGTGCGTCATACGGCCCGGGTGCTCAAGGAGCGACTCGACGCCGCCCAGCGACTCCCCGAGCGTGAAGAGCTTCGCGCGGTTGCAGACCTCGACCGCCGCCTCCTCGCCGCCCGCGACCCGGAACGACACCATCCCGCCGAACGCCTTCATCTGCTTGGCGGCGATCTCGTGGCCCGGGTGATCGGGCAGCCCCGGGTAGAGGACCTGGGTGACCTTGGGGTGCCGGGTCAGCAGGTCGGCGACCTTGGTGGCGTTCTCGTCGTGACGGTCCATGCGGACCGCGAGGGTCTTGATGCCGCGCAGCACCAGCCACGC
Source organism: Streptomyces sp. NPDC048565 (assembly GCF_040650935.1). NCBI lineage: Bacteria > Bacillati > Actinomycetota > Actinomycetes > Kitasatosporales > Streptomycetaceae > Streptomyces > Streptomyces sp. NPDC048565. Next base: position 28,499 of record NZ_JBEZIH010000005.1, read on the forward strand.
GTCGAACGGCCCGGCGACCGCGCCCATCGCGTTCTGGTGGTACGTCAGTTCCTCGGCCAGCTCCGGGTCGCTGACGACGAGCGCGCCGCCGACGACGTCCGAGTGGCCGCCCATGTACTTGGTGGTGGAGTGCACGACGACATCGGCGCCGAGCGAGAGGGGCTGCTGGAGGTAGGGGCTCGCGAAGGTGTTGTCGACGACGAGGCGCACGCCCGCCTGCCGGGCCACTCCGGCGACGGCCGCGATGTCGGTGATGCCGAGCAGCGGGTTGGACGGCGTCTCCACCCAGATCGCCTTGGTACGCGGGGTGAGCGCCGCCCGTACCGCGCTGACGTCCGAGGTGTCGGCGACCGAGAACTCGACGCCCCAGCGCGAGGCGACCTTCGCGAACAGCCGGAACGTGCCGCCGTAGGCGTCGTTCGGGATGACCACGTGGTCGCCGGGTGTCAGCAGCGCGCGCAGGAGGCAGTCCTCCGCGGCGAGGCCCGACGCGAAGGCGAGCCCGCGGCGGCCGCCCTCCAGCGCCGCCAGGTTCTCCTCCAGTGCGGTGCGGGTCGGGTTGGCGCTGCGGCTGTACTCGTAACCGCCGCGCAGTCCGCCCACGCCGTCCTGCTTGTACGTGGACACCTGGTAGATCGGCGGGACCACGGCGCCGGTGAGGGGATCCGCCGTGTTGCCGGCGTGGATCGCAAGGGTCTCGAAGCTGTGCTGGTCGCTCATGAGGCCCGAGCGTAGTTCGTCAGGAGGGGTGTCACAGGCCACTCGCCGCGCGGCTACCCGTCCGGGGACAATGGACCGCATGGAGATTCTTTGGGTCCTGCTCGCCCTGTGCATGCTCGCCGCCGTTCTCGGCCCCGTCATGCTGCGGCGCCGTGGCGGTATCCGCCAGGTCGCGCCCGGTTCGCCCGACGCCGCCGACCCGGACACCTACGGCTTCGCGCGCCAGGAGGAGCTGGACATCCGGATGCCGGGGCCCGACCAGGATCTGCTCGACGTCCTCGATGTCGTCCAGGGGACCGGGAGCTGGCGCGCCGCGTCCCAGTTGCTCGCGGGTACGCCCAAGGAGAGTGAGGTCCGCTGGCAGCGGGTGCAGGCGTTCGCCGGTGCGGCGTCCCTGGAGCTGGCCCAGCGGCCCGGTGCCGGCGGGGCGTGGCTGCGGGAGTGGCGGGCCGAGGCCCCGAAGGACGCGGGCGGGGCGGCGGTGCACGCGGAGTTCCTGGTGCAGCAGGCATGGCGCACCGGCACCGTGGGCACGGACGACTTCCGGATCATCCTGGAGGAGGCCCGTACGGTCTGCGGGGACGCGGCCCTGCTGGCGCCGGGCGACCCCGTGCCGTACATCGTCGAGCTGGCCGTGGCCCGTGGCCTCGGTTACTCCCACGAGGAGTTCGACCAGCTCTGGGTGAAGATCATCGACCGTGCGCCCGCGCACATGGGCGCGCACATCGCGGCCCTGCACTTCTGGTGCGAGAAGTGGCACGGCTCCCGCGAGGAGGCCGACCGCTTCGCGACGGCGGCCGCTGCCCGCGCCCCGCAGGGCTCGCTGCTCGCCGCGCTGCCGCTGTTCGCGCTGTACGAGCATCTGCCCGAGGTCAATCTGGTGCGGGGGTTCTACAGCGGTCTCGTCGTGACGAAGGCGGTCGAGGGCGCGATGTTCGCGGTGCACTCGGCCCGCTCGGACGACCCGTTGCTCGCCCATGTCCGGCACCTGCTGGTCCTCTTCCTGGTCCGCATGGAACGCTGGTCGGAGGCGATGCACCAGTTCGTCCACATCGACGGCCATGTGGGGGCGCTGCCCTGGACCCAGAATCCCGACCCGGCCGCCGAGTACACGGTGTACCGGGCGCTGGCCGTCGCCGGTTACGAGGCGAACGGCGGCAGCCCCGCGACGCTGCTCCACTGACCCGGCACACCCGCCATCTCCGGATTGGACCGGCACACCCATGGCACGACTGATCCCGCTGATCCTGATAGCGCTCGCCGTCTGGTTCTGGCTGCGGGCGCGCAGGAAGACCGCCGCGTACATGGCTTCGTACGAGCACCCCACCGACCGGCACGGTGAGGGTGACGAGCAGCGCCGCGAGCCCCCGGCCCCGGCGGCCTGAGACCCGGAATCCCCGGCGCCCCCACGGCGTTGTACGGAGCGAACACCGACCCCCGGAGGAGCCCCCGCATGTTCCTGACCCACCGCACCCCGCAGCTCCCCACCCCGGAGGAGGCCCTGCGCGGTCGCCCCACCCCCGAATTCTCGGTGCCCTCCCGCCACACCGTCCTCGGCAACCCGCTGACCGGCCCGTACCCGCAGGGCCTGGAGGTCGCCGACTTCGCGCTGGGCTGTTTCTGGGGCGCCGAGCGCAAGTTCTGGCAGACGGAGGGCGTCTGGACGACGCTCGTCGGCTATCAGGGCGGTTACACCGAGAATCCCTCGTACGAGGAGACCTGCTCGGGTCTGACCGGCCACACGGAGGCGGTCCGTGTCGTCTTCGACCCGAAGGTCGTGAGCTACGCCGACCTCCTGAAGGTCTTCTGGGAGTCCCACAACCCGACCCAGGGCTTCCGCCAGGGCAACGACGTGGGTACGCAGTACCGCTCGGCGCTCCACACCCACTCCCCCGAGCAGGCGGAGGCCGCGGAAGCGTCCCGCGAGGCGTACCAGCAGGTGCTGACCGGCGCGGGCTTCAAGGAGATCACCACGGAGATCCTCCCGGCCGATGGCCGTACCTTCTGGCCGGCCGAGGGATACCACCAGCAGTACCTGGACAAGAACCCCGACGGCTACTGCGGCATCGGCGGCACGGGCGCCACACTGGAGTCCCCGTCGGAGACGAACTGGGGCCGGTCCTGCCCGACGGGCATCGCTCAGGCGCCCGCAGCCTCGGAGTGATCAGCCGGAGCCGGCCGCGTGGTGCGGCCGGCTCTCCCCGGCGCGGCCTCAGGCGGCCAGCCGCACCTCGCCCATCGAGCCCCGCGCCGGTGCGCTCCGGGCCGTCCCGGCGGTCCGTGCGGTCCCGGCGGTCCGGGTCAGTTCCCGCTGGGCCAGGGACAGTACGTCGGCCAGCCCAAGGCCGAGCGAGCGGGCCGCCGCGGCGAGCACCTCGGACGACGCCTCCTTACGGCCGCGCTCGACCTCGGAGAGGTAGGGCATGGAGATCCGGGCGGCCTCGGCCACGTCCTTCAGCGTCCGTCCCTGGGCGTTGCGCTCGCGGCGCAGGACATCGCCGACGATGTCCCGCCAGAGCGGCTCCCTGTCGGCGGGGACGGGGCGCAGGGGGATGACGCGGGCGTGGTCCCGCGGGTGGCTGCTCATCGTCCGAGCGTAGGAGCGAACCGCCCGGCGCGGGAAGGGAAAACCTTCCTCGCCGGGCGGATCTGCTGTCGGCAGAACGGCCGTTACCGGGCCGGCCCTTCGACCGCTGGGGCACCGACAGCTACGTCCGGCGCTCAGAGCCCTCGGTAGACGTCACTTCTGTGGCCGAGGTGGACGACGAGGATGACCAGAACCTCGTTCCGGATCTCGTACACGACACGGAAGTCTCCAGCGCGCACCCGGTACAGGCCCTCGTGGCCTGACAGCTTCTCCACGTCCGCGCCCTCCCGCCACGGGTCGTCCCCGAGAGGCGTGATGGCGGTCAGGATGCGCAGAGCGTCCTGCCGGTCGATCGAACGGAGCTGGCGCTGAGCGTGAGCCGTGAAACGAAAGGCGTACTTCACTCGGCCCGGTCTCCGCCCTCGAACAGATCCGCGAGGAGTTCAGCCATGCTGACCGTCGGATCCTGACGATGCGCCTCGGCTTCCCGTGCGGCCATTTCGTCAGCCGCGGCGTCCAAGGCGTCGAGCACCTCTATGGGCACGAGCGCGGCGACCCGCTTGCCATTGCGGGTCACGACGGTCGTCTGCCCACCCTCCGCCCTGTCGATAACCTCGGCCAGGTGGGTGCGAACCTCACGTACGGTCACGGTGTCAGCCATAAGAGAAAGTGTACGCACGATTGCGTACACCCGCACTTCCCCCGCATGCCCCTCGTACGGCCCGGGGCTCCGGGCTCCGGGCCGTACGGCATGGGGGTGTCAGATCAGGCCCTGTGCCAGCATCGCGTCGGCGACGAGCTCGAAGCCGGCGATGTTCGCGCCGACCACGTAGTTGCCGGGGCTGCCGTAGCGCTCGGCGGTGGTGTAGCTGGACTCGTGGATGTGGCGCATGATGTCCGCCAGCCGCTCCTCCGTGTGGGCGAAGGTCCAGGAGTCGCGGGAGGCGTTCTGCTGCATCTCCAGGGCGCTGGTGGCCACCCCGCCCGCGTTGGCCGCCTTGCCGGGCGCGAAGGCGACGCCCGCGTCCTGGAAGATGCGGACCGCGTCGGGGGTGGTGGGCATGTTGGCGCCCTCGGCGACCGCCTTGACCCCGTTGCGTACGAGGGTCTGCGCGTCGGCCTCGTGGAGTTCGTTCTGGGTGGCGCAGGGCAGCGCCACGTCCACCGGGACACTCCAGACGCCGGCGCCCTCGACATACCGCACATGCCCGCCGCGCCGCTCGGCGTACTCGGAGATCCGGCCGCGGCCGTCCTCCTTGATCTCCTTGAGCAGGGCGAGGTCGATGCCCTTCTCGTCCACGACGTAGCCGCCGGAGTCGGAGCAGGTCACGACGGTCGCGCCGAGCTGCTGGGCCTTCTCGATCGCGTAGATGGCAACGTTGCCGGAGCCGGAGACCGCGATGCGCTGGCCTTCGAGGGATTCGCCGCGCACCCGCAGCATCTCGGCGGTGAACAGGACACAGCCGTAGCCGGTGGCCTCGGTGCGCACCAGAGCGCCGCCCCAGCCGAGGCCCTTGCCGGTGAGGACACCGGACTCGTAGCGGTTGGTGATGCGCTTGTACTGGCCGAAGAGGTAGCCGATCTCCCGGCCACCGACGCCGATGTCACCGGCGGGCACGTCGGTGTACTCGCCCAGGTGGCGGTGGAGTTCGGTCATGAACGACTGGCAGAACCGCATGATCTCGGCGTCCGAGCGGCCCTTGGGGTCGAAGTCCGCGCCGCCCTTGCCGCCGCCGATCGGCATGCCGGTGAGGGCGTTCTTGAAGATCTGCTCGAAGCCGAGGAACTTCACGATGCCGAGGTTGACGGACGGGTGGAAGCGCAGTCCGCCCTTGTACGGGCCGAGCGAGCTGGAGAACTCGACACGGAAGCCGCGGTTGACGTGGATGTCGCCCGAGTCGTCCGACCACGGCACCCGGAAGATGAGCTGGCGCTCGGGCTCGCAGACGCGCTCGATGATGCGGGCGTCGACGAACTCCGGTCGCTGCGCCAGCACGGGGCCCAGGGTTTCGAGGACCTCGCGCACCGCCTGGTGGAACTCGCCCTCGCCCTGGTTGCGCCGCAGGATCTCCGCGTAGAGCGGCTCGATCACACGGTTCTCGGAGGTGCGCTGGGTGAGGGAGTCGGAGCTGGCCGGCATCTGATCAAGACCTTCCATGGGTGGGCTCTTGCGCGTCGGCGCCCCCCGTCCCCGGGGGCGCCACCGGCCCGTGGGGACCGTTGCACCATGCAAGTCTCGCAGCGGTGCGCCGCGCCGCTCCGGCGACATCCACATAGTGGCCACGGCCGTACGTCCCGGTAGGGGCCCTTCTGTCCTCGTACACCCGCTTCCGCCGGGGCGAGCGGGCCTCACGCCACCCGCGCGTCCCGGGTGCGCGGGTGGCGAACCTCACAGCCGGAGGAGGGCGGCCGTGAGGTCCGCGCCGGGGGTCAGGCCGAGGCGTTCTCCGTCACGGTGACCTTCCCCTTACGGATGGTCGCCACCCGGGGCGCCTTGCGGGCGAGTGAGCTGTCGTGGGTGACCATCACGAAGGTCAGCCCGTGCTCCTTCCACAGCCCGTCGAGCAGGTCCATGATCTCGTCGCGCATGGACTCGTCGAGGTTGCCGGTCGGTTCGTCGGCGAGCAGCACCTTCGGCCGCTTCACCAGCGCCCTGGCTATCGCGACGCGCTGCTGCTGGCCGCCGGACATCTCGCTCGGCAGGTGGGTGGGGCGGTCGCCGAGACCCACGGACTCCAGGGCTTCGGCGGCCCGTTCACGGCGGGTCCTCGCGCCCAGGCCGAGGGGGACGAGGGCGGTCTCGACGTTCTCCTGGGCGGTGAGCGTCGGGATCAGGTTGAAGCTCTGGAAGACGAATCCGATGGACTCGGCCCTGACCTTGGTGAGCCGGGACTCGGGGAGCTCGGCCAGGTCGACGCCGTCGAGTTCGACGGTGCCCGAGGTGGGGCGGTCGAGACCGCCGAGCATCTGCAGGAGGGTGGACTTGCCACCGCCGGTCGGGCCCTGGATGACGAGCCTTCCGCCGTCCTCGATGGTCAGATCGACACCGGCGAGCGCGTCGACGGGATTCTTGCCGCGCATGTAGCGCTTGGTGACGCCCTTGAGCTGGTACACGTGTGGACTCCTGCTGCTGTACGTACGAAGAGGGAGGGGCGGGGCTTTCGGGACACGCCCTACGCGACGCGGCGCAGCGCGTCGGCGGGGCGCAGCCGCGAGGCACGCCAGCCGCCGAAGGCGCCGGCGATGAGTCCGCCCGCCACCGCGAGGCCGACCGCGACGAGGATCGTGGTGAGGGAGACCGGTGCGGTCAGCGCGATGTCCAGGGTCCTGGACGCGGCCTGACGGCCACCGCCGCCACCGCCTCCACCCATCGGGCCTCCGCCGCCCATGCCGCCGCCTCCTCCGCCGCCGCCCGTGGAGCCGAGCTGGGCGCTGAGAGTGGGGCTGATGGCGGTCACGACGTACGCTCCGGCGACACCGACGGCGATACCGAGCACACCGCCCATCAGACCGTTGACGAGGGCTTCACCGATGACCTGACGGGTGACGCGCCCGCTCTTCCAGCCGAGGGCCTTGAGGGTGCCGAACTCCCGCACGCGACGGCTGACAGCGGAGGAGGTCAGCAGGCCCGCGACGAGGAACGCGGCGATCAGGACCGCGATGGAGAGCCACTTTCCGACGCTGGAGGCCAGGTCGGAGGCGGTGGAGAGGGAGCCGGACACCGTGTCGGCGAGGTCGGCGGATGTGGTGACCGTCGTGCCCGTGATGTTCTTCTGGATGGCGGCCTTGACGGTGTCGATCTTCTGCGAGTCGGCGGCCTTGACGTAGACCGTGGTGACCTTGTCCTCGGAGTCGGCGACGGTCTGCGCCTGCTTCAGCGGGATGTAGACGTTGGCCGCCGCGTCACCGCTGTCCGCGGTGGAGACGCCGATGACTGTGTACTTGGTGCCGGAGATGGTGACGGTCTTGTCGACCGCGAGCTCCTTCTCCTTGGCGTAGGCGGAGTCGACGATCGCGACCTCGGCGTCGGTCTCGGACGCCTTGAAGGTACGGCCCTTGGTGATCTTGGAGGAGGTCAGCGGGCCGAGGCCCTGCTGGGTGACGTCGGTGCCGTACACCGTGAAGGAGTTGACGTCGAAGGAGGCACCGCCGCCCCTGACCTCACCCTGCGGCTGGCCGCCGCCCGAGCCGCCACCGGGGCCGCCGCCCTGGCCGCCGCCTTCGGAGGTGGCGCCCTCGTCCTGTTTGAACTCTCCGCGCTTGAACTGGCCGTCGACCTTCATGACGGTCAGGCTCAGCCCGCCGACGGCGTCCGCGACCCCCTCCTGCTTGCCGACCTTGCCGACGGTGCTGGAGGCCAGCGTCGACAAGCCCTGGACCATGACCCGGTCGGTGCTCTGGGTCGCGTCGTCGTCGTCCTTCGCGTCAAATTCGAACTTGGGCCGCTCGTTGCCGCCCGAGCCGGAGCCCGGGGCGGCCGCGGCCTTGGTCACGGTCATGTCCGTTCCCAGGCCGTACAGCGATTCGAGGACCTTGTCCTGGGCCTTGGTCATGCCCGAGGAGACCGAACTGACGATGATGACCAGCGCAATGCCGAGGGCGAGCCCCGAGGCGACGACGAGCGCCGCCTTTCTGCGGCGGCGCAGCTCGCGCCGGAGGTAGGTGAAGAACATGGCGCGAAGATTATGGAGCCGGTGTGATGAAGAGTTAAGTCTCCGATGAAAGACGGATGAGAACGCCGTCACCGCTCATAGGCCGGACACTCACAGGCCGGACACCGCACCGTTCGTACGCCGTATGCGGCGCCGTCGGTACGCCGGACGCGGCGCCCCGCGCACGCCGAAGGCGGCGGCGCCCGGAAGGATCCGGGTGCCGCCGCCTTCGGAGGGGGAAAGGCGCGATCAGGAGATCAGGCGGCGCCCGCCGTCCACTCCGACCAGCTCATGTTCCAGCCGTTGAGGCCGTTGTCGGGGGCGATCGTCTTGTCCGGGGAGTTCTTGACGGTGATGACATCGCCGACGATCGAGTTGTCGTACAGCCACGCGGCAGGCGTGTTGGGGTCGTCCGCGCCCTGGGTGTCGGACAGGCCGACACAGCCGTGGCTGGTGTTCGCACTGCCGAAGATCGACTTGGCGCCCCAGTAGTTGCCGTGGATGAAGGTGCCCGACGTGGAGAGCCGCATGGCGTGCGGCACGTCCTTGATGTCGTACTCACCCTTGCCGTCGTCGTCCGTGAAACCGACGGTCGAGCCGTCCATGCGGGTTTCCTTGAACTTCTCGGCGATCACCATCTGGCCGTTGTACGTCGGGTTGTCGGACGAGCCGGCCGAGATCGGGATCGTCTTGACCGTCTTGCCGTCCCGGGTGACCGTCATGGTGTGCGCCTTGGCGTCCACGGTCGAGACCTGGTTGCGGCCGACCTTGAAGGTGACCGTCTTCTGCTGCACACCGACGACGCCGTCGGCACCTTCGACGCCGTCCAGCGCCAGCTTCAGCGTGACGGTGGAGCCGCCCTGCCAGTAGTCCTCGGGGCGCAGGTCGAGGCGCTGGTTGTTGAACCAGTGGCCGACGACCTCCTGGCCGCTGCTGGACGTCACGGTGATGCCGCCCTGGACGGCCTTCTTGTCCGTGATCGCCTTGTTGAAGTTGATCGAGACGGGCATGCCGACGCCGACGGTGGAGCCGTCCTCGGGGGTGAAGTTCCCGATGAAGCTGTTCTCGGGCGAGACCGTGGTGAAGGAGCTGTTGCCGTGCGCCTCACGCCCCTCGGAGTCGGCCGCCGTGGCACTGATCTTGTACGTCGTCGAACGCTCCAGCTGCCCGCTGGGCTTCCAGCTGGAGCCGTCGGCCGCGAGGGTGCCCTTGACGGCTTCGCCCTCCGCCGTGGTCATGTCGACCTTGGTCAGCTTGCCCTTGGCGACGGTGACGACCGCGGCGTTGTTGATGCTCGCGTTTGTCGCACCGTTCTTCGGCGCGATCGTTATCTGCGCCTCGGAGGCGTCCTTGGCGGCCGCCTCGTCCACCTGTGCCTGTGACTTCTTCGAGCTGTCGGCGCTCGCGCCACCGCCGTCGTCGTTACAGGCAGAGAGCACCATCACGCCGCCGAGCAGTACGGACGCGGCCGCGAGGCCCCTGCGCCGCTTGCTGTCCGTCATCACACGCTTCTCCATCGTTGCCGATTCCCCAAGATCCCCGGGCGGGTCCGCCCGACGGCGGTTCCCCGTCAATGCCCTAAGAACACTTTGACCGGGCCTTCCGTTCCACATCCGTCGTGAATGTGGGGAACACCACTCATCGACGCGCCCTGGACCGGTGTGGTTCCCGCCGTCTTCGAGGAGTGCTCCGCGGCCGTCAGCGTTCCGTATGCCCGCCGCCTTCTTCGTCGTCCGTCTCATTGTCCTCGATCCCGTCGTACAACTCGTCCTCGTCGGCGTCGTCGGCGGCCTCGTCCTCGTCGGCGGCCCAGTCCTCGGCGTCGGGGTCGTAGTCGATCGTCTCGCTGCTCCAGGAGGCCTGGGCGAGCTCGACCCCGGGCACCTGACTGACCAGGTCGAACGGGTCGAGCAGCGAGGCGAGGGCCTCAGCCGCGTCTTCCCTGACCGTCTCCTCGGCATGCGTGCGTTCCTCGATGGAGTCGTCGGCGGAGGCCCCGGAGGCGGTGAAGTCGGCGGCGATGCTCTCCAGCGCGGTTCCGGTCAGGGCGTCCACGTCGCTGATCTCCAGGACCATCTCCACGCGAAGCCGAACAAATGTGGGTGTCTTCGATGTGCTCATACGCCGGAGCGTAAGGCTCCCTGGACCGGTGGGTTTCCTCCGACCCGCTGCTTTGCTTAGCATCGGCCCACGGGGCTAACTGATGGTTGTCGCAAGGGGATCGATTCTGTGTCCATCGCTCGTCGCACGCTGCTGACCACCACAGCGGCAGGCACCCTGCTGTGTGCTCTCTGGTTCGTCCCCTCCGCCAACGCGACCGACGAAGCGGACACGCCGAGCGCCTCCGCCGGTTCGTCCGTCACGACCCGACAGGCCTCCGCCACGGGGGAGTTCATCTCCGGTGAGGAGCTCGCCGACACCGGGGCGGGCGTCGACACGACCCCCTACCTGGTCGGCGGCATGGCATCCCTGTGCGTCGGCGCGGGATTCGTCGTGTACTCGGCGCGCCGGGGCACCACGCCGAGCACCGGCTTCTGAGGTACGTGAGGGCTGCCGCACGACCCATGAGGTCGCGCGGCGGCCCTCACGCGCAACAGCTCAGGCCAGCGGCCCTGTCACCGACTCGACGGCCGCGAGCAGCCTCCCCTCCCGTACGAAGGTGTCGGCCGCGTCCAGATCCGGGGCGAGGAAGCGGTCGGGGCCGGGCCCCTGCACCCCGGCGGCCCGCAGCGCGGCGATGGCGGCCTGCGAGGCGGGAGCCGGGGTCAGCCCCTGGGCGGCGCGCAGTTCGACGGCGCGCGTGGCGGCGTACAGCTCGACGGCCACGATCCGCGCGAGGCCGGTGACGGCGGTACGCAGCTTCCGCGCGGCCGACCAGCCCATGGAGACGTGGTCCTCCTGCATCGCGGACGACGGGATCGAATCGACGGACGCCGGAACCGCGAGCCGCTTCAGCTCGCTGACCAGGGCGGCCTGGGTGTACTGCGCGATCATCAGCCCGGAGTCGACCCCGGCGTCGTCCGCGAGGAACGGCGGCAGCCCGTGCGAGCGGTTCTTGTCCAGCAGCCGGTCGGTGCGGCGCTCGGTGATCGACCCGAGGTCGGCGGCGACGATCGCCAGGAAGTCCAGGACGTACGCGACGGGCGCGCCGTGGAAGTTCCCGTTGGACTCCACACGGCCGTCCGGCAGCACCACCGGGTTGTCGACGGCAGAGGCCAGCTCGCGGGCGGCGACGAGCGCACCGTGCGTGAGGGTGTCACGCCCCGCGCCGTTGACCTGGGGTGCGCAGCGCACGGAGTAGGCGTCCTGGACCCGGGGCGCGTCGGACGTGATGTCGGAGTGCCGCCCCGTGAGCCCGGACCCCGCGAGGACCCGCAGCATGTTGTCGGCCGAGACGCCCTGGCCGGGGTGCGGGCGGATCGCGTGCAGCTCGGGGGCGAGGACCCGGTCGGTGCCGAGGAGCGCCTCCAGGGAGAGCGCGGCGGTGATGTCCGCGCTGGTGTAGAGGTTCTTCAGGTCGGCCAGTGCCATCACGAGCATGCCCAGCATGCCGTCGGTGCCGTTGAGGAGGGCGAGGCCCTCCTTCTCTCGCAGCTCGACGGGGGTGATGCCGTGCGCCGCGAGGAGTTCACCGGCCGGCCGCACGATGCCGTCGGGGCCCTCCGCGTCGCCCTCACCCATCAGGGTCAGGGCGCAGTGCGAGAGCGGGGCGAGGTCGCCGGAGCAGCCGAGCGAGCCGTACTCGTGGACGACGGGGGTGATACCGGCGTTGAGCACGTCGGCCATGGTCTGCGCGACCCCGGGGCGTACGCCGGTGTGACCGGAGGCGAGCGTCTTCAGCCGCAGGAACATCAGCGCACGGACCACCTCGCGCTCGACGTGGGGGCCCATGCCCGCCGCGTGCGAGCGGACGATGTTGCGCTGGAGCTGCGCCCGCAGACCGGGGCTGATGTGCCGGCTGGCCAGGGCTCCGAAGCCGGTGGAGACGCCGTAGACCGGCTCGGGCTTTGCGGCGAGGGCGTCGACGGTCTCCCGCGCGGCACGGAGCGCGTCGACCGCGGCTGCGGAGAGCTCGACACGGGCGCCCTGGCGGGCCACGGCGACGACGTCATCGGCGGTGGTACCGGACGTCCCCACCACGACTGTATGCATATCCATATTCAGAAGCGTACGGACTGAAACCCGCTATGTCATCAGTGGTCGTGCGGTTGACCCCTTACGACCTCACCCCGGCGGGTTGCCACGCAGCCTGCGACGGTCGTGGGGCGACTTGGGCGGGGAGTCGGCGAGCCGGATCACATCACCGTCGCGCCCGGCGACCACGGGCCTCCTGGAGTGCGCGGCCTTCGCCTGGTACTGGGCGGCGTCGGCCAGCCGGAAGAGCCGGCGCGCGGACCGGACCGGGCCGATGTCGTCACCCGTGGACGCGACCCCGCAGGCGACCCCGTCGCCGAGCTCCAGGGCGACGGCCCGCGCGCAGAGCTCCTCGGAGACCCGGACCACGTCGTCCGCCGGGGGGCCTACGGTCAGCAGACAGAACTCGTCCCCGCCCAGGCGGGCTGCCAGGGCGCCGGGAAGCATCGCGCCGCAGAGCGACAGCACGGAGCCGAATCGTTCCAGCAGACGGTCGCCGACCGCGTGACCATGCGTGTCGTTGACCACCTTGAGGCCGTTCAGGTCACAGACGACCAGGCTGACCACGGCCCCGTCCGCGTGATGCCGGTCCACCGCCTCGTCGAGGCGCAGATCGACTGCCCTGCGATTCGCCAGGCCGGTCAGCGGATCCGTGAAGGCCAGCTTGCGGACCTCCTCCAGCCGCTCGGTCTGGGCGATGCCCGCCGCGACGACCGCCGCGAGCACGGTCGCGAAGTCCGCGTCGTCCCGGTCGAACACCGGGGCCTCCGTCGGGCGGGCCACATAGAGCTCGCCCCAGGCGCGGCCGTGCAGCACGATCGGCGCCACCACACAGCAGCCCCGCCCACGCCGGCGCAGCGCGGCGACCCGCTGGGGGCAGTAGGGGCGGGCGCCGGCGTTCGACCGGGCCGGCGCCCCGGCGGCCGGGGCGCCGTCGGCGGTCTCCACCCAGGCGTCCGGCTCACCGCCACCCGCCCAGCGCTCGTGCAGGAACTCGGTGATCTCCGGGAACTGGTGCACGGGGTAGGCCTCGGCCTCGGGGAACTCCTCCTCCCCCTCGGCCCGCTCCCCCGCGTTCACCAGGACGCGCAGCCGGCCTTGATCCCGCTCCCACACGGAGAGGGCGGCGAAGCTGCCTCCCAGCGCCTCGCACGCCCCTACCGCCGCGGCGCGCCAGGACTCGCGCGGGGTGCAGGCCGCCGCCATCGTCTGTGCCAGCGCAACCACGGCGCGCAGCCGCGCATCATCACCGCCCATCGCCCCAGCTTAGGGAGGTTTGTAATGATTTGATCAGTTGGCAGCACTGATGATCTTCAGATCGTTTCCGTCAATCCCGGGCCGGGGTCACTCACCGGGCCAGCTGGGCTTCCGCTTCTCGTTGAACGCGGCGACACCCTCGGCACGGTCCCCGGAGAACGCCACGGAACGCCAGGCGGCGTCCTCCACCTCGAGGCCGGCCCGCAGGTCGAGCCCCTGCCCGAGCCGCAGAGCCCGCTTGGCCGCCCGGAGCCCCACGGGAGAGTTCGCCGCGATCCGGCCGCCCAGGGCCAGCGCCGCCTCCCGGTCCTGGCCCGCCTCCACCAGCTCGTCGACCAGGCCGAGCTCACGCGCCTCGGCCGCCTCCACCCGCCGGGCGCTGAAGACCAGCTCGGCGGCGCGCGCCGCGCCGACCCGGCGGGGCAGCAGCTGCGTACCGCCGCCGCCCGGGATGACCCCGACGGACACCTCGGGCAGCCCGACCACGGCCGTACGGTCCGCCACGATCACGTCGCAGGCCAGCGCGAGCTCGAAGCCGCCCCCCAGGGCGAAGCCGTGCACGGCGGCGACGACCGGCATCGGGAGCTCCAGCACCCCGGTGTAGGCGGCCCTCGCGGTGGGCCGCTGCCGCACGAGCTCCGCGTCGGTGAAGGTGTTGCGCTCCTTGAGGTCCGCGCCCACACAGAAGGCCCGCTCATGGCTGGAGGTGAGCACGGTCGCCCGCACCCCCTGATCCGCGCCGATCGCGGCGCAGGCATCGGCGAGGGAACGCGCCATACCGGTGCTCACGGCGTTCATCGCCCGGGGCCGGTCGAGCACCAGCTCGACGACATGCTCCTGCCCCTCGTGCCTCCGTACGACGACGAAGTCCCCGAACCTCTGCTCCGACGTGTCACCCATGACTGCACCCCTCCGGTTAACGAGCGTTACCGGAATAGTAGGTGCGGCCCCGCGGTCAGGTGGAGGGCTTTCCCCGCCGGGCCAGCAGCCAGGGCTCCACCACACCGAGACCGCGCACCGGCCGCTGCCACATCGGCTGCATCCCGAAGCGGTACGCCGACGGCGGCGGGCCCTCGCCCACGCCGTGGTCGTCCTCAGCCGCCAGCCGGGCACGCTCGGCCGCCGCAGCGGTCTCCTCGGCCTCGGATGCGGGGGCGTCGCCGTTCTTGATGAGCTCCGCGGCGAACGCGCCGTCGACCAGCACCGCGTCCTTGGGCGCTATCGAGGTGAGCCGGCTGGCGAGATTCACCGTCGTACCGAACACGTCGCCCATGCGTGTGGTGACCGTGCCGAAGGCGATACCGACCCGCAGCGCGGGCATCGTCGCGTCCTGGGCCATCGCCTCGACCAGCCTGAGCGCGATCTCGCCCGCCGTGCCCGCGTCGTCCGCGGCGAACAGGACCTCGTCGCCCAGGGTCTTGACGAGCCGCCCGCCGTGCGCGGCGACCAGGTCGGCCGAGGTCGTCTCGAAGGCCTCGACCAGCTCGCCGAGCTCCTCCTCCTCCAGGCGCCGGGTCAGCCGGGTGAAGCCGACCAGGTCGGCGAAGCCCACGGCGAACCGCCGGTCGACCATCTCCTCGTCGTCCGCCGCCTGCACCACCCGGCCCGTGGCGGCGGCGAGCTGACGCCGCCAGACGTAGACCAGGAACTCCTCCAGCTCGGGCAGGAGCAGCTCGATCAGCGGATAGGTGACCTCGGTCCTGGTCATCCCGGGCTCGGGCGGCTCGGTCAGCCCCTCCAGGAAGGAGTCGATCTGCCACTCCGCGAGCCGGGCTGTGGTCTGCCCCGTCGACCTGGCCACCTGGATCGCCAGCGGCTCGCTGAGCAGCCCGGCCTCCACCAGACCGGCCAGACGGCGCAGCGCCAGGACGTCGGCCTCGGTCAGCGCCTTGGCCTGCCCGATGTCGGCGAAGCCCATCGCCCGCCAGAACCGGGACGCCAGGTCCATGGAGACCCCGGCGGTCCTGGCCGCCTGGAAGGGCGTGTAGCGGCGGTCGGCACCCAGAATGAGCGCTTCCAGCCGGATGGCGAGGGGGTCGTCGGTCGGTTCAGCCGTGTGGTCGACCTCGTGGTGGGGTGTGGAATGGACCGAGGGTTCCGACGAAGGGTCGGTGTCGTCCCCGGAACTCGTGTCCTCGACGGTCACCGGCCGCCTCCTGCCCGTTCCCTGCGCACTGCCCTGCCGATCTGTCGCTGGATCGCCTCAACGATACGGCAGGTGTGCCCTGGCTCACGTCCCCGGTGGCGCGGTTCCGGATCCGTCGTACGTGACATCACCCGTCCGTGCGGGGCGACCGGATCAGGTGAGACCGCCCGCTTCCCCCCGCAGGTGGACGATGTCGCCGGCCGATACGGGCTCCTGGAGCCCCTCTGCCGTGGCCAGCACGAGCCGTCCGTCGCCGTCGATCGCGACGGCCTCGCCGACGAGGGTCCTCTCGCCCGGCAGCTCGGCCCGCACCGTCCGGTCGAGCGTGGCGCAGCCCGCCGCGTAGGCCGCCTGGAGCCCGCTCTCGGCGGCGTCGCCGTTCGCGTCGCGCCATCGGCCGTACCACTGTTCCAGTGAACGAAGCACGGCCCTGAGCAGGGTCTCGCGGTCGGTGGAGACGGCTCCGGCGAGCGCCAGCGAACCGGCGTGCGGGGCCGGCAGCTCGGCCGCGCGCAGCGACACGTTCAGGCCGATGCCGATGACGACACCGTCCCCGGCGCGCTCCGCGAGGATGCCCCCGGTCTTGCGTTCCGTGTCGCCGATCGTCACCAGGAGGTCGTTGGGCCATTTCAGCGCCATGTCCACGCCCGCCGCCTTCGCGAGGCCCGTGGCGGCCGCGACCCCGGCCAACAGCGGAAGCCACCCCCATCGCTCGGCCGGCACGTCCCCGGGGATCAGGTGGACGGACAGGAAGATGCCCGAGCGGGGCGGAGCCGTCCAGCTCCGGTCGAGCCGCCCACGGCCCGCGGTCTGCTCCTCCGCGATGAGCACCGCGCCTTCGGCCAGCCGGCCTTCGACGGCCTGGGCCGCGAGGTCGGAGTTGGTGGAGCCGGTCGCGTCGACGACGTCGAGCGAGGTCCACAGACCGTCGGGCTTCAGCAGCCCGCGGCGGAGCGCCGCGACGTTCAGGGGCGGCCTGTCGAGGTCCGACCAGCGATTGTGCGGCGCATCAGGAGGTGTCATGCAACCCACATTAGGTGTGGCAAACGACGCACTGCCGAACGGTATCCGCGCCGATACGCTACGGGGCAGTAGCCGTCGTGCACGTATGAGCACCGCACCTCCACCACTGCATGTATGTACCAGCCGTCCCCGTGACCAGGCAGGGAGCCGCCACCCGATGTCCGAGCCGCAGAGCGACATCCACACCACCGCGGGCAAGATCGCGGACCTGCAGCACCGTATCGAAGAGGCCACACACGCAGGTTCCGCCCGCGCTGTCGAAAAGCAGCACGCCAAGGGCAAGTTGACCGCCCGGGAGCGGGTCGAGCTCCTGCTCGACGAGGGTTCTTTCGTGGAGCTCGACGAGTTCGCACGGCACAGGTCCACCAATTTCGGCATCGAGAAGAACCGCCCCTACGGAGACGGCGTCGTCACCGGTTACGGCACGGTCGACGGCCGTCCCGTCTGCGTGTACTCGCAGGACTTCACGATTTTCGGCGGCTCGCTCGGCGAGGTCTACGGCGAGAAGATCGTCAAGGTCATGGACTTCGCGATGAAGACCGGCTGCCCGGTGATCGGCATCAACGACGGCGGCGGCGCGCGCATCCAGGAGGGTGTGGCCGCCCTCGGGCTGTTCGCGGAGATCTTCCGCCGCAATGTGCACGCCTCGGGTGTCGTCCCGCAGATCTCCCTGATCGTCGGCCCCTGCGCGGGCGGCGCGGTCTACTCTCCCGCGATCACGGACTTCACGGTCATGGTCGACCAGACCTCGCACATGTTCATCACAGGGCCCGACGTCATCAAGACGGTCACCGGCGAGGACGTCGGCTTCGAGGAGCTGGGCGGCGCCCGTACGCACAACACCACGTCCGGCGTGGCCCACCACATGGCGGGCGACGAGAAGGACGCCATCGAGTACGTCAAGTCCCTGCTGTCCTACCTCCCGTCGAACAACCTCTCGGAGGCGCCCGCCTTCCCCGAGGAGGCCGACCTGGAGACCACGGACGAGGACCGCGAGCTCGACACCCTCATCCCGGACTCGGCGAACCAGCCGTACGACATGCACACCGCCATCGAGCATGTGCTCGACGACGGTGAGTTCCTGGAGACGCAGGCCCTGTTCGCGCCGAACATCCTCACCGGCTTCGGCCGCGTCGAGGGCTATCCGGTCGGCATCGTCGCCAACCAGCCGATGCAGCTGGCCGGTTGTCTGGACATCGACGCGAGCGAGAAGGCCTCGCGCTTCGTCCGTACCTGCGACGCGTTCAACGTGCCGGTCATCACCTTCGTCGACGTGCCCGGCTTCCTGCCCGGCGTCGACCAGGAGTACGGCGGCATCATCCGGCGCGGCGCCAAGCTGATCTACGCGTACGCCGAGGCCACCGTCCCGCTGATCACGGTGATCACCCGCAAGGCGTTCGGCGGGGCGTACGACGTCATGGGGTCCAAGCACCTGGGCGCCGACCTGAATCTGGCCTGGCCGACCGCGCAGATCGCGGTGATGGGCGCACAGGGCGCGGTGAACATCCTGCACCGCAGGACCATCGCCGCATCCGACGACCCCGAGGCCGCCCGCGCCGAGCTGATGACCGACTACGAGGACGCCCTGCTCAACCCGTACGTCGCGGCCGAGCGCGGCTACGTCGACGCGGTGATCATGCCGTCCGACACCCGGGCGCACCTGGTGAAGGGCCTGCGCCAGCTCCGTACGAAGCGTGAGTCGCTGCCGCCGAAGAAGCACGGCAACATCCCCCTCTAACCCCTCCAACCACCGGGAGTCACCATGATCAAGGTCGTACGGGGCAATCCCACCCCGGAGGAGCTCGCCGCGGCTCTCGCCGTGGTCCGGGCGCGTGCGGCGGCGGTGGCCGCCGTGCCGTCCGGGGCTCCGCTGCCGCCCGAGCAGTGGTCGGACCCGGGGCGGATCGCCCGCCGGGGCGCGCTGCGGCCGGGGCCCAGGTCGTGGGCGCGGACGTACTGGCCGGCCTGACCGCCGGGCCGGGCCGTCGGGCTGATCCGTCGGGCTGACGCCGAGCCGCCCGCCGGGCCGTGAGCGGCGCTTGAGTACGCGTACTCAGGCGCCGCGGCCGCCTCCGGAGCACCATCGGACGCATGCTGTGGTCGGACCCCGAGAACAAGCCGCCGAAAGAACTGCGCGACGCCCAGGACATGATGCGCCGGGCGGGGCTGCTGCTCGCGCTGGCCATGGTGGTGGCGATGTTCGTCCTGGGCACCCGCTGAGACACCGCTGAGGCCGCTGAGGCCGCTGAGGCCGCTGAGGCCCCTCCGAGGACACGGCTGAGGCACGGCTGAGGCACCACTGAGGCGTCCTGGGCCCCTTCCGGCCCGCCTTACGATGGCGGGCATGACTGATCAGCGCCGCCTCGTGCTCGCCTCCGCGTCCCCCGCCCGTCTCGGCCTCCTGCGCCAGGCCGGTCTCGCCCCCGAGGTGATCGTCAGCGGTGTGGACGAGGACGCGCTGAGCGCCCCGACCCCGGGCGAGCTCGCGCTCGTCCTGGCCGAGGCCAAGGCCGCCGCCGTGGCGGCCCGCCCCGAGGCCTCCGGCGCGCTCGTCATCGGCTGCGACTCGGTGCTGGAGCTGGACGGCGAGGCGCTCGGCAAGCCAGCCGACAGCGAGGAGGCCACCGCCCGCTGGAAGTCCATGCGCGGCCGGTCGGGCATCCTGCAGACGGGGCACAGCGTCATCGACACGGCCACCGGCCGTACGGCGTCCGCCACCGCGTCCACCGTCGTCAGGTTCGGCGAGCCGACGGACGCCGAGGTCGCCGCCTACGTCGCCTCGGGCGAGCCCCTCCATGTCGCCGGGGCGTTCACCCTGGACGGCCGCTCGGCGCCGTTCGTCGAGTCGATCGAGGGCAGCCACGGCAACGTCATCGGACTCTCGCTGCCGCTGCTGCGCCGACTCCTCGGCGAACTGGGCGTTTCCGTCACCGACTTGTGGGTCTGACGCACGGGTCCGAGCCACCGGCGCACGGACGTCACGCCGGCTCGGGAGCCGCCCCGGTGCCGGTCTTCACCGCTTCCGGCTTCACCTCTTCCGGCTCGCGCCGGTCGAAGGCCACCAGGGTCAACACGATCAGCCCCAGGACGACCATCATGAACACGAAGGCCGCCCAGCCGATCAGCCCCACCGCCAGGGCGCCCAGCACCCCGTGGACGACCGCACAGGCGATGAGGGCGATCCGGCCCGGACGGCCCGGAGCCCGGTCGCGTATCCCCGCCAGGAGCGGTATCAGCCCGCAGAGCACCAGCAGGGCGCCGGAGACCGCGCCCATCACCCACGCACCGGTGACCATGGCGTCCGGATCCACCCCGGCCAGAGACATGCTCTGGTTGTCGGCGACCGTCGCGAGGATGCCGTTGACGATCACGATGCCCACGGCTTCCGCGAACAGCACGACCGCGGTCACGAAGGCCACTGGTCTGCGCACCACCGCACCCACCCCCTGTTACCTGTAGTACGTCCGATACAGCGCGGACCTTACTAACGAGTAATGCCGGGGACAAGGGTTCACGCACAGCCCGGACCGACTCCGCACCACCCCGATGTCGAGGCAAAGATCCCATCGGCCGTTCGTAGGGAGTCCACAAAGAAACGCCGCGCGCCGTTGACCGTCCGGACAGAGACTTGGGCCACACTTCGTGGCTACTGTGCCGTTGAGGATCCCGGCGTACCGTATTGCGACAAGGGATTTCGCGACTCGAGCAAGCCTCGAATCACACTCCGTGTGGGCAAGTTCACTATTGGGGACGGGTCGTACGGCCGTGTCGGTTGTCCCTAAACTCAGCTTGTTCTCAAGGAGGGAGTCATCGTGCGCAAGGTGCTCATCGCCAACCGTGGCGAAATCGCTGTCCGTGTTGCTCGGGCTTGCCGGGATGCCGGGATCGGGAGCGTAGCCGTCTACGCCGATCCGGACCGGGATGCTCTGCATGTGCGCGCGGCCGATGAGGCGTTCGCTCTGGGCGGTGACACCCCGGCCGCCAGTTATCTGGACATGGCCAAGGTGCTGCAGGCCGCGAAGGATTCGGGGGCGGACGCGGTCCACCCCGGTTACGGCTTCCTTTCGGAGAACGCGGAATTCGCGCAGGCCGTGCTGGACGCGGATCTGACGTGGATCGGGCCGCCGCCGCAGGCCATCCGGGACCTGGGCGACAAGGTCGCGGCGCGTCACATCGCGCAGCGCGCGGGCGCCCCGCTGGTGGCCGGCACACCGGACCCGGTGTCGGGTTCGGCCGAGGTCGTGGACTTCGCCGAGAAGAACGGCCTGCCGATCGCGATCAAGGCGGCGTTCGGCGGTGGCGGGCGCGGCCTGAAGGTGGCGCGCACGCTGGAGGAGATCCCGGAGCTGTACGACTCCGCGGTGCGCGAGGCCGTTGCCGCGTTCGGCCGTGGGGAGTGCTTCGTCGAGCGCTACCTCGACAAGCCCCGGCACGTGGAGACGCAGTGCCTGGCCGACACCCACGGCAACGTCGTCGTGGTGTCCACGCGTGACTGCTCGCTCCAGCGCCGCCACCAGAAGCTCGTCGAGGAGGCCCCGGCGCCGTTCCTGACCCAGGCGCAGAACGACCAGCTGTACGCGGCGTCGAAGGCGATCCTGAAGGAGGCCGGCTACGTCGGCGCCGGCACGGTCGAGTTCCTCGTCGGCCTGGACGGCACGATCTCCTTCCTGGAGGTCAACACGCGACTCCAGGTCGAGCACCCGGTCACCGAGGAGGTCACCGGCCTCGACCTCGTCCGCGAGATGTTCCGCATCGCCGACGGCGAGGAGCTCGGCTACGGCGACCCCGCGGTGCGCGGGCACTCCTTCGAGTTCCGCATCAACGGCGAGGACCCTGGCCGCGGCTTCCTGCCCGCCCCGGGCACCGTCACCCTGTTCGCCCCGCCCACCGGTCCCGGTGTCCGGCTCGACGCGGGAGTCGAGTCCGGCAGCGTCATCGGCCCGGCGTGGGACTCGCTGCTGGCCAAGCTCGTGGTGACCGGCGCGACCCGTGAGCAGGCACTTCAGCGCGCCGGGCGTGCGCTGGCGGAGTTCACCGTCGAGGGCATGGCCACCGCGATCCCCTTCCACCGCGCGGTCGTGGCCGACCCGGCGTTCACCGCCGACCCGTTCCGGGTCCACACCCGGTGGATCGAGACGGAGTTCGTCAACGACATCAAGCCGTACGCGGTCCCGGCGGACCAGGACACCGATGAGGAGTCCGGCCGCGAGACCGTCGTCGTCGAGGTCGGCGGCAAGCGCCTGGAAGTCTCCCTGCCGTCCTCGCTGGGCATGAGCCTGGCCCGCACCGGCCTGGCCGCCGGCGCGAAGCCCAAGCGCCGCGCCGCCAAGAAGTCCGGCTCCGCCGCGTCCGGCGACACCCTCGCGTCCCCGATGCAGGGCACGATCGTCAAGATCGCCGTCGAGGAGGGCCAGGAGGTCAAGGAAGGCGACCTCGTCGTCGTCCTCGAAGCCATGAAGATGGAACAGCCCCTCAACGCCCACCGCTCAGGCACGGTGAAGGGCCTGGCGGCGGAGGTCGGCACCTCGGTGTCGTCCGGCGCCGCGATCTGCGAGATCAAGGACTGAGCAGCGCACGGACCGACTGCACGTTCTTCTGCCCCTGGGGGCCCGGCGACCGCCGGGCCCCCAGGGCGTGTCGGGTGGCATCCTTGTGGCACGGGGCTGACACACCAGGAGGACAGGGGCGATGGCGATGAGCACGGCACCGACACCTGCCCGGCCGTTGCGCGCCGACGCGCGCCGCAACTACGACCGGCTGCTGAGTGAAGCCCGTACGTCCTTCGCCGCCCAGGGCACGGACGCCTCGCTCGAGGACATCGCCCGCCGGGCCGGCGTCGGCATCGGCACGCTCTACCGGCACTTCCCGAACCGCCAGGCCCTCATGAACGCGGTGTTCCAGGAGGCCCTGGCCGCGCTGCTCGACCGTTCCCGCGTACTGGCGACGGCCGACCGGCCGTGCGCGGCGCTGGTGGAGTGGCTGGGCGCCATCGTCACCCACGCCGGTGCGTACCGGGGGCTGGCACAGGCCCTCATGTCGGCCTCGGGGGACGAGACTTCGGCACTGATGTCATGTCATGTGCCGCTGCGCCAGGCCGGGGACCGGCTGCTGACGCGAGCGCAGTCGAGCGGCTCGGTGCGGGCGGATGTGTCGATCGACGACCTTCTGCAGCTGACGAACGCCATCGCGCTGGCCGCGGAACAGACCCCGGCCGACCCGGCCCTGGCCGACCGACTGCTACGGCTGACGCTCCAGGGCCTCAAGGAAGGACCGCCGGCACCAGCCGAAGCGACCGCACCGATCGCGCAGGCCCGACCGGCCACCTGAGCCGGCCCTGCCGACTCCAGCAGTCGACCCTCGCCTGAGCCGGCTCTGCCGGCTTCCGGCCACCCGCCACCGACTGCCCGCTACCCGCTCACCGGCGCCGCAGGTCCGTGACCCGGCCGCCCACCGACCCCTCCGCCAGCGCGGCGGCGCTCCTCAGCTGCGGACCGAGCGCTCCGGGCCCGCCACCACCGGGCCCACCACTGCCCTGCGTACGCCGCTGGCCCGGCAGCGGCATCTCCGGCCGCGTCTGCCGTCCCGGCGGCAGGGATTCACCGGCCGCAGCCCCGGACTCCGCACCCGGCCCCGCCACGGTGATCTCCACACCCTGGTCGGCCAGGGCCTGGAGCTCGGTGGCCGCCCGCTCGTCGTGAGCCGGCGGCTCGTCCGTCACCAGACGGGTGATCAGCTCCGTGGGAACCGTCTGGAACATGGTGTCGGAGCCGAGCTTCGTATGGTCCGCGAGGACCACCACCTCGGCCGCCGCCTGCACCAGCGCCCGGTCCACGCTCGCCGAGAGCATGTTGGACGTGGACAGCCCGCGCTCCGCGGTCAGACCGCTCCCGGAGAGGAAGGCCCGGCTCACCCGTAGCCCCTGGAGGGACTGCTCGGCACCGCTGCCGACGAGCGCGTAGTTGCTCCC
Source organism: Streptomyces sp. NPDC048565 (assembly GCF_040650935.1). Taxonomy (NCBI): domain Bacteria; kingdom Bacillati; phylum Actinomycetota; class Actinomycetes; order Kitasatosporales; family Streptomycetaceae; genus Streptomyces; species Streptomyces sp. NPDC048565. The sequence continues at coordinate 51,985 of NZ_JBEZIH010000005.1, forward strand.
GCGCAGGGTGCCGCCCGTCATCACGACTTCCACCCGGTTGGCATGGGCCAACGCCTGGGCGACCAGCAGCGAGTTGGTGACCACGGTCAGACCTGGCACCCGCGCGAGGCGGCGGGCCAGCTCCTGCGTGGTCGTGCCGGCGCCGACCACGATGGCCTCGCCCTCGCCGACCAGACCGGCGGCCAGGTCGGCGATGGCCGTTTTCTCCGCGGTGGAGAGATGGGATTTCTGCGGAAAGCCGGACTCCCGCGTAAAACCGCCCGGCAAGACCGCACCGCCGTGCCGGCGGTCGAGGAGTCCTTCTGCCTCCAGTGCCCGCACGTCCCGCCGTACGGTCACTTCGGAGGTCTGGACGACGCGGGCGAGCTCACGGAGCGATACCGCCCCGTTGGCGCGCACCATTTCGAGGATCAATTGACGACGTTCTGCAGCGAACACGAAACTGACAGTAACCTGACCGGGAGTTACTTTTCAGCAGTTTGCGCCGAATAGCAGAAGTTGTACACAGGCGAGGCCCCCTAGTGATATAGAGGGCCTCGCCTGTGTACACACGGCCCGTACGCCGCTCCGTCACACCTCGCCGTCACGCCTCGCCGGCGGTCTTACGCGTATGCAACTGCCGGGCCACTTCGGCGATCGAGCCGGACAGCGACGGGTACACCGTGAACGCGTTGGCGATCTGCTCCACCGTCAGGCTGTTGTCGACGGCGAGCGCGATCGGGTGGATCAGCTCACTGGCCCTCGGGGCGACGACACAGCCGCCGACCACGATGCCGGTACCGGGCCGGCAGAGGATCTTGACGAAGCCGTCCCTGATGCCCTGCATCTTGGCGCGCGGGTTGCGCAGCAGCGGCAACTTCACGACACGGGCGTCGATCCTGCCGGAGTCGACGTCGGCCTGGCTGTAACCGACCGTGGCGATCTCGGGGTCGGTGAAGACGTTCGCGGAGACCGTCTTCAGGTTCAGCGGCGCCACCGCGTCACCGAGGAAGTGGTACATCGCGATCCGGCCCTGCATCGCCGCGACCGAGGCCAGCGCGAAGACGCCGGTGACGTCCCCGGCGGCGTACACACCGGGGGCGCTGGTGCGGGACACCCGGTCCGTCTTGACGTGCCCGGACTCCTTGAGCGTGACCCCTGACTCCTCCAGGCCCATGCCCTCGGTGTTGGGGATCGCGCCGACCGCCATCAGACAGTGGGTGCCGGAGATGACACGGCCGTCGGCCAGCGTGACCTCGACACGGTCGCCGACGCGCTTGGCGGACTGGGCGCGGGAGCGGGCCATGACGTTCATGCCGCGGCGCCGGAAGACGTCCTCCAGGACGGCGGCGGCGTCCGGGTCCTCGCCCGGCAGCACCCGGTCGCGGGAGGAGACAAGGGTGACGCGTGAGCCGAGCGCCTGGTAGGCACCGGCGAACTCGGCGCCCGTCACACCCGAACCGACCACGATGAGCTCCTCGGGGAGCTCGTCCAGGTCGTAGACCTGGGTCCAGTTCAGGATCCGCTCGCCGTCGGGCAGGGCGTCCGGGATCTCCCTGGGGTGGCCGCCGGTCGCGATCAGCACCGCGTCGGCGGTGAGCCGCTCCTCGGTGCCGTCGGCGGCGGTCACCACGACCTGGCGCGACCCGTCGGCGGCCTGGAGACCCTCCAGCCGGCCACGGCCGCGCATGACCCTGGCACCCGCGCGCGTGACGGACGCGGTGATGTCGTGGGACTGGGCGAGCGCGAGACGCTTGACGCGCCGGTTGACCTTGCCGAGGTCGACCCCGACGACCCGCGCGGCCTGCTCTATGTGCGGAGTGTCGTCGGCGACGATGATGCCGAGTTCCTCGTAGGAGGAGTCGAAGGTGGTCATCACCTCGGCCGTCGCGATCAGGGTCTTGGAGGGCACGCAGTCGGTGAGTACCGACGCGCCGCCGAGGCCGTCGCAGTCGACGACGGTCACCTCCGCGCCGAGCTGGGCGCCGACCAGTGCGGCCTCGTAGCCGCCGGGGCCGCCGCCGATGATCACGATCCGGGTCACGAAAAGTCCGCCTCGCGTGGTGTCATCCCACGGCCGTCTGCCGCCCCGGCCGGGGGTCCGGGGGATCGCCCCGGCGTATGCAGTACGTAATTCATTGTCCCGCACGCGCCAAGCTGCTTCGCCCCGGGGCCCTCCATACGGGCACGCACCGTGCCGGGCCACGGCCCGCTCCTCTGTCGGGGCCCCCCGCGAACCGTCCACGGCCGCCTCCCACGACCGGGCGTCTTCCCCACCGGAACCGGCACACTTTCCATCGCCTCCCGTACCCTCGACCCATGTCGCTCTACGCCGCGTACGCCGGCAACCTCGACGCGCGGCTGATGACGCGCCGCGCACCGCACTCCCCGCTGCGCGGCACGGGCTGGCTCAACGGCTGGCGGCTGACGTTCGGCGGGGAGCAGATGGGCTGGGAGGGCGCACTGGCCACGGTGGTGGAGGCGCCCCGTTCCCAGGTCTTCGTCGCGCTGTACGACCTGGCTCCGATGGACGAGGACTCCATGGACCGCTGGGAGGGTGTCGGCCTCGACATATACCGGCGCATGCGGGTGCGGGTGCACACGCTGGACGGCGAGGAACCGGCCTGGATGTACGTGCTCAACGGCTACGAGGGCGGGCTGCCCGCGGCGCGCTATCTGGGCGAGGTGGCGGACGCCGCCGAGTCCGCGGGCGCACCGCACGACTACGTGATGAACCTCCGCAAGCGCCCCTGCTGAGCGGCACCTCAGGCCCTCTTTGTGTGAAAGTACGAACACACCCGGCCAGACTCTCCACGGCCGCATCTACGCGCGTAGGGAATCACCGGTTACCCTCGTCCGCGTGAACGCATCTGTTATTCCGGACCACGTCCAGGGCGACCCGTACGCCGCCGCTGCCGACGCCGCCGCCCGCCTGCGCGAGCTGACCGGCGCCGATACCCACGACGTCGCTCTCGTGATGGGCTCCGGGTGGGCCCCCGCCGGCGATGCGCTCGGCATCCCGGAGGCCGAGTTCCCGGTCACCGCGCTGCCCGGATTCCCGGCCCCGGCCGTGCAGGGCCACGGCGGCACGATCCGCTCGTACCGAATCGGGGAGAAGCGCGCCCTGGTCTTCCTGGGCCGTACGCACTACTACGAGGGCCGAGGGGTCGCCGCGGTCGCGCACGGCGTCCGTACGGCGGTCGCCGCGGGCTGCGGGACCATCATCCTGACGAACGGCTGCGGCGGCCTGCGCGAGGGCATGCGCCCCGGCCAGCCGGTACTCATCAGCGACCACATCAACCTCACGGCGGCCTCGCCGATCGTGGGCGCGAACTTCGTCGACCTGACCGACCTGTACTCGCCGCGGCTGCGCGCCCTGTGCAAGGAGATCGACGGGACGCTCGAAGAGGGCGTGTACGTGCAGTTCCCCGGCCCGCACTACGAGACTCCGGCCGAGATCGGCATGGTCCGCGTCATGGGCGGCGACCTGGTCGGCATGTCCACCGTCCTGGAGGCCATCGCGGCACGCGAGGCGGGCGCGGAGGTGCTGGGCATCTCCCTGGTCACGAACCTCGCCGCGGGCCTGAGCGGAGAACCCCTCAACCACGAGGAGGTCCTCCAGGCCGGCCGCGACTCGGCCACGAGGATGGGCGCACTGCTGGCCCGGGTCCTGGAACGTATCTAGCGGGGGTCCGGGGGCAGAGCCCCCGGCAGCCGACCCGCGCAGCGGCCCTCACCGCGCCACCACTTCCCACCCCCGAAAGGCGGACACCGTGCAGCAGGACGACGACCTCATCACGCGGGCCAGGACCTGGCTCGCCGAGGACCCGGACCCCGACACCCGCGCGGAGCTCGCCGCACTGCTCGACGCCGAGGACCTCGCCGCCCTGGAGAACCGCTTCGCCGGCACGCTCCAGTTCGGCACGGCCGGCCTCCGGGGCGAAATGGGCGCAGGCCCCATGCGCATGAACCGCTCCGTGGTCATCCGCGCCGCCGCCGGTCTGGCCGCCTACCTGAAGGCGCAGGGGCACGCCGACGGCCTCGTCGTCATCGGCTACGACGCCCGCCACAAGTCCGCCGACTTCGCCCGCGACACCGCAGCCGTGATGACCGGCGCCGGCCTCCGCGCGGCGGTACTCCCCCGCCCGCTCCCCACCCCCGTACTCGCGTACGCCATAAGGCATCTGGGCGCCGTCGCCGGCGTGGAGGTCACGGCCAGCCACAACCCACCCCGCGACAACGGCTACAAGGTCTACCTCGGCGACGGCTCGCAGATCGTGCCCCCCGCCGATGTGGAGATCGCCACCGAGATCGCGGCGGTCGGCCCGCTCACCGGCGTACCGCGCCCGGAGTCGGGCTGGGAGATCCTCGGCGAAGACGTCCTGGCCGCCTACCTCACACGTACGGACGCCGTCCTCAGCGCCGGCTCCCCCCGCACCGCGCGCGCCGTGTACACGGCGATGCACGGCGTGGGCACCTCCGTACTCACAGCGGCCTTCGCCCGGGCCGGCTTCCCCGAGCCCGTACTGGTGGCCGAACAGGCGGACCCCGACCCGGCGTTCCCCACCGTCGCCTTCCCCAATCCGGAAGAGCCCGGCGCGATGGATCTCGCCTTCGCCACCGCACGCCGCTCGAACCCCGACCTCATCATCGCCAACGACCCGGACGCCGACCGCTGCGCAGTCGCCGTCCCGGACGCGTCGGCCGACGGCGGCTGGCGGATGCTGCGCGGCGACGAGGTCGGCGCGCTGCTCGCGGCGCACCTGGTGGACCGCGGCGCCACCGGCGTGTTCGCCGAGTCGATCGTCTCCTCCTCCCTCCTCGGCCGGATCGCCGACAAGGCGGGCCTCGGCCACGAGGAGACGCTGACGGGCTTCAAGTGGATCGCCCGCGTCGACGGCCTGCGCTACGGCTACGAAGAGGCTCTCGGCTACTGCGTGGACCCGGAGGGCGTCCGCGACAAGGACGGCATCACGGCGGCACTCCTGATCGCCGAACTCGCCTCCGTACTCAAGGAGAAGGGCCGTACCCTCCTCGACCTGCTCGACGACCTCGCGCTCGAACACGGCCTGCACGCCACGGACCAGCTCTCGGTCCGGGTCGAGGACCTGACGGTCATCGCGAACGCCATGCGGCGCCTGCGCGAGACTCCCCCGACCACCCTGGCGGGCCTCCCGGTCACCGCCGCGGAGGACCTCTCGCAGGGCACGGCCTCCCTGCCGCCCACCGACGGCCTGCGCTACCACCTCACGGGCGCCAGGGTGATCGTCCGCCCGAGCGGCACGGAACCGAAGCTCAAGTGCTACCTGGAGGTCGTGCTCCCGGTCTCTTCGGCCGCCGAACTGCCCAAGGCCCGCACGAAGGCCACGGAACTCCTGGCGGGCATCAAGCGGGACCTGTCGACGGCCACGGGGATCTGACAGACCTTACGATGATGCCGATGGCGGCAACCTACGAATGGCGAGGCGACTTCGACAACGAAGCGGTGAACGCTCTCCACGCGGAGAGCTTCGATCACCCGCCGGAACCGATCGACTGGCTCGCCCGCACACACCGCCACAGCCTGGGGTGGGTCTGCGCCCGGCTGGACGGCCGGCTCGTCGGCTTCGTCAACGTCGCCTGGGACGGCGGCGCCCACGCCTTCGTCCTGGACACCATGGTGGCCGAGGACCTCCGCGGGGCCGGCATCGGCACCGCACTGGTCTCCGCCGCCGCCCACGGCGCCCGCTCGGCGAACTGCGCCTGGCTGCACGTCGACTTCGAGGACCACCTGCACGGCTTCTACTTCGACGCCTGCGGCTTCAACCCGACCGCCGCAGGCCTGCTCGCGCTCTCCTGACGGTCGCGGCGGGGGGTGGCGGGGGGGGTTAGGGACCGGCCGACGGGCTTTTTGTCCGGTATCGACGTCCGTAACTTCCCTCCCCCTGCCCCGGGCGGCCGCCCGGGGCCGGCTCAGCCGATTGCGAGGAGGGTCGCCAGCAGCAGCGCGCCGACGGCGGCCGGGGCGATGACCTCGTAGGCCCAGCGCACCGACGCCGTGGTCGTGCCCGGCTCCTCGCGGGTGCCGGCGCGCTCGGCGAGCTCGCGCAGGTCGCTGACCGTCTGGTCCGCGGCTGCCGCGCGGCCGGCGGAGTCGCGGACGTCGGCGTGCACGGAGGTCCGGCCGTACGGGTCGTCGTGCGCCTGCTGGGTGGCCTTCCTGGCCGCGCGCTTGCGTTCGCGCAGGGAGACGGGCACCGCCCACAGCTGGTACTTGTCGCCGCTGTGCGTGAAGATCTCGCTGGAGTACGCGGCGCGCACGGTGGAGACGTCGGCCCAGGGCAGCACGACCGTGCGGAACGGATTGCGGATCCGGATCCGCTCCTCGTCGGCGAACACCGCCGGCCGCAGCGTGAAGGCCACGATCAGCGGGATCACCGTCAGCAGCGCGGCCAGCGCCAGCCACGGCACCCACCCCTTGCCCTGGACCACCGCGTCGCCGCCGATCCAGCCGACCAGCAGGATCAGCAGTGCACCGCTGACCAGACCGGCGCCGGACCGGAAGGTCCGGTCGGCGTAGGCGGGCTGGGAGGGAGGCGTGGGGCTCGTCATGGCCCCGATTCTGCCTGAAGGGGGAGGGGCCGTGCGGGGCGGCCTTGCCGGTGCCGGGCGGCGCGAGTGGGGGCGCGGAAACGGGGGAGCCCCCTGTACAGGTCGCTACGCGCGTAGATATGCTCATCTGGTGACCATGCCCACCACTGCTCCTGCATTCGCCGACGCGACGGCGTCCGACAGTGCGCTGCGCCGCTTCCTGCACGGGCTGCCCGGCGTCGACACCGTCGGCCTCGAAGCGCGCGCCGCCTCTCTCGGCACCAGGTCGATCAAGACGACGGCCAAGGCGTACGCCATCGATCTGGCCATCTCGATGATCGACCTGACGACGCTGGAAGGCGCCGACACCCCGGGCAAGGTCCGGGGGCTGGCCGCCAAGGCCGTCAATCCCGATCCGACCGACCGTACGGCCCCGCGCACCGCTGCCGTCTGCGTCTATCCCGACATGGCGGCCACCGCGGTCGCCGCGCTGGCCGGGTCCGGGGTGAAGGTGGCGTCCGTCGCGACGGCCTTCCCCGCCGGGCGTGTCGCGCTGGACGTCAAGCTCGCGGACGTACGCGACGCCGTGGCGGCCGGGGCCGACGAGATCGACATGGTGATCGACCGCGGCGCCTTCCTGTCCGGCCGTTACCTGAAGGTGTACGAGGAGATCGTCGCCGTGAAGGCCGAGTGCGGCTCCGCGCGGCTGAAGGTGATCTTCGAGACCGGCGAGCTGTCCACGTACGACAACATCCGGCGGGCCTCCTGGCTCGGGATGCTGGCGGGGGCGGACTTCATCAAGACCTCGACCGGCAAGGTCGGGACCAACGCCACCCCGGCGAACACGCTGCTGATGCTGGAGGCCGTGCGCGACTTCCGGGAGCAGACCGGCGTACAGATCGGTGTGAAGCCCGCGGGCGGCATCCGCACCTCCAAGGACGCGGTCAAGTTCCTCGTCCTGGTGAACGAGACGGCGGGCGAGGACTGGCTGGACAACCACTGGTTCCGCTTCGGCGCCTCCAGCCTGCTGAACGACCTGCTGATGCAGCGCCAGAAGCTCAGCACCGGCCGCTACTCCGGCCCCGATTACGTGACGGTGGACTGATACGCCATGGCATCCGCATCGAAATCCGCACCCGCATCCGCATCCGGGTCGGCGTCCGCGTTCGAGTACGCGCCCGCCCCCGAGTCGCGCTCCGTCGTCGATATCGCACCCTCGTACGGGCTGTTCATCGACGGCGAGTTCGTCGACGCGGCCGACGGTCAGGTCTTCAAGACCGTCAGCCCGTCCACCGAGGAAGTGCTGTCCGAGGTCGCCCGGGCCGGCGCCGAGGACGTCGACCGGGCCGTGAAGGCGGCCCGCAGGGCGTTCGAGAAGTGGTCGGCGCTGCCCGGCTCCGAGCGCGCCAAGTACCTCTTCCGGATCGCCCGGATCATCCAGGAGCGCTCGCGTGAGCTGGCCGTCCTGGAGACGCTTGACAACGGCAAGCCGATCAAGGAGACCCGGGACGCGGACCTCCCGCTGGTCGCCGCGCACTTCTTCTACTACGCGGGCTGGGCCGACAAGCTGGACCATGCGGGGTTCGGCCGGAGGACGACAGACGGGCACGCCGGAGCGAATCCGCGCCCGCTGGGCGTGGCCGGGCAGATCATCCCTTGGAACTTCCCGCTGCTGATGCTCGCGTGGAAGATCGCCCCGGCGCTTGCCACCGGCAACACGGTGGTGCTGAAGCCGGCGGAGACGACGCCGCTGTCCGCGCTGTTCTTCGCGGACATCTGCCGCCAGGCGGGTCTGCCCAAGGGTGTCGTCAACATCCTGACGGGGTACGGCGACGCGGGCTCCGCGCTCGTCGAGCACCCGGATGTGAACAAGGTCGCGTTCACCGGGTCGACCGCCGTGGGGAAGGCCATCGCCCGGCAGATCGCGGGCACGGACAAGAAGGCCACGCTGGAGCTGGGCGGCAAGGGCGCCAACATCGTCTTCGACGACGCCCCCGTCGACCAGGCCGTCGAGGGCATCGTCACCGGCATCTTCTTCAACCAGGGCCAGGTCTGCTGCGCGGGCTCCCGGCTCCTCGTACAGGAGTCCGTGCACGACGAGGTGCTGCACGCCCTCAAGCGCCGGCTGTCCACGCTCAGGCTCGGCGACCCGCTCGACAAGAACACCGACATCGGCGCGATCAACTCCGCGGAGCAGCTCGCCCGGATCAGCGCGCTCGTCGAGACCGGTGAGGCGGAGGGCGCCGAGCGCTGGTCGGCACCGTGCGAGCTGCCGTCCGCCGGCTACTGGTTCGCGCCGACGCTCTTCACCGGTGTCACCCAGGCGCACACCGTGGCCCGCGACGAGATCTTCGGCCCGGTGCTGTCGGTGCTGACCTTCCGTACGCCGGACGAGGCCGTCGCGAAGGCCAACAACAGCCAGTACGGCCTCTCTGCGGGCATCTGGACGGAGAAGGGCTCCCGCATCCTCGCGGTGGCCAACAAGCTCCGTGCGGGCGTCGTGTGGGCCAACACGTTCAACAAGTTCGACCCGACCTCGCCGTTCGGCGGATACAAGGAGTCGGGCTTCGGCCGCGAGGGCGGCCGTCACGGTCTGGAGGCCTACCTCGATGTCTGACGGGCGACTCAGCGTCTTCAAGACCTACAAGCTGTACGTCGGGGGCAAGTTCCCCCGCTCCGAGAGCGGCCGGGTGTACGAGGTGACGGACTCGAAGGGCCAGTGGCTGGCGAACGCGCCGCAGTCCTCCCGCAAGGACGCACGGGACGCGGTCGTGGCCGCGCGCAAGGCGTTCGGCGGCTGGTCGGGCGCGACCGCGTACAACCGCGGGCAGATCCTCTACCGCGTCGCGGAGATGCTGGAGGGGCGCCGGGAGCAGTTCGTACGGGAGGTGGCGGACGCCGAGAGCCTGTCGAAGTCCAAGGCGGCTGCCGTCGTGGACGCGGCGGTCGACCGCTGGGTCTGGTACGCGGGCTGGACGGACAAGATCGGCCAGGTCGTGGGCGGGGCGAACCCGGTCGCGGGCCCGTTCTTCAACCTGTCCACCCCGGAGCCGACGGGTGTGGTCGCGGTTCTCGCGCCGCAGAAGTCGTCGTTCCTCGGGCTGGTCTCGGTGATCGCCCCGGTGATCGCGACCGGCAACACGGCGATCGTCATCGCCTCGGCCGACGCGCCGCTGCCCGCGCTCTCGCTGGGCGAGGTCCTGGCGACCTCGGACCTGCCCGGCGGTGTGGTGAACATCCTGTCGGGTAGGACGGCGGAGCTCGCGGCGCCGCTGGCGTCCCACCAGGACGTGAACGCCATCGACCTCACGGGGGCGACCGACGCCGGGCTGGCCAAGGAGCTGGAGACCGCGGCGGCGGACAACCTGAAGCGGGTCCGCCGCCCACAGGCTGTGGACGGCGACGACTGGTCGGCCGATCCCGGTACGCACCGGCTGACGGCCTTCCTGGAGACCAAGACGGTCTGGCACCCGACGGGCGCGCTGGGCGCCTCGGGCTCCTCGTACTGATCTTCCTGCGCGCGCGTACGTGTGGGGCCGACCCCGACTCCAGGGCGGCCCCACACACACGTCTACGGCCCGTTCAGCCGGTGATCAGGCCCGTCACCTCTCCGACCACGGGCAGATCGCCGAGCGCGGCGCCGCCGGTGATCGGGTCCGTCACCAGAGCCGTGGTCACGGGCTTGAAGTCCGCGATCTGGGTGCCCACCGCGTTGTCCAGCGGATCCACGCCCGTACCGGCGAGCGGGTCCAGCTGGAGTTCGGTCACGGGCTTGACCGCGCCCACGATCCCGTAACCCAGCACGCTGTTCAGCGCGGGCTCCGCCGCGTCGCCGACGGACGCCAGGGCGCCGTCCGCGGTGTCCGCGCCGGTTGCGGGCAGGGCGGGCAGCGGCGCCGCCTGGGCCGCCGCCGCACCTCCCGCACCGAGCGCCGCGCCCAGCGCGGTGAGGGTCAGACCGGTGCGCAGCAGGGTGCGGTGCCGGGACTTGGACAGTGCATGACGTGCCATGTTTTCCCACCTGATCAGGACGTGTCGGGTACGTGTCGGGTAATCATTCGTGCACGCAGAGTAGTTGAGGTGTGATGCTCGATACCAACAGGACCTCCCGGGGATCCCCTACGCGGGTCAATGCCTCACACTTCTGTCCTGTGAGCTCCCAACCGATCCCCACGCGCGTCGTGCTGCTCGCCGGTCCGTCCGGCTCCGGCAAGTCGTCCCTCGCGGCCCGCAGCGGTCTCCCGGTGCTCCGCCTGGACGACTTCTACAAAGAGGGAAACGATCCGACACTGCCCCGGGTCACCGGCAGTACGGACATCGACTGGGATTCGGCCCTGTCCTGGGACGCGGACGGCGCGGTCGCGGCCGTGGCGGAGCTGTGCCGTACGGGCCGTACATCCGTTCCCCTGTATGACATCGCCACCAGCTCACGCACGGGCCGCGAGACGCTCGACATCGAACGCACGCCGCTCTTCGTCGCGGAGGGCATCTTCGCGGCGGACATAGTGGAACGCTGCCAGGAGCTCGGCCTGCTCGCGGACGCGCTGTGCCTGCGGGGCCGGCCGTCGACGACCTTCCGGCGCCGACTGCTGCGGGACCTCCGCGAGGGCCGCAAGTCGGTCCCGTTCCTGCTGCGCCGCGGCTGGCGCCTGATGCGCGCCGAACGCCGCATCGTGGCCCGCCAGACAGCACTGGGCGCCCACCCCTGCGCCAAACAGGAGGCCTTGGGCCGCCTGGCCGCGGCAGCGGCGGGCCGCTGCCGACGGGCGACGGTGGGGGCACGGGGCCCGGAGTAGACAGGCATGACGAATCTGGCCCATGTCGCACCGGAGGCCCGGGACCGGCTCGTGATCCGGTTCGGCGCCGATGTGCTCGGCTGGTGTGACGAGTTGCCGGGTCTCGTCGCTGAACTCTCTGACCGTTGGGGTCTGGACCCGGTGGCGACGGGTGGCGGCGGCACCTCACGGGTGTTCCGCTGCCTACGGCACGAGACCGGCGCCTCGGTCTGGCTGAAGCTCACTCCGGAGCCGTCGATCGCCCGCGAGGAGGCCGAAGCCCTGCGGGCCTGGGCGGACACGCCTGGGGCGACCCGGACTTCGACGCTGTGGACTCGCTCGCTGCCTGGTTACGCGGCTGGGGCGGACAGGCCCCCCGGCCCGTCCGCCCCAGCTGCGTATCAACCCCCGTGCCGCCGCCTCCCCCGAAGCTGCGGCCTTTCCCCCGTACCCCTCGGGCCCCGTTTGTCCCCCGCGACCCCTCTTTCCCCCGTAGACCTCAGGCCACCAGCTCGCCGAAGGACTCCTCCTCGTCACGGCCGAAGCTGAGGACCTCGTCCTCGCGCAGCCGGCGGAGTGACCGCCAGATGCTCGACTTCACCGTGCCGACACTGATGTCGAGGATGGACGCGATCTCGGGGTCCGTGCGGCCCTCGTAGTAGCGGAGCACCAGCATCGTGCGCTGGAGTTCGGGCAGCCGTGCGAGTGCCTGCCAGAGCACCGCGCGCAGTTCCGTGCCCCGCATCGCGTCCGTGTCGCTCACCGTCTCCGGGAGCTCCTCGGTCGGGTATTCGTTGAGCTTGCGCCTGCGCCAGGCGCTGATGTGCAGATTGGTCATGGTGCGGCGGAGATATCCGCCGACGGCCGCCTTGTCGCTGATCCTGTCCCACGCCCGGTACGTCGAGAAGAGGGCGCTCTGCAGCAGATCCTCGGCCTCGAACCGGTCGCCGGTCAGGTGGTAGGCGGTCGCGTACAGGGAGGCGCGGCGCTCCTTGACGTAGGCGGTGAACACCGCTTCGGCGTCCTCCGCCTCGACGAGGGGCTTCCGCTCCCCCGGGACCTCCCCGTACGCGCTTCCCCCGTTTTCCCCCGTGGCGGCGTCAACCATCGTCAGGTACGACGTGTGCTGACGCCCTGCGCCACGTGTACGCCCCCGCCCCCCGGCCGGGGACTTCTCCGGGCTCCGCCCGACGTCGTGAAGGCGCGTGACAACTGCGCTTGAGTTGGTGCTGTGCAGTGCGTTCATCTGGCGCCCCCCATCGGTGGAGTCCGTTCGTTCCCTGTGCCAACGAGCTTGCCGGGGCAGTTTCATGGCACTGTCCCCCGACTGTCACAGAGCTGTCACAGGGCATGTCGGGCGATCAAGTCGGGGGGATTGTCGAAACCCGGCACCGCCATGGGCCAGAATGGCCCCTGTGCCTTTCCTGTTGCTGATCGAGGACGATGACGCCATCCGCACGGCCCTCGAACTCTCGCTGTCACGCCAGGGCCACCGTGTGGCCACCGCGGCGACGGGAGAGGACGGCCTGGAGCTGCTCCGGGAGCAGCGGCCGGACCTGGTTGTGCTGGATGTGATGCTGCCCGGGATCGACGGTTTCGAGGTGTGCCGGCGTATCCGGCGTACCGACCAGCTGCCGATCATTCTGCTGACCGCGCGCAACGACGACATCGACGTCGTGGTGGGACTCGAGTCCGGCGCGGACGACTATGTCGTGAAACCCGTACAGGGCCGGGTGCTCGACGCCCGTATCCGCGCGGTCCTGCGCCGCGGGGAGAGAGAGTCCACGGACTCGGCCACGTTCGGAAGTGTCGTCATCGACCGTTCGGCGATGACCGTCACGAAGGACGGGGAGGATCTGCAGCTCACGCCGACCGAGCTGCGACTCCTGCTCGAACTGAGCCGCAGACCGGGGCAGGCGCTTTCCCGGCAGCAGTTGCTGCGCCTGGTCTGGGAGCACGACTATCTCGGTGACTCACGGCTTGTGGACGCCTGTGTGCAGCGGCTGCGGGCGAAGGTGGAGGACGTGCCGTCCTCGCCGACCCTGATCCGTACCGTGCGGGGTGTGGGCTACCGGCTGGACACGCCTCAGTGAGTGATTCCGCGAAGCGTTCCATACTCGCGGGTCTTCGCTGGACCAGTCTGCGGCTCCGTCTGCTGATCGTGTTCGCGCTGGTGGCTCTGACGGCGGCGGTGTCCGCTTCGGGCATCGCGTACTGGCTCAACCGCGAGGCCGTCCTGACGCGTACACAGGACACGGCGCTCGGCGACTTCCGCCGTCAGATGCAGAACCGGGCGGCCTCGCTGCCCCTGCAACCCACGGCGGACGATCTGCAGGACGCCGCCGAGCAGATGGCCAGCAGCGGTCCCGGTTATCACGTGCTGCTGATCGGCGCCCGTGACGGCAAGCCCGTCGCCGGGTCGTCCGACCTGGACTCCTTCACGAAGGCCGACGTACCCGCCTCGCTGCAGAGGCAGGTGAACAAGAAGCAGCCGCTGACGTCGGCCAACACCGTCGAGTACCACCTGTTCTGGCAGCGTACGACCCTGGGCGGCACCCCGTATCTGGTGGCCGGGACGAAGATCATCGGCGGTGGTCCGGCCGGCTACATGCTGAAGTCGCTCGACCAGGAGCGTCAGGACCTCAGCTCGCTGGCGTGGTCCCTGGGCATCGCCACCGCCCTGGCCCTCGTCGGCTCGGCGCTCCTCGCCCAGGCTGCGGCGACGACCGTGCTGCGGCCTGTGCAGCGGCTCGGCGACGCGGCCCGCAAACTCGGCGAGGGCAAGCTGGACACCCGTCTCGTGGTCTCCGGCACCGACGAACTCGCCGATCTCTCCCGTACGTTCAACAAGGCCGCGATCTCCCTGGAGAAACAGGTGGCGGACATGAGCGCGCGCGAGCAGTCGAGCCGCCGGTTCGTCGCCGACATGTCGCACGAGCTGCGCACCCCGCTGACCGCGATCACGGCCGTCGCCGAGGTGCTGGAGGACGAGGCGGACAGCCTGGACCCGATGATCGCTCCGGCCGTGCACCTGGTGGTGAGCGAGACCCGGCGGCTGAACGACCTCGTCGAGAACCTCATGGAGGTCACCCGCTTCGACGCCGGTACGGCCCGCCTCGTCCTGGACACGGTCGACGTCGCCGACCAGGTGACTGCCTGCATCGACGCCCGTGCCTGGCTGGACGCGGTCGATCTGGACGCCGAGCGCGGCATCATGGTGCGGCTCGATCCGCGCCGGCTCGACGTGATCCTGGCCAATCTGATCGGCAACGCCCTCAAGCACGGCGGGTCGCCGGTGCGGGTGTCCGTACGGACCGACGAGGACGATCTGGTCATCGAGGTGCGCGACCACGGCCCCGGCATCCCCGAGGAGGTTCTGCCCCACGTCTTCGACCGCTTCTACAAGGCGAGTGCCTCCCGCCCGCGCTCCGACGGCAGCGGGCTCGGCCTCTCCATCGCGGTGGAGAACGCGCACATCCACGGCGGTGACATCACGGCCTCGAACCTGCCGGACGGCCAGGGCGCGGTGTTCACGCTGCGCCTCCCCCGGGACGCGGAGGGGCTGACCGACGCCCCCGAGGACGACGACGCCGGCGACGACGGCCCCAGGGACGCCGACGGTCCGCGGGACGACCGCCCCCGCGACGGCCACCCCCGGGACAACGGCCCCGGCCGGAACGAGAAGGGCGGCGACGCCAAGTGACGCGCAGCGAGCGGGCGCACAGCACACCGCGCGCGGGCCGGCCGCGCCCGGGCTCCGGGCGCCCCGGGGCCACGGCGAAGGACCGACCGGTCCGGGGCTCCGCCCGCCGGGCCGCGACCGCGCTGGCGGCCGTCGCGGCCTGCGCGGCGCTGGCCGCCGGCTGCGGCATCCGCAGCACCTCGGTACCGGTCGACGCAGGGGCGGCACCGTCCCGGATGCCGTGCCGGACGACGTCGGCCGAGTCGTCCGTACCCCCGGCGGGCAGTGTCTCCATGCGGGTCTACCTGGTCTGCGCCTCGCAGCTGGCCACGGTGGAGCGCACGGTCGACATCGACGACTCCCGCTTCCGCCCGCTCCTCGTCGCGCAGGCGCTCCTGAGCCAGCTGCAACGGGAACCGGACTCGGCCGAGCGGCGCGCCGGATTCACCACCGACGTCCCGACGGGGCTGCGGGTCACCGAGGCGCGCAAGGGGGACCCGGACGGCACGCTGCGCCTCAGCGAGCAGCCGGACGACCTGCCGGCGGAGGCCCTCGCGCAGGTGGTGTGCTCGTACGCGGAGAGCGAGTCGATCGGCTCCGGCGGCTCGGTGCTCCTGGGCGGCCCGGGCAACTACGCCCCCCGCGGCTACCTGTGCACGTCGGAGACGAAGAGCCTCCCCGGCGACGTACCCACCCTGGGCGCGGTCGAACTCTCCTGACGCCCGCGGGCGTCAGCGGGGCGGGCGTCAGCGCGGCAGCGGGGGTTACGGACAGCCGAACGCCCGTTTTACCCCTTACGTACGTCCTTAACCTCCCCCAGCGGCCCGCCGGGGGGGCGGCGGGGGGCCGGCGGGCCCCGTGCCGCTCGTCACAGTGGGTTCCCGGGAGCGGACGGAACCGATCCTGCCGGTCGTGACGTCTTGGTGCACGTGCGTCACAGTTCGGACGGCCCGGCCGTCATCCGCTTCCGCGCGGCGGGGGTAGTCCTCCTCCTCGTGCATCTTCTGTTCGTCTGCTGGCTGACGCTTCGCCCGCTGGACGTGCCCTGGGTGACGGCCGCGAACTTCCAGCCACTCGCCGGCATCAGGGCGGACCTCGCCCTGGGTCCCGCCGAGGCGATCAGCCGCATCGGCAAGGGCCTGCTGCTGCTGGCGCCGCTGGGCATACTGCTGCCGATGGCCGGCGGCAGGCTGCGGGTCTCCCCCTGGGCGTCGCTGGCCCGTACGGTCGCGGCCGGTGCGCTGATCTCGATGGGCATCGTACTGGCGCAGACGGGGGTGCCCGGCCAGGTCGTCGACGTCGACTCGATGCTGCTGAACACCGCGGGCGTCGCGCTGGCCCATCTGCTGGTCGTCCCGCTGTCACGGTCACGGCTGCGCAGGGGTAACCGGGCGGGCGCAGGCGACCTGTCCCGGATCGGTTACGGGGGCCTGATGCTCCGGGATGAGGGCCCTCAGGGATCTACCCCGACGATTACCAGGGTCGGCATCGCACCGTAGAGCGATGCCTGTCGTACCCGGTGGAGTCACTATGGAAGTACCGGGAGCGCGACGGAGCAGCTCCCCGAATCGGTTCGTGAAGGAGCCCACCATGGCCGGACTTGTACGCCCCCGAGAAGGACGCATGATCGGTGGAGTGTGTGCGGCGCTGGCACAGCGTTTCGGTACATCCGCGGGGACGATGCGCGTCATCTTCCTGTTGTCGTGCCTGCTCCCCGGACCTCAGTTCGTGCTCTATCTGGCCCTGTGGGTCCTGCTGCCGTCCGAGAAGAACCGCGCCGCGACGACGACGGCCTGGTGACCGCCCGGATCAGGCGAGATCAGAGAAAGCCGGCGGAAGGCCGGGAGAAACGCAGATGGGGCGCACGCCCGAGTGGGTGTGCGCCCCATCTGTGTGTGCGGAATCTGATCTGTGTGCGGGGGGGGAAGAGAGATCAGGCGCCGAGCGGCAGGGCGCCGGTGAGGCCGTTGACCGGGAGGCCGCCGAGCAGGTTGGTGCCGGGGGCCGAGAGGTCGCTGCTGCCGCGCTGCTGCTGGTCGAGCAGGCCGCCTGCCGCCTTCTGCACGGCGGGCAGCGCGTCGGTGACGGAGTCGAGCGCGACACCGGCGGGCAGGGCGCCCGCCACGGAGTCGACGGGCACGGCGACGGCGGAGGCACTGCCCGCGCCTGCGGCGGCGAAAGCGGCGCCGAGAGCGGCGACACCGAGGGTCCTGACAGCAGACTGCTTCATGTGAAATTCATCCTTGGGGAAGGGGATGTGAGCGGCTCTGCAACGTAGTCAGCCGCGCGCCTCTCACGCAAACATGCCGGGACACGCGAAAACGGCCGGGATATGGCGCTCCCGGCCGTTTCACTTTCCGTTCGGTCAGCCTGCGGGGGATGAAGAGAGGCTGGTCACGGCCGTCTGACGGAAGAGCCACTCGGATTTCAGTTCTGCGTATCCGGGCTTCACGACGTCGTTGATCATGGCCAGACGTTCATCGAAAGGAATGAACGCCGATTTCATCGCATTGACGGTGAACCACTGCATGTCGTCGAGCGTGTATCCGAAAGTCTCGGTCAGTCGCTCGAATTCCCCGCTCATGCTCGTCCCGCTCATCAGCCGGTTGTCCGTATTCACGGTGGCGCGGAAATGCAGCTTCCGCAGCAGCCCGATGGGGTGCTCCGCGTACGAGGCCGCGGCGCCGGTCTGGAGGTTGGAGGTCGGGCAGAGCTCCAGCGGGATCCGCTTGTCCCGGACGTAGGAGGCGAGGCGGCCGAGGGTCACGCTGCCGTCGTCGGCGATCTCGATGTCGTCGATGATGCGGACGCCGTGGCCGAGCCGGTCCGCGCCGCACCACTGAAGGGCCTGCCAGATCGACGGCAGCCCGAAGGCCTCGCCCGCGTGGATGGTGAAGTGGTTGTTCTCCCGCTTGAGGTACTCGAAGGCGTCCAGGTGGCGGGTGGGCGGATAGCCCGCCTCGGCTCCGGCGATGTCGAAGCCGACGACGCCGAGATCGCGGTAGCGGTTGGCGAGCTCGGCGATCTCCAGGGCGCGGGCCGCGTGCCGCATCGCGGTGAGGAGAGCGCCGACGCGGATGCGGTGGCCGGCTGCGTGGGCGCGCCGCTCTCCCTCACGGAAGCCCTCGTTGACGGCCTCGACGACCTCTTCGAGGGAGAGACCGGCGGTGAGGTGCTGCTCGGGCGCGTACCGCACCTCGGCGTAGACGACGCCGTCCTGGGCGAGGTCCTCGGCGCACTCCATGGCCACCCGGAACAGCGCGTCGCGGGTCTGCATGACGGCGCAGGTGTGGGCGAACGTCTCCAGGTAGCGCTCCAGCGAACCGGAGTCGGCCGCCTCGTGGAACCAGGCGCCGAGCTTGTCGGGCTCGGTCTCGGGCAAGGCTTCGAGGAGGGTACCTCCCATGCCCTTAGGGCTATGGGGGCCTTGCGCGCGGGCCAGGTCGACGATGGTGCCGGGGCGCAGGCCGCCGTCGAGGTGGTCGTGGAGGAGCACCTTGGGCGCGCGGCGGATCTGTTCGGGGCCGGGGACGTTCGGAGTCTGGCTGGTCTGCCTCGTCATTGGTGCACTCTAGCGCCTACGCGCGTAGAGTGCTGGCTGCCGATGCGTAACAGTGACCGCGAAGCCGGGTGGAATACACCTGTGCTTCTGACACTGTTCTGTCATGGCACAGCGCGCACTTCCCCTGCCTGCCGCCAGGCTGGGACGGGCCGTCCTCACGGCCGGAGCAGCACCCGAGGTCAGCGGCGTGGTCCTGCTGCTCCCTGACGGCGAGACCGATTCCCGACGCCGTCCCTCCACCCTCTCGTACGCGGCGCAGTTGCCGTTCGCCCGGAACCTGGCCCGCGCCGGCCAGGACGACGGGCTCGCGGTGCACGTCGTGCGCTACCGCACCCGGGGCTGGAACGCCGACGCGGATCCGGCGGCCGACGCACTCTGGGCGGCCGACGAGGTCGTACGCCGCTACGGCGACATCCCCGTGTGCCTGGTCGGGCACGGCATGGGCGGCCGGGCTGCGCTGCGGGGCGCCGGGCACACCGCCGTCAACTCCGTGCTGGCGATGGCCCCCTGGATCCCGGACGGGGACGCGGAGCCTGAGCCCGAACCGGTGAAGCATCTGGCGGGGCGCCGGGTCCTGATCGTGCACGGTACGAACGACGCGCGGACCAATCCGGAGCTGTCCTACCGGCTGGCCGAGCGGGCCAAGAAGTCCAACCGGGACACCTGTCGCTTCGAGGTGCACTCGGACGGGCACGCGTTGCGTCAGCACCGGTCCGAAGTGATGGCGCTTGCTTCGGACTTCGTACGGGGTTCGCTGTTCGCCCGGTCGTACGCCCGTCCGGTGGCCGACGCGTTCGCCGCTCCGCCGCCGTTGGGGCTGCGGATGCCACTCGCGGCGGGGTTCGGACGGTCGCTGCGGCACTGAATGGGCCTCGGGCCGGGGGGGGCTGAGGCACCGGGGTACGGGGCTGGTCGTCGGGCCTCGTGGCGGTCTCAGTCAGGTAGCAGGCTGCCCCGGCGTGACAGCAGGAAGTGCTTGAAGGCGGCGACCGGCGGGGTGTCGGGGTGGCCGTCCAGCCAGGCGACCCCGATCTCGCGGGCCGCCCGCGGCGCCGTCACCGTCAGCTCGACCACCCCGGGCCGTGCCACCGCCGGCGGCGGCAGCAGGGCCACCCCGAGGCCGGCCGCGACCAGGCCGCGCAGGGTCTCCGCCTCCTCGCCCTCGAACGCGACCCTCGGGGTGAAGCCCGCCTCCGCGCAGAGGTCGTCCGTGATCCGGCGCAGTCCGTAGCCGGGTTCGAGGGTGACGAAGGTTTCGTCGGCGGCCTCGGCGAGGCGGATCCGTCGGCGTCCGGCCAGACGGTGGTCGTCGGGGACGACCAGGCGCAGCCGCTGCTCGTCAAGGCGCCGAGCCACGAGGTCCGGGGCGTCGGGCACGGGCGAGGTGAGGCAGAGGTCGAGGCCGCCCGCGCGCAGGCGCTCGATCATCGCCTCGCCGTAGTTCTGGACGAGCTGGAAGCGGACCCGGGGGTGGTCGACGCGGAAGGCGCGGATCAGGCCGGGCACGGTCTCGGATCCCATGGTGTGCAGGAAGCCGAAAGCGACCTTGCCCGCCGTGGGGTCGGCGTCGGCGCGTACGGAGTCGGCCGCCTTCTCCACCTCGGCCAGGGCGCGTTCGGCGGAGCCGAGGAAGGTGCGGCCCGCGGGGGTGAGCGAGACGGTGCGGCCCCGGCGGGCGAACAGGGCTACGCCCAGGTCCTGTTCGAGCCTGACCATGGCCCGCGACAGCGTCGACTGCGGGACCCCGAGCTCGTGCGCGGCCCGGGTGACATGCTCGTGGCGCGCCACCGCCTCGAAGTACGCGAGGCGTGGCGCAAGCACGGCCCGGATGTCTTCTTCGTAACTGCTCGGTGACAGCTGCGGCTGTGAGCTGTATTGATGCGCCATGGGAACGATTATGAGGGTTTCATGCATTGGACGCATGAAACCGTGCGGCGCTACGTTCGCCGCATGCCTCCTGCCAGTACCGGGGCGTCCACCATCGCGCTGGACGCCGCCGCTCCGTCCCCCTCATCCCCCGCAGCCGCCTCCCCGGCCGCCCCGGACCGCCTCACGCCCGGTGGTCCCGGCTACCGCAGGATGAGCTTCGCGCTCTTCTCGGCGGGGGTCGCGACCTTCGCTCTCCTCTACTCCACCCAGGCCCTGCTGCCGTCCGTCTCCGCGTCCTTCGGCGCGACGGCCGGCCAGGCGAGCTGGACGGTCTCGGCGGCGACGGGTGCACTGGCGCTGTGTGTCCTGCCGCTGAGTGCGCTCTCCGAGCGCTTCGGGCGGCGGCAGATGATGACGGCCTCCCTGTCGGTCGCCGTGGTGGTCGGGCTGCTCGTGCCCTTCGCCCCGTCGCTCGGCTGGCTGATCGCGCTGCGCGCGGTCCAGGGCGCGGCGCTGGCCGGACTGCCCGCCTCCGCGATGGCGTATCTGGCCGAGGAGGTACGGCCCAAGGCCCTGGTGGCCGCGATCGGGCTGTTCGTGGCGGGCAACAGCATCGGCGGCATGAGCGGCCGTATCCTCGCCGGCTGGGTCGCCCAGCTGTGGGGCTGGCGGGTGGCGCTCGGCGCGATCGGGCTGCTGGCCGTGGTGTGCGCCGTGGTCTTCCACTTCATGATCCCCAAGGCGCGGCACTTCAGCCCCGCGTCGCTCAACCCGAAGGCCCTGGCGAAGACCGTCACCGGTCACCTCGCCAACCCGCTGCTGCGCAGGCTTTACGCGATCGGCGCCCTGTTCATGACGGTGTTCGGCGCGGTGTACACCGTGATCGGCTACCGCCTCGTCGAGGAGCCCTTCAGCCTCCCCCAGGGCATCGTCGGCTCGATCTTCCTGGTCTACCTCGTCGGCACGGTCTCCTCCGCCGCCGCGGGCCGGCTGGTCGCCCGGCTGGGACGCAGGGGCGCGCTCTACCTCGCCGTGTCCACGACCGCCGCGGGTCTGCTGCTGTCCCTGGCCGACCAGCTGGCCGCCGTCCTGGCCGGCCTCGTCCTGATCACGGCCGGCTTCTTCGCCGGGCACGCGGTCGCCTCGTCCTCGGTGAGCCGTACGGCGACGTCGGGCCGCGCTCAGGCATCGGCGCTCTACCAGTCCGCGTACTACCTGGGATCCAGCGCGGGCGGCACGCTCGGCGCGGTCGCCTTCCACGCCGGAGGGTGGGCCGGCACGGTCGTGCTGGGCGTCCTGGCGATCCTCGGCGTCCTGTCGATCACCGTGTTCGGCAGCCGCGCGGCCCGGACGGAGCGACTCCGCGCCGCGTGACGGATCCGGGTGCCGCGTGGCGGACCCGGGTGGTGGGCGGGGCCGGCCGGTGCCGGGCGGCGCTGCTCACCGGAGGGTGGCATCGGAGGCGGGCTCGTCGGGCTCGGCGTTCTTGTCGGGCTCGGCAGTCGCGTCGGGCTTCTCCGTGTCCGTGTCCGCGTCCCCGGAGCCCCGGCGTAGGCCCGTCAACGTACTGCTCCCGACGATCACCAGGCCGATCGCGATGACCTTGGCGGCCGAGTAGTAGCCGGTCCCCAGCCCCTCCGGTGCGCCGGGCAGCCGGAAGAAGAGCCACACCACGGCGAGGGCCCCGAAGGCGATCAGCACGACGCCGCCCCAGGCCTTGAGATCGACCCACCAGGGGCCCGCGCCCATCTCCCGCTGGTCGGCCTGCTCGACATCCGGGTCGGCCTGGTCGGTCCTGTCGGTCTCGTCGGTCCTGTCGGTCCTGTCGGTCCTGTCGGTCACGGTCTGCTCCCCTGCGTTGCGCCTGTGGTGGCGGTCCACAGGGAAGACGTCGGCCAGGTGCGGTCGGTTCGCCGAACCGGTCGCTTCCCGCCGGCTTCCCGATCGCGGCCCAACACTTGAGCAGCGGTTTTCCCGCTTCCGTCCCCTGTTGTCAGTGCCCTGCGGTAGCTTCCACAGTGCTGAGTGAGCGGTGTCACAGCGCAACAGGGGTGAAGCGATGAGTGATCGGACAGCGGCGACAGCGGAGATCGACAGCCGTCTGGAAGGACACCGGGTCGAGCTGACCGGTTACTGCTACCGGATGCTGGGCTCGGCCTTCGAGGCGGAGGACGCGGTCCAGGACACGCTGGTGCGCGCCTGGCGCAGCTTCGACAAGTTCGAGGGCCGCTCCTCGCTGCGCTCCTGGCTGTACCGCATCGCGACGAACGTCTGCCTGGACATGCTGAACGCGGGCAACAAGCGGGCCAGGCCGGTGGATCTGACAGGCCCGACGCCGCTGGCCCAGGCCGCGCTGAATCCGCTTCCGGAGAACACCTGGCTGGAGCCGATGCCGGACGGCCGCATCCTGCCCTCGACGGCCGACCCGGCGGAGGCGGCCGTGGCCCGTGAGTCGGTGCGCCTCGCGTTCGTCGCCGCGCTCCAGCACCTCCCGCCCAAGCAGCGTGCGGTGCTGATCCTTCGCGAGGTCCTGGCGTGGAAGGCGAGCGAGGTCGCCGAGCTGCTCGACACCTCGGTCGCCTCGGTCAACAGCGCTCTGCAGCGCGCCAGGGCGACCCTGTCGGACACGGACAAAGCGGCAGCGGACGCCGCGAATCCGCTGGACGACGAGCAGCGCAAGCTGCTGGAGCGCTATGTGGCGGCGTTCGAGGGATACGACATGGCGGCGCTGACGGCGCTGCTCCATGAGGACGCCGTGATGACCATGCCGCCGTTCGATCTCTGGCTTCAGGGACACGACGACATCACCGGCTTCATGCTCAGCATCGGCGCGGGCTGTGCGGGCTCCCGGCTGGTGGCGACGGAGGCGAACGGGACGCCGGCCTTCGCGCACTACAAGCCGAATCCGGACGGGCCGGGCTTCGTGCCGTGGGCGGTGCAGGTGATCGACATCTCGGACGGTGCCATCACGGGGATGCACTGCTTCCTGGACACCCCGCGCTGGTTCCCGCTGTTCGGGCTCCCCGACCATCTGGAGGCCGATTCCTGAGGGGAGACGGGCTGAGGCGGTCGGTCACTCGGGGGCTGTGCGGATGGTTTCCACCCCGTCGGCCAGCCCCACCAGCCCGAGCAGCGCCCCGAGTTCGACCGGGACGTTGCGCAGCCTCAGCTCGACGCCCCCGGCGCGGCGTGCGACGAGACCCAGTCGTGCGACGGCCTCGACCACGGCAAGATCCGGGTGCACGACACCGCCCACGTCGCAGTCCACCACGACGGTCCCCGAAGCTTCGGGAGCGCCGCTTACCAGGGCCTCCAGCCGGGCGCAGAGGCCCGGCACATCGGCGCGGGTGATCCGGCCGGTGAGGACGAGGGCGTTCGGCGTCATGGCATCCACACCACAGAGACCGGCCGGATGCCCGGAACTCATCGGCGCGGGGGCGTGTGAGCCTCAGCTCACTGGAAACGCCCCGGTGTCCAGGTCAAGACCGAAGGGCTCAGGGAGCGTCCGCGTCCCTCCGTACCCGACCGCTTCGAGGACCCGGTAGGTACCGTGGTCGGGGGCGCCGTGGAGCGTGGCGGTCGGGCGGCCCGAGTGCCACGGATCCAGCAGCAGGAAGAACTCGACGCCGGCTTTCGCGTATCCATGGGCCTTCTTGACCCGGTCGTGGTTGGCATTGGCCTGCGGGGTGATCCCGACGACCAGCAGGGCCTCTTCCGCCGGGACGCGGTTGCCCGGTCCGGTCGCCGCCACGCGCGGCACGACGACGAGATCAGGGAGGTAGACGCCCGCCCGTCCCGGGACCGAGACGCCCAGCGTCTGGTAGACCCCCCAGTCCTCCGGGATGACTGTGTAGAGCCTGCGCTGCAACAGCTCCGCGGTGGTGTTGTGGTCCTTCGACGGCGGTGGCGACACGGTGACGATCCCCTCGATGATCTCCACCTTGCAGCCCTCGGGTGCGTCCGTCTCCTCCCAGATCCGGACGAGGTCGTCCCAGTCCTGGCCGTGGCCCGGCCCGGGACCGACAGTGAGTGCGCTCATGGCGGTCTCCTCTTATCGGTGCGTCACCGGGTCCAGGATGCCGAACGGGACCCGTGGTGGTCCACAGGTCCCGTTCGCCCGAGGAAAGTCGCAGGTCAGGCGATACGCTCCCGCACCACAGGGGTGGCGGTGAAGGGTGTGCCCGCGGGGGCGATGTCGTAGGAGCCGGGCAGCGCGTCGAGGGCGTAGCCGAACTTCTCGGGGGTGTCCGTGTGCAGGGTCAGCAGCGGCTGTCCCTCGGTCACCGTGTCGCCGGGCTTGGCGTGCAGTTCGACGCCCGCGCCCGCCTGCACCGGGTCCTCCTTGCGGGCGCGGCCCGCGCCGAGGCGCCAGGCGGCGACGCCGATGTCGTACGCGTCGAGGCGGGTCAGCACGCCCGAGGACGGGGCGCTGATCACGTGCTGCTCGCGGGCGACGGGAAGCCCGGCGTCCGGGTCGCCGCCCTGGGCGGAGATCATGCGGCGCCATACGTCCATGGCGGAGCCGTCGGCGAGGGCCTTCTCCGGGTCGGCGTCCTTGAGTCCGGCGGCGTCGAGCATCTCGCGGGCCAGCGCGAGGGTCAGGTCGATGACGTCCTGCGGGCCGCCACCGGCGAGTACCTCGACGGACTCGCGCACCTCAAGGGCGTTGCCCGCGGTCAGGCCGAGCGGTGTCGCCATGTCGGTGAGCAGCGCGACGGTGCGTACGCCGCTGTCGGTGCCCAGCGCGACCATGGTGGAGGCGAGTTCGCGGGCGTCGTCGATCGTCTTCATGAAGGCCCCGGTGCCGACCTTGACGTCCAGGACGAGCGCCCCGGTGCCCTCGGCGATCTTCTTGGACATGATCGAGCTGGCGATCAGCGGGATCGCCTCGACGGTGCCGGTGACGTCGCGCAGCGCGTACAGCTTCTTGTCGGCGGGGGCGAGGCCGTCGCCGGCCGCGCAGATCACCGCGCCCGTGGTGTCCAGGACGTCGAGCATCTCGGCGTTGGAGAGGTGGGCGCGCCAGCCGGGGATGGACTCCAGCTTGTCGAGGGTGCCCCCGGTGTGGCCGAGGCCCCGGCCGCTGAGCTGCGGCACCGCGGCGCCGCAGGCGGCGACCAGCGGGGCGAGCGGCAGGGTGATCTTGTCGCCGACGCCACCGGTGGAGTGCTTGTCGGTGGTGGGGCGGGCGAGCGCGCCGAAGTCCATCCGCTCGCCGGAGGCGATCATCGCGGCGGTCCAGCGGGCGATCTCGGTGCGGTTCATGCCGTTCAACAGGATCGCCATGGCCAGCGCGGACATCTGCTCGTCGGCGACCTCGCCGCGGGTGTACGCGTCGATGACCCAGTCGATCTGCTCGGGGCTGAGCTCGCCGCGGTCCCGCTTGGTGCGGATGACGGAAATGGCGTCCATGGGAGGGCTCCTTCGAAAATCTGCAAGTCCGCTTGCAGGATAAGTGACGACAACGACTGGACCGCTGGGCGGGAGTCGGCCCGTGAACAAAGAAATCGACACCGGCGGCACTCGCGGACCTGACGCACCTGACGCCAGAACGCCGGGATTCGGGACAGATGCATTTTACCTCACACCATTCCCCCTATTCACCAAAGAGTATGACCGGTCGGGCCACGATCCCCCCATCCCGACCGCGAGATATTTATCGATTACTGGCCCCTGAATAAATACCCCGACTATCCGATGGGTGAAAACCCGCACGAAGACGACAAAGAAGATCAGGGCCGACCGAATCATGCAGTAGCAGGCAATTCGAAAAATGACCCATTGAATAAAACTCGAAATCCTCTTGAGAGGCCTCCGCGCGTGCGCTACTTTTTTCACCGAGTGCATGGACGAAGCAACTGGAATCGGGGGAGTCGGTATGAAATTGGGCGTCGAACGTGCCACGAAGAAGGCGAAGGCCGACGTGACGCTGGCAGCCGCGACCCTCGCGGCGGTCGGCGGAATGGTCGTGTTCGCACAGCCTGCCGCAGCCATCACCTGCGAAGCGACGAAGTCTGGTGACGGTCGCAGCGTGTCCGCGACCTGCACGGATATCGGCCGATTCGACTACTTCCGGGCGAAGGCCATCTGCGTCGATCCGCATGGTTCCAAATGGACCATGTACGGGCCGAAGAAGAGCAGCGGGCAGACATCCACGGTGAAGTGCGGTGACAACGTAAACGTTGGTGTCTATCAGGCTGGATGGGAACTGATCGAGACTACATGATCCGGCCGAACGTATAGACGCGACTTCAGGAGCGCATGAAAATGTCAATCAATCGTGGTTTTGTCGCAGCGACCTCCCTTGCCGCCTTGCTGGCGGCAGGGCTCATCACGGCACCATCTGCCGGCGCCGCGGTAGCTCTCGACGCAAACTGCAACACGTGGGTTTCCCAGAACGGACGGCAAGGCAACGCCAGTTGTTCGAGTCTCGGTTCACTCGGCAACTTTCGAGTTCGCGTGACATGTGTGGACCCGCACGGTTCCAAGTGGGTGGTGGTCGGCCCCTGGATGGGTAACAACAAGACCTCGAGCCGACTGTGCTCCGACAACGTCAACGTCGGGGTTGTCTCTATTGGAACAGACATCAACCCGACTCCCACACCTTGACTCAGAACTGTCAAGGCTCTGATTCCTGAATTACAGGATACGCCGAGCCGCGGCGGAGGGCACCCGTTTCGACAGAAGCGCGTGCCCTCCGCCACGTCCATTTGCTCCGAGGTCGCCGCGTTGCCGTCCCCGGACCAAGTGGCGAGACCAACCGATCCGAACAGGCGAGGGCATTACCCCAAGTGCTGCGGCCCAAAGGCCTGCGGCAGCATCTCGTCGAGCGTGCGGTAGCCGTCCGGGGTCTCCAAGACCAATTCCGGCCCCCCGAACTCGTACAGCA
This sequence comes from Streptomyces sp. NPDC048565, assembly GCF_040650935.1. Lineage (NCBI taxonomy): Bacteria > Bacillati > Actinomycetota > Actinomycetes > Kitasatosporales > Streptomycetaceae > Streptomyces > Streptomyces sp. NPDC048565. Next base: position 79,311 of record NZ_JBEZIH010000005.1, read on the forward strand.
GCTGGCGGCACCGTCCGCACGGGACGAGGGCCGCGCCCTCGCCGTCCACGCAGACGAAGTGGGTCAGCCGGCCGCCGCCCGTGGCGGCGAGCTGGGAGATCAGTCCGCACTCCGCGCACAGGCCCACGCCGTAGCTGGCGTTCTCGACGTTGCAGCCGACGAGGATACGGCCGTCGTCAGCCAGGGCGGCAACACCGACCTTGTAACCCGAGTACGGGGCGTACGCCCGGGACATCGCGTCCCGGGCGGCCGTCCGCAGGGCGTCCCAGTCGACCGGCGGAGCGGCATCCGCAGCCGGGGGCGTCACTTGCCCTGCCCCTTGCGGTAGCGCATGCCGTCCGCCTTCGGCATCCGCAGCCGTTGCGCGGAGAGCGACAGCACGAGCAGCGTGACAATGTACGGCGTGGCGCTGACGAACTCGGTGGGCACCGTGTCGGTGGCGAGGTACCAGACCAGCACCGCGGCGGCGATGACGGCGCTGATGACACCGGGCACGAAGCTCCTACGGTAGAGCTTCCAGGCCGCCAGCACGGCGAGCAGCACCACGAGCAGCAGGAGCAGCGCGTGGACGGACTCACCGCCGTTGCGCAGCTGGAGGGCGTCGGCGAAGCCGAACAGGCCTGCGCCCATGGCGAGTCCGCCGGGCCGCCAGTTGCCGAAGATCATCGCGGCGAGACCGATGTATCCGCGACCGCCCGTCTGGCCCTCGTTGTAGATGTGCGAGGTGACCAGGGAGAGGAAGGCGCCGCCGAGACCGGCCAGGCCTCCGGAGACGATCACGGCGATGTACTTGTAGCGGTAGACGTTGACGCCCAGGGACTCGGCGGCGACGGGGTTCTCCCCGCAGGAGCGCAGCCGCAGGCCGAACGAGGTCTTCCACAGGATGAAGAACGTGGCCGCGAAGAGCACGACGGCCACCAGCGTCAGCAGCGAGACGTGGGTGACGAGTCCGCCGAGGATGCCGGCGAGGTCGGACACGAAGAACCAGTGGTGCTGCTCGACCGAGTGCAGCCAGCCGGACAGCCCTGGGACCGTGACCTGCGTGATGCTGTCGGCCGGTGGCGACTGTTTCGGGCTGCCGCCCCTCTCGGACGCCTCCCCGGTGTTGAACCAGAGCTTGGCGAGGTACGTCGTGAAGCCGAGGGCCAGGATGTTGATGGCGATGCCGGAGATGATGTGGTCGACGCCGAAGGTGACGGTCGCGAAGGCGTGCAGCAGCCCGCCGAGCATGCCGCCGACGACTCCGGCCAGGACGCCGATCCAGGGGTCGGTCTGCCAGCCGGCCCAGGCACCGAAGAAGGTGCCGAGGATCATCATGCCTTCGAGGCCGATGTTGACCACGCCGGCCCGCTCGGACCACAGTCCGCCGAGACCGGCGAGCCCGATCGGCACGGCCATCGCGAGGGCCGCGCTGATCTGCCCGGCGGATGTGACGTCCTGGGCCCCGGTGATGGACCGTACGGCGGACAGCGCGAGCAGGGCGCCCGCGATGATCAGCAGTACGACGGGAAAACTGAAGCGGGTGCGGCCGCCCTTGCCGCTGGAGACCTTGGGGGCCGCGGGCGGCGGGGTGGAAGTCGCCGTGGCGCTCACGCCGACACCTCCTGCTGGTCGGAGTTACGTGCGGCCTTGGCGGCGAGTTCCGCGCCGACCCTGCTCTGCTGGCGCTTGAGGCCGAATCGGCGGACGACTTCGTAGGCAATGACGACGCACAGGACGATGACGCCCTGGATGACGCCGACGATCTCCTTGTCGTAGCCCTCGAATTCGAGCTTGCCCGTGCCGCGTTCCAGGAAGCCCCAGAGCAGCGCGCCGAGCGCGATGCCGATGGGGTGGTTGCGGCCGAGCAGCGCGATGGCGATGCCGGTGAAGCCGATGCCGACCGGGAAGTCGCCGCTGTACTCGTAGCTGTCGTTGAGCAGCGTCGGCATGCCGATCAGGCCGGCCACAGCGCCGGAGATCAGCATGGAGGTGACGACCATCTTCTTGACGTCGACACCGCTGGCCTCGGCTGCCGATCCGGACTGCCCGACCGTACGGAGGTCGAAGCCGAACCGGGTGCGGGTGAGGGTGAACCAGTAGGCGAAACCGGCGACGACCGCGATCACGACGAAGCCCCAGATGGGCGTCGGAGTGGTCGGGAACTCGAAGAAGTGCGAGGACTCCGGGATGGGGGTGGTGGACACCTTCGTGCCGGCCTCGTCGAGGTGGCCGAGACGGCCCTGCTGGAGGAGGTAGCCGATGATGGCCGTCGCGATGGAGTTCAGCATGATCGTCGAGACGACCTCGCTGACTCCGCGGGTGACCTTCAGGAGACCGGCGATACCGGCCCACATCGCGCCGACGATCATCGCGGTGAGGATGACCAACGGGATCTGGAGGGCGCCCGGCAGGGTGAGTGCCCCGCCGAGCGCGGCGGCGAAGAACGCGGCGAGGCGGTACTGCCCGTCGACGCCGATGTTGAAGAGGTTCATGCGGAAGCCGACGGCGACCGCGAGACCCGCGAGGTAGTAGGTCGTCCCCTTGTTGAGGATGTAGACCTGGCTGTCCGACTTCAGTCCGTAGTCGAACATGATGCCGAAGGCGCTGAACGGTTCCTTGCCGGTGGCTGCGAGCACCAGGGCGGTCACCAGGAACGCGACCACGATGGCGAGCAGCGGGGCGGCGATCCCCAGGAGCAGCCGCTCCTTGTCGAACTTCTTCATCGGTCCTCTCCCCCGTCCCGGGGGCCGGTTTCGGGGCTGTCGGCCCCGGTGTCGTCGCCGCCCGTGGTGTCCGGCGCTTCCAGGTGCCCGGCAGCTGCACCGGTCATCGCCGAGCCGAGCTCCTCGGGGGTGACGGTCGCCGGGTCGGCGTCGGCCACGAGCCGGCCGCGGTACATGACGCGCAGGGTGTCGGAGAGCCCGATGAGCTCGTCGAGGTCCGCGGAGATCAGCAGGACCGCGAGGCCCTCACGGCGTGCTTCGCGGATCTGGTCCCAGATCTGCGACTGTGCGCCGACGTCCACGCCCCGGGTGGGGTGGGCGGCGATCAGCAGCTTCGGGTTGTGGCTCATCTCGCGGCCGACGATCAGCTTCTGCTGGTTGCCGCCGGAGAGCGAGGCGGCGGTGACCTCGATGCCGGGGGTGCGGACGTCGTACTCGCGCACGATGCGCTCGGTGTCGGCGCGCGCCGCCTTGAGGTCGAGGATGGGGCCCTTGCTGTTGGGCTTCTCGGTGACATGGCCCAGCATGCGGTTCTCCCAGAGCGGGGCGTCCAGGAGGAGGCCGTGCCGGTGCCGGTCCTCGGGGATGACGGCCATGCCGTCCTCGCGGCGCTTGCGTGTGGGCGTGCGGGAGATGTCGGCGCCGTCGAGCGTGAGCGTCCCCTTGTCGAGGGTGCGCATGCCCATGATGGTGTCGACGAGTTCGGACTGGCCGTTGCCCTCGACGCCCGCGATGCCGAGCACTTCGCCCTTATGGATGGTGAAGGTGATGCCGTCGAGCACGGCGCGCACCACACCGTCCGGGTCGGTGGCCGTCAGCCGCAGGTCGTCCACGCCCAGCATCGGCGTATCGGTGACGGTGGACTCCCGGGTCTCGGGCGAGGGGAGTTCGCTGCCCACCATCAGCTCGGCGAGCTGCTTGCTGGTGGTGTGGGCGGGGTCGGCGGTGCCCACCGTCGTGCCACGCCGGATCACGGTGATCTCGTCCGCGACCGACAGCACCTCGCCCAGCTTGTGGGAGATGAAGATGACGGTGAGGCCCTCGGCCTTCAGCTCACGCAGGTTGTCGAAGAGCGCGTCGACCTCCTGCGGCACGAGAACCGCTGTCGGTTCGTCGAGGATCAGGGTACGGGCGCCCCGGTAGAGGACCTTGAGGATCTCCACCCGCTGGCGGTCGGCGACCCCGAGGTCCTCGACGACGGCGTCGGGGCGCACCCCGAGGCCGTACGCGTCGGAGATCTCCCTGATCTTCGCCCGCGCCCTGTCCCCGATGCCGTGCAGCTTCTCGGAGCCGAGGACGACGTTCTCCAGGACCGTGAGGTAGTCGGCGAGCATGAAGTGCTGGTGCACCATGCCGATGCCGCGGCCGATGGCGTCGCCCGGGCTGCCGAACGAGACCTGGTCACCATCCACCGAGATGGTGCCCTCGTCCGGCTTCTGCATCCCGTAAAGGATCTTCATCAGGGTGGACTTGCCGGCGCCGTTCTCACCGACAAGGGCGTGGACGGTGCCAGACCTCACCGTGATGTCGATGTCGTGGTTGGCCACGACGCCGGGGAATCGTTTGGTGATGCCGCGGAGCTCTACGGCATGAGGACTGCTGGACGCTTTGATGGCGCACTCTCCTTGGCAGGAGCGGAGGGCGGGCGATGTTCGGACACAGCGCGGGGACCGGTGGCGAAAAATACCGCGCTCGGCGGGCACTACGCGCGTAGTGCCACCGAATCGCCGGCCACCCGGCGACAGGTGGCGGACCAGGAGCACGATACCGACACACGCTGTGGGGCCCCGGCCCGGAGGTGTACGTGAATCGGGGTCCGCGGGCGCGGTGGAAACCACGCCCGCGGACCCCGACTTCAACGGGCTGGTCAGGTCGTGGTCTTGACCTTGATCGTGCCGTCGGCGATCTTCTTCTTCGCCTCGTCGACCTTCGCCTGGACGTCCTTGAGGTGGTCGCCCGTGGTGGTCAGGCTGACGCCGTCCTCGGCCAGTGAGTAGGTCTGCGTACCCGTGAGGGGCTTGCCGTCCTTGACGGACTTCACCAGGTCGTAGACACCGCTGTCGACGTTCTTGACGACCGACGTCATGATCGTGTCGGCGTACTTCGAAAGGGCCGGGTCCTTGGCCTGGTCGGAGTCGACGCCGATGGACCAGGCGCCCTTCTTGCCGGCCACGGCCTCGATGGCGCCGGCACCGGAGCCGCCCGCGGCGGCGAAGATCACGTCGGCTCCCTTGTCCAGCATGCCCTTGGCAGCGGCCTCACCCTTGTCAGGGCTTCCGAAGCCGGACAGGTCCGAACCGGTGGACAGGTACTGGATCTGGACCTTGGCCTTCGGGTCCGTCTCCGTCACGCCCTGCCGGAAGCCCGCCGCGAACTTCTTGATCAGCGGGAGGTCGACACCGCCGATGAAGCCGACCTGGCCGTCCTTGGACTTCAGCGCCGCCGCGACACCGGCGAGGTAGGAGCCCTGCTCCTCGGTGAAGACGATGGACGCCACGTTCTTCGTCTCGGACACCGAGTCGATCAGGCCGAAGGTGGTCTCGGGGTGCGCCTTGGCCACCTTTTCGAGAGCCGGCTGGTAGGCGAAGCCGACGCCGATCACCGGGTTGTAGCCACCCTCGGCGAGCGACGCGAGGCGCTGCTCACGGTCGGCCGGGGTCTCGCCGCTCTTGGCGGTGAGCTCCTTGGTGTCGGCGCCGAACTCCTTCTTGGCCTTGTCCAGGCCACGAGCGGCGGAGTCGTTGAACGAGTTGTCGCCACGGCCGCCGACGTCGTAGGCCATGCCGATCTTCATCTGGTCCTTGTCTGAACCACTGCTCTCGGTGGACGATTCACCGCACGCGGTGGCAGTGAAGGCGAGAGCCGCGGAAACGGTACACGCAGCAGCGATCTTGGATACGCGGCGCAAGGGAAGGCTCCTTCGACCTGACCGAAGCGCCTCTTCCGGCGCTGGTTTCGCGGCGATCGTAACGCGCGTAGATGTCAGATAAGGACCCGTACGGAAGCTGTTATCGGATCGTCGCGAACAGAAGGTGTCCGGTCCTGTCACCAGCCATGACCAGCAAGTAACAACGGGTCCGCGCCGCGCATCCTGCACCTCCCCCGCCGGCCACGCTCAGGCCTCCAGCAGCGCGGCGGCGGTGAAGAGTTCGACCCCCACGGTGATCGCTTCCTCGTCCACGTCGAAATTGCCCCGGTGCAGGTCAAGGCCACGGGTGTCACCCGGCGTCCGTACGCCGAGCCTCGCCATGGCGCCGGGGATCTTCTCCAGGTACCAGGAGAAGTCCTCGCCGCCCAGGCTCTGCTCGGTGTCCTCGATCGCATACGACCCACGACGGATGGCCATCGCCGCGTCGAGAAGGCCGATCGTCTCGGCCTCGTTCACCACGGGCGGCACCCCGCGTACGTAGTCGATCACCGTCTTGGCCCGGTACATTCCGGCCACCTCGTCGATCGCCGCGTGCACCAGGTCGGGCGCCTGACGCCAGCTCTCCAGATCGAGGCAGCGGATGGTGCCGGACAGCTCGGCGTGCTGCGGGATGACATTGGGTGCGTGGCCCGTCTGGAGGCGGCCCCAGGTGAGGGCGAGGCCCGCGCGTGCGTCGACGCGCCTGGCGAGCAGCGCGGGCACGTCGGTCACCACCCGGGCCGCGGCGGTGACCAGGTCGGTGGTGAGGTGCGGGCGGGCGGTGTGTCCGCCGGGGCCGTCGAGGGAGACCTCAAGCCGGTCGCAGGCGGAGGTGATCGGCCCGATACGGAGCCCGACCCTGCCCACGTCCACCTTCGGATCGCAGTGCACCCCGATGATCCGCCCCACGCCTTCCAGCACTCCGGCCGCGACCACGTCGGACGCGCCGCCCGGGAGCACCTCCTCGGCGGGCTGGAACAGCAGCCGCACCGGGCGGGGCAGCTGCCCCTGCCGGTCCAGATCGCTCAGCACGAGTCCGGCTCCCAGGACACAGCTCGTGTGCACGTCGTGCCCGCAGGCGTGGGCACGGTCGGGGACGGTGGACCGGTAGGAGACGCCCGCCTTGGTGTCCGGGATCGGCAGCGCGTCGATGTCGCCCCGCAACGCCAGCATCGGCGTCACGCCGTCCCACTCGCCCACGTCACAGACGAGTCCCGTGCCACCGGGCAGCACCTGCGGCTCAAGACCGGCCTTCTCGAGCCTGGCCTTGATCGCCGCGGTGGTACGGAACTCCTGGTTACCGAGCTCGGGGTGCATGTGCAGATCACGACGGAAGGCGATGAGCTCGGCACGCAGGTCGTCGGACAGGGTGCCGGGCAGGGCGGCTTCGGCGTGGGGCGCACGGGACTTCAACTGGTTCACCTAGTCAAGGGTAGGCCCCTGGCACCTACAACTGGCCACAGATCAACAAAAGTTCAGCCGCTCAGCGCAACAAAAAACGGCGTCGCGGGGTGTGACGAGGGATTGAGGTGGGTATGCTCCGCCGACTTTCGAGTGCGCCTCGTCGCGGTCGCGAGTTGCTGGGGACGTTACGGACCGAATATCGGGCCTTTTGCCCGATATGGGCATCCGTAACTCCCGCCCCGAGGGACTAGCCCGTCCCCGTCATGTGGAGATCCCGTGAGGGGGTGCGCCTGCGGGTCCGCTTAGGCTGCTGGCGTTGGCCAACGCGTCACCGTGGGGGGTACAGGGCTGATGAGCCATGCGATGGATGCCTTCGAGCCACTTCAAGCCGACGATCCGCCCCTGGTGGCGGGTTATCGGATCGCCGCGCGGCTGGGCGCCGGTGGGATGGGCCGGGTGTACCTGTCGCACACCCAGGGCGGCCGACCCGTCGCGATCAAGGTCGTACGCCCGGAGCTGGCCGACGATCCCGGCTTCCGGCGGCGGTTCGGCCGGGAGATCAAGGCGGCCCGGCAGGTCCGGGGGGCGTACACCGCCGAGCTGATCGACGCCGACGCGGACGGCGTACCACCGTGGCTGGCCACGCTGTACGTGCCGGGGCCTTCGCTGACGGAGGCGGTGACCCGGCGGGGGCCGCTGCCGGTGCCCGCGGTGCTGTGGCTGATGGCGGGGGTGGCCGAGGCACTTCAGGCCATCCATGCCGAGGGCATCGTGCATCGTGACCTGAAGCCGTCGAACGTGCTGCTGGCCGCCGACGGGCCGCGGGTGATCGACTTCGGTATCGCGCTGGCCGCCGACGGCACCTCGTACACGGCGACGGGGGGCACGATCGGCACGCCCCCGTTCATGGCCCCCGAGCAGGCGTCCGGGGGTGACATCACTGCGGCCACCGACGTCTTCGCACTCGGCCAGACGGCGGCCTTCGCCGCACTGGGCAGGCCGCTGTACGGCGAGGGCTCGTCCGTCGGCGTGCTGTACCGGATCGTGCATTCCGAGCCCGAGCTGTCCCTGCTGCCCGCGTCGTTGCGTCCGCTGTTCGCCCGGTGCCTGGCCGCCGATCCGGCGGAGCGGGCCACGCCTGCGGAGGTCGTGGAGTGGTGCCGCAACCGGCTGGGGGCGGAGGCCGACGCGGGTGGCGGGCCTGCCGTCTGGCGGGAGGTCGCCGGGCCGGAGCCTGTGGTTCCGGCCCCGTTGCCCGAGCCGACCCGGGCCTACCCGCAGCCCCTGGTGCCCCCGGCGTCCACGCCCGCCGTCCCGGGATTCCCGCAGCCGCCGGTGCCGGTCCCCACGCCCGTCCCGGGATTCCCGCAGCCCCCGGTGCCCACGCCGGAGCCGCGTAAGGCCCGCAGGCGGCGCACCGCGCTGATCGCTGCGGCCGGGGTGACGGGAGGGGCGCTGATGGTGGTGGCGCTGGCCTGGACGCTCATGGACGCGGCGGACCGGCTCAGCGACCGGGGCGCAGACGCCGGCGGCAGGGCATCCGCGTCCGCATCGGGGGCGGGGGCCGGGGCGGACGCGGGAACGGTTGTGGACCCGTCGGAATCCGTACCCGGACTCACCACCGGATCCCCTGCGGGCGCCTCGGCCGGAGCGGACGACACGGCGGGCGGGGGCGGTGGGGGCGCGCCCCGAGAGCCGAGGCCGGAGGACTTCGCCCAGGTGTGGCTGGACGCGAAGAACTCGCTCAGCCTCGCGGAATCCGAGCCGCAGCTGAAGAACCGCAAGGGAGACATCCGCTTCGGCTGCGATGCGAACGGCTGCGAGCTGACGGGCGACCACACCGTGTTCGTCCAGATGTTCAAATCACACGGCACCACCCTCGATGAGTGCCGTCTCATACTCAAGGACGCCACGAGCCACCGATGGCCGCTGGCCTCGACGGCGACCGGCTCCGAGATCTGCATGAAGGACGCCGAGGGCAACATCGGGCTGTACGTGATCCAGACGAAGTCGACCGCGATGCCCGGGAGCGCCTTCCTCCTCGCAGACCTGACCGTCTGGCGGAACGCCGGCCAGTAGGCTTTCGTGGTCGACCCGGGTAGGGGCGTGGGCCTGGTCCGGCCGGAGCGCACCTGCCTTGCCTGCTCCGCCACGTATCCGAGGAACGGAGTCCCATGTCCGCTTATGTCATCGTCAACGTGGATGTGCTCGACGAGGAGGCCGGCCTCGTCTACGCGGCTGTTGCCCAGAAGTCCATCCTCGACCACGGCGGCCATTACCTGGTCGCAGGCTCCACGCCCGAGCCCGTCGAAGGCGCCTGGGACTCCGCCCGGTTCATGGTCATCGAGTTTCCCGACATGGACCGGATCCGGGAGTGGTACGACTCTCCCGAGTACCGGCGGGCCCGGGAGATACGCGAGGGCAAGGCTCGGGTGGGCATGCTGTTCGTCGAGGGGTCGCCTCCCGAGGGGTTCACCCTCCCGGTCCGGTGACCCCTCCCCGCCAGGTTCGCGGGACCAGCACCCCGCATCAGCTCTCCGGGACCGCCGCGGCCCTCCAAGGTGCCAGTCGCTGCACGTCCTTGGCCGTCTCGGTCACGCCGCTCAGGAAGCCCTGGGCGCGAGGGGATGCCGTCTCGCGGAGCCACTCCGGCTCTATGTTGCACACGGCGACCTTCACGCCCGTGCCCGCCAGGGCCAGCGGGAGGGTGTGGACCACGGTGGAGGGGAAGCTCAGGACCGTGTGGCCGATGGGGCCTCTGCGGGCGATGAGTTCCAGGGGGAGGTCCGGGCGGACTATCTCCAGGCCGGTGGCGGCCTCCAGGGCGTGGAGCTTGTCCGCGGTCTCCCTGCGGTGGGCGAAGTAGCGCGTCGCGCCGTGGGTGCGGGCCAGTGTGGTCACCGCCTCCTCGTACGGGACCGGGTCGACCACGCCCGTCTCCACCAGGGAGGTGCCGACCAGGTCGGCGCCCTTGGTGATGAGGGGCGGGCCGAAGCGCTCCCGGGTCCAGGCGAAGGTGTTCGCCGTGACCTCGACGCCGTCGGGGGCCTCCACCGGCATCGCGGTGAACACCTCGACCGTGCGGGAGGCCGAGGGGGTGAAGCTGCGGCGGGCCGCGGTGGTGACCGGGGCCAGGAGCAGCTCGCGTGGGCCTCCGCTGCCCCTGCGGTGCCAGCGCACCAGGCGTTCCCCGCGCGCCAGTTGGGCGACGAACTCCATGGTGGCAGTGCCGTCGTCGACGACCGTGATCCGACGGACTCGGACCAGGGTGAGGAGCAGTTGCACGTAGCGGGAGAAGGGGTCGCCGATGACTATGCGGTCGGCCTTGCGGATCAGGCCGGTAAGCGCCCGCAGGGCCTTCAGAGGCGCGCCGGTCTCCCCGCGCGCCTCCTGCCAGCGGACGGTGATGCCCTCGTCGCGGGCCAGCTCCGCCATCCTGCGCAGCTGTCCGCGCGACATCGGGTCGACCGGGGGGAGGACGACGACGGTGGTGTCGGGTCCTCCCCGGGTGTGGGTCCACTCCAGGACGTTCAGGAGCTGGACCGGGCTCTCGACGAAGGCGAGGTTCACCGGTCGGCCCGTCAGACCGCGACCGGCTCGGCGGCCGGCGCGTTCTCGGACTCGGCGACGACACCCGCGACCCTGCGGAGCTTCTTCATCGGGCCGAGCTCCGACTCGTAGACCTTCTTGACGCCGTCACCGAGCGACGCCTCGATGGTGCGGATGTCGCGGACGAGGCGCGTGAGACCCTGCGGCTCGACGGAGGCCGCCTGGTCGGAGCCCCACATGGCGCGGTCCAGGGTGATGTGGCGCTCGACGAACGTGGCGCCCAGGGCGACGGCGGCGAGGGTCGTCTGCAGACCGGTCTCGTGGCCGCTGTAGCCGATCGGGACGTTCGGGTACTCCTGCTGGAGGGTGTTGATGACCCGCAGGTTGAGCTCCTCGGCCTTCGCCGGGTACGTCGAAGTGGCGTGGCAGAGCAGGATGTTGTCGCTGCCGAGCACCTCGACCGCGTGCCGGATCTGCTTCGGCGTCGACATGCCGGTGGAGAGGATGACGGTGCGGCCGGTGGCGCGCACGGTGCGCAGCAGCTCGTCGTCCGTGAGCGAGGCGGAGGCGATCTTGTATGCGGGGACGTCGAACTTCTCCAGGAAGGCGACGGCCTCGTTGTCCCACGGGGAGGCGAACCAGTCGATGCCGCGCTTGGCACAGTGCTCGGCGATGGCGGTGTACTCGGCCTCGCCGAACTCGACGCGGTGGCGGTAGTCGATGTACGTCATCCGGCCCCAGGGGGTGTCGCGCTCGATGTCCCACTGGTCGCGCGGGGTGCAGATCTCCGGGGTGCGCTTCTGGAACTTGACGGCGTCACAGCCGGCTTCGGCGGCCACGTCGATCAGTGCGAGGGCGTTGTCGAGGTCACCGTTGTGGTTGATGCCGATCTCACCGGTGACGTAGACGGGGTGGCCGGGTCCTGCGGTGCGGGCGCCGAAGGTACGCAGGCGGGAGGTGTTGCTCATGGTGGTGCTTCCTTACGTGGTGGGGACGTCGGGGGTTGCGGTGGAGAGGGTGGGGCCCAGGAGCCAGGCCGCGATCTCGCGGATGGCGCCGGAGCCGCCGGGGTGGGTGGTCACGGTGCGCGCGGCGGCGCGTACCGAGTCGTGGGCGCTCGCCACGGCGACGGGCCAGCCCGCCAGGCCGAAGCACGCCAGGTCGTTGACGTCGTTGCCGACGTAGAGCACGCGGTCGGGAGCGATGGACTGCTCCTCGCACCACTGCTTGAGTGCCAGGTCCTTGCGGTCGATGCCGTGCAGGACCGGGACCTGGAGTTTGCGGGCTCGGGCGGCGACGACCGGGTTCTGCTCCGTGGAGAGGATCAGGACCGGCAGGCCGGACCGGCGCAGGGCGGCGACGCCGAGGCCGTCGCCCCGGTGCACGGCGACGATCTCGCGTCCGTCGGAGTCGATGAGGACGCGGTCGTCGGTCTGCGTGCCGTCGAAGTCGAGGACGACGGCGTCGATGTCCGCCCTGGTGGGGTACGGGGAGGGGTCGAGGAGCGGGGCGAGTGCGCGGGCCCGGGCCAGGTCGTGCGGGTCGTCGATCTCCAGGACCCGGGCGGGGTCGGTGGGCACGAGCGCCGTGTGGCCGAAGAAGCGGTGGCGGTGGGTGCGGAAGCCCTCGACGTCCATGGCGTAGGCGGCGCCGGTCTCCAGGTAGTCCTGGGGCCGGTCCTGCCTGCGGGGGCGTACGGCCTTGTCGTGGTTGACGCCGTAGGTGTCCTCCTCGACCGCGCTGCCGTCGCGCCACACGAAGCCGTGGAAGGGGGCCACGGTGACCGCGGTGTCGGCGCCTTCGCGGGCGACCGCGGTGGCGACGCCGTCGATGTCCTCGCGGGTGATGAAGGGGCTGGTGCACTGCACCAGGAGCACCACGTCGGCCTTCCGGCCCTGCGCCGTCGTCTCGTAGGTGTGCAGGGCGTGCAGGACCGCGTCCTCGCTGGTGGCGGTGTCACCGGCGATGGCGGCGGGGCGCTGCACGCAGTGCAGCCTGGATTCCTCCCCCAGTGCCTCGGCGGCGGAGCGGGCCGCGGCGCCGATGGCCGGGTCGTCGGTGGTGACGACGACGTCCGTGACCTCGGGCGACGCGAGGCAGGCGCGGACGGCGCGGGCGACGAGGGGTACGCCGCCGACCTGGGCGAGGTTCTTCGCGGGCACGCCCTTGGATCCGCCGCGGGCGGGGATCACGGCGAGCACGGTGGAGGGCGGGGTCATGGTTGCTCCTGAATCGGTGGTCACAGCTCGCCCATCCGCCGGATCACGGGGGCGACCCGCTGGACGCCGTGGCGGTAGGCGCCGCGCGCCGCGTTGCGTACGGTCTCGCGGACCGCGCCCCGGACCCGGCCCGTCTCCTTGGGAGTGGCGGCGCCCGGCAGCGGGTGGCCGTCGGGGCCCAGGTGGTGGCGGGCGAGGATGCCGGGGAGGTATCCGGGCGCGGTGGCGGGTGTGTAGTAGGGGGCGAGGCGGGGAAGCGGCCCGGCGTCGAGCAGTGCGGTGACCCGGGCGCGTGCGGTGTCGTAGGCCGCGGGGTACGTTCCGTCGGCGGCGACGCCCTGGCCTGCGACCCAGGCCTCGTCGGGATCGGGGCGGCGGCCGCCGTCGATGTGGTCCCAGGACGTGATCAGCCCGGAGCCGATGAAGTGGTGGTTGCCGAGGGCCTCGCGGACGCCGAGGTCGGAGAGGATCGCGGTCGGGATCCGCCGGTGCAGGGACTCGAGCGCGGCGGTCGACGACACGGTGACCAGCAGGTCGGTGCGGTCAAGTACCTCGCCCATGTGCCCGTACACGAGGTGGAAGTTGGGCGGCAGCCCGCCGGGGAGCCGTTCGGCGAGCTTCTGGTAGGGCAGCTCCTCGATGTGCGTGGTGTGCTCGCCGGGCTTGGAGCGCAGCTTCAGCAGCACCTCGCGGGAGGGGTGCAGCCTGGCGTGCTCGACGAGCCGGCGCAGCAGGTACGTGCGCTCGGCGCGGGACGCCGGCACGGACGGCTGGGCGGCGAACACGACGGTGTCGCGGCCTTCCTCGGCCCGGTGCGGTTCCCCGCCGAGGAACGGCAGGGCTGCCTCGGTGACGGAGGACGCGTCGGCGCCGACCCCTTCGTAGACGGTGCGGAAGCGCGCGGCGTCATGACGGGAGTTGGCGAGGACGATGTCCGCGCCGTGGCGCAGCAGGAGTCCGTCGGCGAGCTTCTCGTAGACGACGCCGACATAGCCGGTGACGACGACGGGCCTGCGGGGCAGGTCGAGGGCGGCCAGGCCGTGCAGCATGGCCTGGACCGCGCCGCCCACGAGGGCGAGTACGACGAGGTCGGGCGCCTCGTCCCGCACCGTGTGCAGGAATTCGACGGCCGTCACCTCGCGCACCCGGTCGGCGTCGACCCCGACCTCGCCGACCTCGGCGAGCTGGCGGGGCGTGGGGGTGGCCCGGCCGCGCAGCAGCAGCCCGCTGATCTCGACGGGGCGCCCGGCCGCACCGGTCTCCGGGGTCCCGGTCTCCGGGGCTCCGGTCTCCCCGGCTCCGGAGAGGCGGCGCGCGGTGAGCGCGCCCCATTTCCACCGGGTGTCGGAGTCGGCGAGCACGGCTATGCGGAGAGCCGCACGGTCGGCTGCGGGGGTGGCGGCGGGAGCAGCCGCGTCATCGGTACGAGGGGGCACGTCGTAAAAGTTAGGAAGCCATTTCGATCCGCGGCCCAACGCGGTGGCAACAGATGGTTAACAGCCGGTCGACGCTTGGGGATTCCGCTCGGGAAATGGGTGAATCGCGTCCGAATGCGGACGGGTTCACTTTTCCGCCCCCCGCCGTTCACTTTCCGTACGGACAGGGGTCAAGGCAAAGGCCGGGGCCACCCCTAGCGTGATGCGGGTGGTTAAGCTCTCCGTCATCGTGCCGTTCTACAACGTCCAGGCATACGCGCCCGACACTCTCAGAAGCCTGCGGTCCAATACCCGCGAGGACTTCGAATTCATCCTTGTCGACGACTGCTCGACCGACGGGACGGCGGATCTCCTGCGCCGGGCCCAGGACGGCATCGAGGGGGTGGTGGTGCACCGGCACGAACGCAACGCCGGTCTGGCCACCGCCCGCAACACCGGCCTGGACGCGGCCCGCGGCGAGTACATCGCCTTCCTGGACGGCGACGACTGGCTCGCACCCGGTCACTACACCCGGTTGCTCGCCCGGATCGAGGCCCTGGGCTGCGCGTTCGTACGTACGGACCATGTCCAGGTCACCGGCACGTCCCGCACGGTACGCCGGGTCCAGCACGGGCTGCGGGACGTGGTGAGCGACCCCAGGGACGCGATCCTGCCCGTCGGCCGGACCACCTCGGTGGACTACGCGTACGCCTGGGCAGGGCTCTACCACCGCAGCCTGCTGGACCGGGGGCTGCTGCACTTCACCGACGGGCTGCGGACGGCCGAGGACCGGCCGTGGATCTGGCGGCTGCACCGGGAAGCGGAATCCTTCGCGGTCCTGGGAACGCTGAGCCATTTCTACCGGCGGGGGGTCGCATCGTCCCTCACCAGGATCGGCGACGAACGCCAGCTCGATTTCATTCGGGCGTATGACCAGGTGCTGGCCGACACCGCGGCCGACCGGGACGCGGAAGTCCTGATGCCGAAAGCCGTGCGGACCTACTGCGCCGTTATTTCCCATCACATCGGATCCATGGAGAAATTCGAGCCGCCCGTGGCCCGCAGCCTGAAATCGCTCGCGTCGGCGGCGCTCAGGAACATGCCGGGGCGCGTGCTCGACGACGTCCTGGACTCCATGGACACCGAACGGGCGACCGTGCTGCGCAGGCTGCGCCGCCGGCCCGCCGTCACCGAGAAAGCGGCTGCCGCGTGACCGTACAGATCTTTGTCGCCTCCAGCTTCCGGGGTCTGGCCGTGCTCGCCGCGGCGCTCGATGCCGGCTTCTTCGAGCCCGAGGACTCCGCCGCGGCCGGCACGTCCGGCGCGCCCGGGGGCTCCGGTTGTTCCCGGCGTCGCGTCCTGGTGCTCTCCGACACCACGGCGATTCCCGAGGCTGCGGCGCCGTTCGAGGCGTTGCCCGGATTCGCGGGGCTGCGCGCCCGGTTCGACGAGGTGCGCTCGTGGAACGACGCCGTCTTCCCGCTGCACCCGGGCGCCTGGACACCCAGGCCCGACGACGTACCCCTGTGGGAACGCCATCTGCGGCGCGCGTGGGGCCTCGGGGACGAGGAGGTCGAGCTGGTCATCGAGTCCCCGCACACCGGCCCCTCCCAGGCCGTCGCCCAGATCTTCACCGGCGGACCGGTGAGCGTGTACACGGACGGGCTGACCGGCTACGGCCCTACCCCGGAGAAGATCCCGCCGCTGATCGGCACCCGGGTAGGGCAGCTGATCCACCCGGACCTGCTCCCCGGCCTGGCACCGCTGCTGCTGGGCGAATTCGACGCCGTTCCACGCCCGCTGTCCGCTCCGGCCCTGCTGAGGGTCTTCGGTGAGCTGGCGGCGGCCGCACCGGAGCACCCGGCTCCGCAGGGGGCCGCGCTGCTGCTGCTCTCCGGTGCCGGGACGCTTCCCGCCGCCGACGAGACGGAGCTGCACCTGCGGATGATCCGCGGCACGGCCGCCATCGGCCACACGCATCTCGTGCTCCGGCCCGACACCGAGGCATACGGCCCCGCGCCCGCCCTTCCCGCTCTGCGGGCGGAGGCCGTACGCCTCGGTGTCGAGCTGACCGTGCCGGACATCCGGCTGCCCGGCGGCCAGGTCCTCGCCGAGGCCCTCTTCGAGCGGCTGCGCCCCGCGCTCGTCGTCGGCTCCTGCTCGACGGCGCTGCTCACCGCCGCCGCGTACTACGGGCTACCGGTGGCCAGGGCCGGGACCGGGACGCTCCTGGAGCGCCTCTCCCCCTACGAGAACCCGGCGAGGATCCCCGTCACGATCGTCGACGCGCTGCTGCCCGACCTGGCCGATCGCGCCGCCGTGGCCGACCACGCAGCGCTGACCGAGGACACGGTGGCCGACGCACTCGGTGGTCTGCTGCCAGCGGTCGCCTTCGCCATGCAGCCACGGGTACGCCCCGACCTGCGCCCGGCCGCCGAGCGCTATCTGTCGACCCGTCTGAACGCGAGGACCTGGCGCTACTTCAAGCGCCGCCGCCTCGGTTCCCTGGCCCTGCCCGGCGTCGTCCCGGCACGCCTCGCCTTCGTGCGCCGGAACGCCACACTGCGCCGGATCGCACGCCGGGCGCGGACGCTGAAGCGCCGCTGATCCCTGTGTTGTTCAGCCCAGCAGCCGCTTGAGCCCCAGGCGGTCCCAGAGGAGAGCGGCGCCGAAGGACAGGGCGACCGTGGCGGCGCTGACGCCGAGGACCAGGGCCGCGGCCACCGGCAGCGAGAGACCCGGGTCGACCAGTGCGTCGGTGAGGGTCTCCTGCACCAGTACGTGGATCATGTAGGCGCCGAACGAGGCGCCCGCCAGACGCGTCAGCACCGGACGCAGGCGCTCGGGGATCCGCACACGGTGCAGGGAGACCAGCACACCCGCGCTGAACAGGGCGACCAGGATGTTCGCGTTCGGAATCGCGTAGTGCACCCCGTGCTGGTAGGCGACGACACCGGCCACGAGCACACCGGCCGGGAGCAGCCACCACAGGTTCCGCCGGCCGAAGGCCCCGGCGGGGCGCGCGTAGAGCAGGGCGCCCATGGCCGCGTAGACCAGCTGGTACGGGACGAAGCTCCACCCGAAGCGCGGCAGGTCGTGGCCCGTGACCTGGGCGATGTCGCCGAACAGGGTCGGGGCCGCCGCGATGACGAGGAGGGCGACGCCGAGGCCCCAGGGGCGCTTGCCCGACTTCACCAGGGCGGCGAACGCCAGGACGATGATCACGGGGACGTAGGCGTAGAGGTACCAGAGGTGGTACGCCGGGCGCACCGAGGCGAACAGCGCGTCGAAGGCGAGCCTGCTCGCAGGTCCGTCGTTGGTGTCGCGCAGCCGGCCCCAGGCGATGTAGAGCAGCGTCCATACGGCGAGCGGCACCACGATCCGTACGATCCGCTGCCGGAGCTGCCGGCCGTCACGGACCGGGGCGCCGACGAGGACGGCCCATCCGGCGATCGTGAAGTACAGCGGCACGGCGAAGCGGCCCACCGAGTCCGCCACCAGACCCACCCAGTAGACACCGGGGCCGTTCGATGCCTCGCGTCCCGCCGCGGTCAGAAGGGCGCCGCCCGTGTGGCTGAGGATCACGCCGCTCGAGCAGATCAGCCGGATCAGGTCGATGTCGTAACGGTGTTCGCGGCGCGGGCGGGCTTCGGGGACCGGGCCGGGGGACTGCGCGGGGGCTGGCGAACCGGCCGGGTAAACAGAGGAAGACATAGTCATCGCAGGCTAGGAGCGGGCGGTGGGCGGGTGAACTCCGGTCGGGTGAACAGTCACTTCGTCCGGGTGTCAGGCAGGTGAAGTCCCCGTGCCGGCTGGGCGGTCCGGGGGCCTGGGACGTGCGGGACCGGCATGCCGAAGATGTCCTGGAGCTCGGCGAGGTTGGCGCGGGTGACCGACCACAGGCGCTCCTGCCGGCCGTGCACATCGGCCACGGCAGCCCGGTGGTCGTCCAGCACGGCCGCGGCACGCTCGGCGAGGCGGGCGCCCAGTGCCCTGTCGTGGACGGACACACCCCAGTCGGGGCGGTCGATGTCGGAGAGGAAGTAGGCGAGTTTGGGGTGCGAGACCAGGCTGATGATGGGCGTGCCGCAGCCGAAGGGGATCATTCCCGCGTGCCCGCGCATCCCGATCACCAGGCGCGTACGCCGGTAGAGCTCACGGATGCGGTCGTTGGTGAACAGGTACAGCGGCTCCACCGGGAGCGCGATGCCGTGTTCCCTGCGCAGGTCGTGCACGAACTTCTCGTCGGCCGGCATGTGGGCGGCGTAACGCACCTCGGCCCGCTTGCCGATGTCGCGTACGGCGGCGGCCGTTTCGGCCAGGAAGTGGCCGTAGTCGTGGCCGAAGCGCAGGCCGGCGCGGTCGTAGGCGCAGTTGATCAGCACGGTGTCGTCCCGGTCCCGGTCGCCGGCACCGTAGCCGTCGCCGTCGCCGTCGCCGTCGCCGTCCAGGGTGGGGTCGAGGTGGCGGGCCACGGTGGTGGGGCAGGGCTGGTAGCGCACCCGGTCCCGCAGCTCCTCGGGCAGGAGTTCCCTGACCCGGTCCACCGAACCCTGGTTGCGCAGCCCGAAGAAGGCCGACTTCCCGACCAGGGCGCGCAGGCTCGCCGCGAAGCGCTCCCGGCGGTAGCGCTGGCCGTCGAAGACGTTGTAGCCGACCGCGAAGACGGCGAGCGGCGCGGTGATCCTGGCCAGGACGTCGTCGGAGACGTTCCACTGCCAGCCGCTGTTGCTGTTGGGCGCGGTGTCGGGGAGGAAGAGCCCGCCGCCGCCGACGACGATGCCGCGCCTGGCGTTCAGCTCCTCCAGGGCGGGTTCGTCGACCAGCAGATGCACGGACCGTTCGTGCCAGCGGGCGGGTCCGGTGTCGGAGCCGAAGCACTGGCGCACGGCTTCGGGGAGCACCTTGTCGCCCGCGTTCTCCTGACCGTCGGCGAACAGGGCGACATGGGCGAGCTGTTCGGCGGCGGGCGCCGGTTCCCCGGTTGGTTCCGCCTCCACGAGAGTGTTCGTACGGGCATACCAGGCGCGGCAGTTGCCATCGGTGGGGTCGGCGTCGAGGCCTTCCAGGGCGTACGCCCGCGCCTGTGAGGTCCGGCCGAGCAGCCAGGCCAACCGGGCGAGCTGACCGTAGGCACGGGCGGCGAAGTCCGGTGACACGGTGGCCAGGAGGAGGTGCGCCTCGGCCTCCTCGTAGCGGGACAGGGCCATCAGGCTGATGCCCAGCGTCTCGTGGCAGCGCGGCAGGTCCGGGCGGTCCGCCACGGCGGCGGTCAGCAGGGTGACGGCGTCGTCGTAGCGACCCTGCTGCCGGTGCACCTCCGCGACCTGCCGGACCAGGTCCACCGGCGCACGCCCCCCTTCGGGGAGCGGCAGGGCGCAGTGCAGGAGCAGCTCGGGGTGTTTGGGGCCCGGCAGGGCGCAGTAGGCGGCGCGGAATGCCTCGTCGTCCAGTTCGAAGCGCTCACGCGCCTCGCGCGCCGGAGCGCCGGGGTCGAGATGCTCGGCGAAGTGCAGGACGACGGTGCTGTCAGGTACGGGGGTGTCGTCGTACAGCCGGCCGGCCGGGAAGTCGTAGCGGGTGCCGAGCGGTTCGAGGATTCCCGACTCGGCCAGCGCACGGTCGACCGTGTCCTCGCCGCCTTCGGCCAGCGCGTCCAGCACGGTGTCCGTCACGTCCTGGCGCTGGATCACCAGCAGCCCGCCGTCGCGCACGGTCCGTCCGCCGCCGGGTCCTGGCTGCGGCACGGCGGCCACTCCGGTGCGCAGGGCCAGCAGCGGCTGGAGGGAGCGGAGGACGACCATGCCCGGGCCGAGCGCGATGACGGTGTCGTAGCCGGTCGCCCGGAAGACGTCGAGGCGGCTGTCCGCGACACGCGGGACGAGACGCGGGTGCAGCCGGCGGGCGGCGTCGATCGCCGAGTCCGGCAGTCCGGGGTGCAGGAGGAGGAAGTCCTCGCAGACGACGGGGTCGGCGAGCGCGAGGCTGCGCAGCAGCACCAGGAGGCCGGGCATCCGGTCCTCGTCGGCGTACGCGGCGAACGCGATCCTCCGCTTGCCGGTGACGGCGCGCCGGTCGTCGGCGGCGAGGTCCGGGCCTGCGGGGCCGGTCTGTCCGTGGCGGGCGGCGGCGGGGGCCGCCTCTCCGTGGCGGGCCGCGGGCCCTGGGCTGCTGTCGTCGGTGGGCTCGGCAGAGGGGTTCATCGCAGTGCGGTCCTCATCTCGGTCTCATCCTCGTGTGTCGCGCGGGCCGTGACCCAGTCCCGCTCGCGCGGCAGCAGCTGACCCGGCAGTCCGAAGCCGATGAGGTCCAGGCGGTCGGCCGTGTCCAGGAAGTCCAGGAGCCTGAGCACGGTGAACGCGGTGCCGGTCCTCTCACCCCAGCCGTCCTCGCCGAGCAGCGCCGGATCGTCCAGGGGGTGCCGCAGCGAGGCATCGCCGATGTGGTCCTGGGCGCCGGTGACCAGGCGGGCGCGCAGCGAACGGCGCCAGTGCGGCAGAGAGTCGCCGAAGACCAGCCGGGTGCCGGTGCGCCGGTCCCAGGAGGGGCCCGTCCAGGGCGTGTCACCGCGCAGGGTGACCGCGTGCACGTCGGTGCGCGGGGCGGCGGCCGGGAGGGTGTCGCAGCGCACCACCAGGTCGTATCCGTCGATCAGCTTGCCGAGCGGGCTGCCGGGTTCCCGCTCCTCGTCGGCGATCCGGGCCGCACCGGAGACCAGGCAGACGGAGCGGCCGTCGACCAGGCGGCGCAGGGCACCGGCTCCGAGGGGTTCCGCGCCGCCGAGCAGGGGGTCGGCCATCCTGCCCCGGTCCAGGAGCCGGCGGTGGGCGGCGTACAGGGCGGTGAGGCGGCGGACGGCCGGGTCCGCCGTGCCGCCGCCCTCGGTGCTCCGGCGGCGTACGGTCTCGGCGAAGTCGGCACGGGCCTGTCCCGCGGGGGCGTTGTGCAGGGCCCGCAGCCGGGTGCCGTCCTCGCCGGGGAGCAGCGCCGCGGCCTCGTCCAGGCAGGCGCGCTGCTCCCCGAGGGTGGTGATGCGGCGCGCGATGTCCTCGGCCGCCGCCGGGTTCTGCTGGAGTTCCAGATGGCGCTCAAAGGCCTGCGCCGCTTCGTCGCGGTGGCCCAGTGCGTCGAGGGCCGCGCCGCGCAGCCGCCAGGCGCCCTTGGACCTGGGCCGCAGCTCGGTCGCCTCTGTGGCGATGTCCAGGGCGAGGCGCGTCTCCGTGTCCCCTTCGGCCTCCAGGCCGCGCTGGCCGGTGCGGAGCAGGGCGTCGAACAGGGCGTCCGCGCCGGTGGCCGTGGTGAGGCTCCCCATGGCGGCGACGAGCCGGGTCTGCCGGGCGTCGTTCAGGGGGCCGCTCGCCGTGAGGCCCGCGAGGTAGTCGCCGCACAGACGCAGGGCGGCCGTGGGGGCCGGCTGTGCCGTGCCGCCCTGCCCGGTTCTCGCCCGCACTGCCTTGAGCAGCCCCGCGAAGGTCTGGCCCATGCTCGTTCCGCCGTTCTGTGATCAGTGGCCGCCGGGACGCGCGCCCCGGCTCGGGGTCAGAGGCCCAGGCTGCTGCGGGTGCGTCGCACGGTGCGGCGCAGCCGGATCGCCGCTCCTCGCGGGCCGCCGCCCGGCAGGGTGAGTTTCTGCAGGCGACGCCGCTTGAAGTAGTGCTGGGTGGTGGGGCCGAGGTGGTCGCGCAGCCAGGACTCGGCCTCGGCGCGCAGCGTGGGGTGGAGCCCGGACTGCATGCAGTAGCCGACCGTCCTGACCAGCGGCGCGAGGGATTCCGGTGCTGTGGAGGGGAGTTCGGGCACGGGCTCGCCTGACTGCTCGTCCAGGTCGGGCACGAGGTGGTCGACGATGGTCAGGGGGATGCGGTTGCTGTTCTCGTACGGGGTGATGCGGTCCAGGACGAGGCGGGTGCCGACCCTGGCCACCGGGATGCCGTAGTACACGGCGGCGGTGAACATCGCGGTCGAGAAGCAGCCGACGACGAGCGTGGGCGCGCAACGCTCGTAGAGCGTCTCGGCCAGGAGCGGACTGTCGAGCGTGGTCAGCCGCACCCCGAGGGCGCTCGCCGCGTCGTCCAGCGCCCGGGAGTAGCGGGCCGGCGCGGTGGGGTGGGGCTTGAAGAGGATGGAGGTGTGGCCGGCCCGCGCCGCGCCGCGCAGCATGCGCAGGTGCAGGTCCTCCTCCTCCTCGGCCGTGAGGATGTTCAGCGCGGCGAGGTACTGGCCGAGGAGTACGGCCGTGGGGGCACCGGCCTCCGCCTCGGCGAGCTTTCGGTCACCGTCCGCCGCAGCCGCGATCTCGCCGAGCACCTTGCGGAAGGCGTCGTCCGGGACGATCTCGGGCTCGACGCCCGACTCGGCGAGTAGCAGCGGGCGCAGCCCCGGTACGAGGTCGAGGTGGAGCACCCGCTGGACGCGGCAGGCGATGGACCGCGGCACCTTGTTACGGGTCGGGCCGTAGCTCATCAGACCGTCCGCGTAGACATGGACGGCGCTCTCGGAGAAGATCGCGGCCAGCGCGCGGGCCGGGTTGACCTGGATGGACTCGACGGCGAGGTCGACGGGGCCCTCGGGGGCGATGCCCCAGGCGAGACGGAAGGCGCGCTGCCAGAGTTCGGTCTCCTCGGCGCGCGGGCCCCAGCCGCTGGGGTGGTGCGGGCTGATGGCGTCGTTCCAGTCGACGACCGCGTCGAAGCGGGCGGCGATGTCCCCGTAGCCGCGCATCTCGTCGAGTCCGAGGGCGGTTTCGGGGACCGCCGCGTTGTTGGAGACGAGCAGGATGCGGTGGCTGTCCTGCCCGGGTCCGAAGCAGCCGGCGTCCAGGGCCGCCGCGAGCGTGGCGGCGCCGTACAGGGTCGAGACCTGGAAGATCTGGGTGCGCGTGGGCATGGGTCAGGCGGCCTTCTGCTTGTCACGCAGGCGGTTGAGCAGAGTGCTGCGCCTGGTGTCCATCATCGTCAGGGTGTGGTCGAGCACCTGCTGCGGCATGCGGTGCAGCGCGGCTGCCGACTCCTGGCGCAGACGCCGGAACGTCGCGGGTTCGTAGGCGTCGGCCTTCTCGTTGTGGAAGGCGATCATCGCGCAGTAGGTGCGGACGGCCTTGGGGAGGAGGAGCTCCGCGTCCGGGTCGTCGCGTATCTCGTCGATCACCGCGTCGTAGGCGGGGAAGAAGTCCAGCTGCCGGGAGTCCTTGATCTGCGTCAGGGACGTGGTGACTCCGCGGCGGTAGAAGATCCCGTACAGATTCAGCGCCGCGCAGGTGCGGGCCCGCAGGTGCAGCTGCCAGACCCACAGCCGGTCCTCGGCGGTGCGCAGCCGGGTGGTGAAACGGTGGCCGCCGTCCTCGAAGAGCCGCCGGTGGTAGACGCCCGCCCAGACGAAGGGGTAGTCGACCAGGGTCTCCCACTCGGGGGACGCGATGCCCTCGCGCGGGTCGAGCACGGTGTCACGGAGCCGGGCGGGGGCGCGCCGCACGACCCGGCTGGTCCCGGTGGCCTGGACGTGGTCGGTGCGGGCGAAGTCGCAGTCGAGATCGGCGGCGGCGTGCAGCAGCCGGCCCAGGTGGCCGGGGGCGTACCAGTCGTCGCCGTCGAGGAAGGTGACGAAGTCACCCCGGGCCGCGTCGATGCCGCTGTTGCGGGCCGCCGCGATCCCCACGTTCTTCTCGTGCCGGATGACCTCGGCCTGCGGGAGCCTGTCGGCCCAGCGGTCGACGATGGCCGGGGTGTCGTCCGTGGAGCAGTCGTCGACCAGCAGGAACTCGATGTCCGGGCCCGCGTTGCGGGCAAGGCTGCCCAGGGTCGTGTCGGCGAAGGCGCCGACATTGTGGAACGGAACGACAACGGACAGTTTCGGCACGCGGGCCCTCGCCTTCGATCTTGGTCCGCACACGCTACGGACGCGGATGAAGGAGTGGGTGTCTCCCGGCCCGACGAACGGTGAACTCTGGGCATCGCGGGGGTGACCCGCACCGGGGGTGACCCGCGCCGGGGCGAGCCGGGCTATCACACGCCGTAGCGCGCCTCGATACCGGCGACCACGATCCACAGGCCGTCCTCGAAGCGCTCGTCGTAGCGCGTGAAGATCTCGGCCCCGGCCGCCGCCGCGAGCGGATAGCCCTCCATACGCGCGGCACGCTCGTCGAAGTCGTACCCGTCGCGCCGCTCGTCCGGCATGGGCTGGACGCCCTGCTCCTCGGTGACGAAGCCCATCGTGTAGGCGTGCGCCGTGGTGCCCGCGCGCACCGCCTGCCACAGCTCGAAGCCCGCGTCGACCATGGTGCCCAGGTGCGTCTCCAGGCCTTCGGCGTGGTCGGTCCCGGTGAAGCGGGCGCCGCTGTAGACCTTGGCACCGTCCCGGTAGCGCAGGAGCGCCCCGCGCAGCGCGCCCTGGTACGCGACCATCTGCTGCTGCCAGGTGCGGGGCACCGGCCCGGGGAGCTCCTCCGTCAGCATCCGGCGGTACATCACCGTGGCCATCTCGTCGAGCAGCGCCTGCTTGTCCTTGAAGTGCCAGTAGAGCGCGGGCGCCTTGACGTCCAGCTCCCTGGCGATGGCGCGCAGGCTCAGGCCGTCGAGGCCCACCTCGTTCAGCAGCTCCAGGGCGGTGTCCGCGACGCGCGCCCGGTCGATCTTCGTCGTACCCACCTTGACAATTTAACAGCGTTAAGCACACACTCCCAATTATGGAACTTAACAGCGTTAAGGAAACCGGGGTCCTCATCGTCGGCGCGGGCCCCAGCGGTCTCGCCCTGGCCTGCGACCTGGCCCGCCGTGGCGTACGCGCCCTCCTCGTCGAGCAAGCCCCCGCGCTCTTCCCCGGCTCGCGCGGCAAGGGCATCCAGCCGCGCACCCTGGAGGTCCTCGACGACCTCGGCGTCGGCGACGCGGTGCGTGAGCACGGCGGCCCCGCGCTCGTCGGGATGACCTGGAAGGACGGCGAGCGCCAGGGTGAGTACGACATCTTCCGCCGCGCGGCGCCCACCGAGGCCGAGCCGTACGGAGCTCCGTGGGCGATGCCGCAGTGGCGGACCCAGGAGATCCTGGCCGCGCGCCTGCGCGAGCTGGGCGGCGACATCCTCTTCTCGGCCGCCCTCACGGGTCTGTCCCAGGACACCGACGGCGTCACCGCACAGCTCACCACCGGCGAGGTGCGCGCCTCCTACCTGGTCGCGGCGGACGGCGGGCGCTCCACGGTCCGGCGCTCGCTCGGCATCACCATGGACGGCGAGACCGTCGACCCCTCCCCCACCGTGGTGGCGGACGTACGGATCGCCGAGGCGGCCCTCGACCGGCTGAACTGGCACATCTTCCTGGGCGACGCCGGCCTGCTCACGCTGTGCCCGCTGCCCGGCACCCCGGACTTCCAGCTGGTCGCGCAGATCAAGGAAGGGACGCCGGACACCACCCCGGAAGGCGTGCGGCGGCTCGTCGCGGCCCGCACCCACCTGGCCGCCCAGGACGTCACCGAGGTGCGCTGGTCGTCGGACTTCCGGCCGCGCGCCGCGCTGGCCGACCGGTTCCGCGCCGGCCGGGTCCTCCTCGCCGGCGACGCCGCGCACGTCCACTCCCCGGCCGGCGGCCAGGGCCTGAACACGAGCATCCAGGACGCGTACAACCTCGGCTGGAAGCTCGGCCAGGTCCTGCTGCACGGAGCACCAGCGGCCCTGCTGGAGACGTACGAGCAGGAACGCCGCCCGGTCGCCGCCGAGATGCTCGGCCTCTCGACCCGCATCCACCAGGGCCGCCAGGAACGCGGGGCGGCAGCGCAGCAGTTGGGGCTCGGTTACCGCGGAGGGCCGCTGGCTTCGGGGCGGGCCGGTCTCCTGGAGGCCGGCGACCGGGCGCCCGACGGGCCGGCGGGCGGGGGCAGGCGGCTCTTCGACGTCTTCCGCGGGCCGCACTTCACGCTGCTCGCCGTCGGCACCGACGCCGCCCTGCCCTCGCCGGACGGCACCCTGCTGCGGACCCACCGCACGGAGGCGTACGAGGTATACGGCAAGGGCCTGTTCCTGGTGCGGCCCGACGGCTACATCGGCTGGGCGGGCGAGGACACCGCAGGGCTCGCCGCCTACGCACGAGGGATCGGCCTTGACCTCGACTTCGCTTGAGGTCCTACCGTCCGGGGCATGGACTACTCACATGACGACGCAGGACTCGCACGGCAGCCCATCGGCTACTGGAGCTGGGCGGCCCACGACGCGACCGTGACCCACATCCGGGCCGCACTGGCCGAACACGGTCTGACCCAGCCGCCCTGGTGGGTGCTCAACCAGCTGACCGAAGCGGACGAGGAGGGCCGTCCACGCGCCGAGGTGGTGGCGGTGCTCCGCGGCTATCTGAACGTCGGCGACTCGCTGGAGCCCGAGATCGACGCGCTCATCGCCCAGGGCCTGGTCACCGAGGACCCCACCACCCACCTGCGGATGACCACCGAAGGGCACGCGCTGCGCACCAGGGCGGCCGAGCGGGTCGGCGGGGCGATCGCGGACATCCACACCGGCATCCCCGACGAGGAGTACGTCGCCGCCCTCAAGGTCCTCCAGCGCATGATCCACAACGTCGGCGGCACGGCCTGGCACCACTGAGCCCCGGCGCCCTCCGCCTCAGCTGAGAGAGAGCTTCGCCGCGAATCCGAGGAACAGCACACCCGCCGCCGAAGTGGCCCCCGCCGACAGCCGCTTGCGGCGGCGGAAGGCGGCGGCCAGGCGGGTGCCGCCGAATATGAGCGCCGAGAGGTAGAGGAAGCTGCCGATCTGCAGCAGCGTGCCCAGGAGCAGGAAGGACAGCCCCGGATAGGCGTAACCCGGGTCGACGAACTGCACGAAGAAGGAGATGAGGAACAGGATCAGCTTGGGATTGAACAGACTGACCACGAGCGCCCGCCGGTAGGGATGCTCCGCCTCCTTCGCGGGCGTGCCGTCCTCATCCGCCAGCTCGGCCATGTGCTGGTGCCGCCGGCGCCACATCGACAGAGCCGTCCGCATCATCCCTATCGCCATCCAGGTCAGATAGCCCGCGCCGGCGAACTTGACGACAGCGAAGAGCAGGGGCGTCGTCTGCAACAGGGAGGCGGCGCCCAGCGCCGACAGCGTCATCAGGATCGTGTCCCCGGTCCACACTCCGGCGGCGGCCACATACCCCGTACGCACACCACGCCTCGCGCCGACGGACAGCACGTACAGCGAATTGGGCCCCGGCAGCAGAATGATCAGCACCAGGCCGGCGAGATAGGTCGGAAGATCGGTGACACCCAGCATGAACGGAGTCTCGCACGCGGCTACGACAATTCGCCCGGGCGGTCCAGAATGCGGCGGACCAGCCCTCGTCGCAGTCGAGCGGACAGCGACGAGGGTGGCCGTCGACGCCCCTCAGAACGCGTCTGTCGGGACGTACGCCCCCCAGACCTCCCGCAGCGCGTCGCAGACCTCGCCCACCGTCGCCCGTGCCCGCAGCGCGTCCTTCATCGGGTACAGCACGTTGTCCGTACCCTCCGCCGCCGTCCTCAGCTCCGCCAAAGCCGCGTCCACCGCCCCCTGGTCCCGCTGGGCGCGGAGTCGCGCCAGCCGGGCCGCCTGCTGGGCCTCGATCGAAGGGTCGACCCGCAGCGGTTCGTACGGTTCCTCCTCGTCGAGGCGGAACCGGTTGACGCCGACGACGACACGCTCCCCGCTGTCCGTCTCCTGGGCGATGCGGTAGGCGCTGCGCTCGATCTCGCCCTTCTGGAAGCCGCGTTCGATGGCGTCGACCGCGCCGCCCATGTCCTCGACCCTGAGCATCAGCTCCAGGGCCGCGGCCTCGACGTCGTCGGTCATCCTCTCGACGACGTACGAACCGGCGAAGGGGTCCACCGTCGCCGTCACGTCCGTCTCGTACGCCAGGACCTGCTGGGTCCGCAGGGCCAGGCGGGCCGACGTGTCCGTCGGCAGGGCGATGGCCTCGTCGAAGGAGTTGGTGTGCAGCGACTGCGTGCCGCCCAGGACCGCGCCAAGACCCTGCACGGCGACCCGGACCAGAT
The DNA here is from genome assembly GCF_040650935.1 of Streptomyces sp. NPDC048565. NCBI lineage: Bacteria > Bacillati > Actinomycetota > Actinomycetes > Kitasatosporales > Streptomycetaceae > Streptomyces > Streptomyces sp. NPDC048565. The sequence goes on from NZ_JBEZIH010000005.1 coordinate 107,524, forward strand.
TGACCTCGGGCTGCTGGGCGGTGAGCTGGACACCCGCCGTCTGGGTGTGGAAGCGAAGCATCAGGGACTTGGGGTTCTTCGCGCCGAACTCCTCCCGCATCACCCGCGCCCAGATCCGGCGCGCGGCACGGAATTTGGCGACCTCTTCGAGGATCGTCGTGCGGGCGACGAAGAAGAAGGAGAGCCGCGGCGCGAAGTCGTCCACATCCATGCCGGCCGCCACGGCGGTACGGACGTACTCGATGCCGTCGGCCAGGGTGAAGGCGATCTCCTGCGCGGGCGAAGCACCCGCCTCGGCCATGTGGTAGCCGGAGATCGAGATGGTGTTCCACCTGGGGATCGCGGCCCGGCAGTACTTGAAGATGTCGGCGATCAGCCGCAGCGAGGGCTTCGGCGGGAAGATGTACGTGCCCCTGGCGATGTACTCCTTGAGCACGTCGTTCTGGACGGTGCCCGTCAGCCGGTCCGCCGGAACACCCTGTTCCTCCGCGACCAGCTGGTAGAGGAGAAGGAGCAGCGCGGCGGGGGCGTTGATGGTCATCGAGGTGGAGACCTCGCCCAGCGGGATGCCGTCGAAGAGGACACGCATGTCGTCGATGGAGTCGATCGCCACACCGACCTTGCCGACCTCGCCCGAGGCGATGGGGGCGTCCGAGTCGTGCCCCATCTGGGTGGGGAGGTCGAACGCGACGGACAGACCGGCCGTGCCGTTGGCGATCAGCTGCTTGTAGCGGGCGTTGGACTCGGTGGCGGTGCCGAATCCCGCGTACTGCCGCATCGTCCAGGGTCTGCCCGTGTACATCGTGGGGTGGACACCACGCGTGAAGGGGAAGGAACCCGGGGCGCCCAGCTTCTCCTCCGGCCGCCAGCCTTCGAGCGCCTCCGGCCCGTAGACCGGCTCGATGGGCAGTCCCGACTCGGACTCACGCGTCATCTGCTGTGCCTCCCACTTCGATCTGCGTACGTCTCCCACTATGCGCAGGGTTCGGCAACCGGGCAGCGAGGGAATCCGTCTCATGAGATATTCACGCGCGAACCACAGGCGCGAATCAGGGGGCCGAGGATGAGACGCAGACGCATACGGACGAACGGGAACGCGCGCAGAGTGCGCACGATGGCCGTGGCGGCCGCCGGTGTGGTCGCGCTGGCCACGCTCACGGCGGGCTGCAAGGTCGAGACGGTGGGGGCCGCTGAACCCACCGCGGCTCCGACGAGATCCTCCGCGGGCCCCACCTCCGCGCGGCCCACGGACGACGCCGAGCCGGGCGGCGGGGCTCGCGGGGGACCCCGTCGGAGCACCCACTCGCGGACACCGAGCGCGCGGCCCTCCCCGCAGCCCAGCACCCTGATGTCCGTCGGGGACCGGAGCAAGCGGGTACGGGAGCTCCAGGCGCGGCTGCGCCAGATCGGTCACTTCGACCGGAGCCCCACGGGCTACTACGGCACCGTGACCGTCGCGTCCGTGCAGTCCTTCCAGGGCAAGCGGGGCCTGTCCCGCACAGGTCGTACCGACACCGTCACCTGGGAGCGGCTGCTCGCGATGACCCGGGAACCGACGGCCGAGGAGCTCGACCCGCCGGCCCCCACCCCGAAGGCCGCGAAGCCCGACGCCCGCTGCGTGAAGGGCCGGGTGCTGTGCATCAGCAAGAACAGCCGCACGCTGTCCTGGATGATCGACGGCAAGGTCGTCTCGTCGATGGACGTGCGGTTCGGCTCGCAGTACACGCCCACCCGCGACGGCACCTTCTCGGTGTACTGGAAGTCCCGCCACCATGTGTCGACGCTCTACGACTCCCCCATGCCGTACGCCATGTTCTTCAGCGGCGGCCAGGCGGTGCACTACTCGTCCGACTTCGCGGCGCGCGGCTACAACGGCGCCTCGCACGGCTGCGTGAACGTACGGGACGAGGGGAAGATCGCGTCGCTCTACGCCCAGGTGCGGAACGGCGACAAGGTCGTCGTTTACTGATAGAGCGTTCAACCGAATAAGGGGCGCGGGCGGGACCGGGGGAACGTGTCCCGCCCGCGCCGGGTGCGCGGAGCCGAAGGTACGGGGGGAACCTCGGCTCATCGCGCGGCCGATGACCAGTCGGCACTCATTACTGCGCCGCGCCGCCGAAGAACGTTACAGCTGAGGCGTTTACGCAGGTCAGCGCGTTACGAGTGCGAGAGAGGGCCCGGGCGGCGGGCTCTTCGATGAGTCCGTCGCGTCCTCGGGCCCTTGGTCCGGCGGGCTCTGCACGGTGGGCGGACGGAAGCCGATGGAGGGAAGGGAGGACTCGCCGTCGCCGCTCCCGGCGTCGCCCCCGACGGTGTCCTGGTCGTCGTCCTGGCCCTCGCCGGGCTCACCGCTCCCGCCGTCACCGTCCTCCGCGCCGAGGAGGCGGTCGCAGAAGCGCTTCAGATTGCTCTTCCCGTCGGCCAGTTCGAGGAGCCGGGACTCCTCCTCCTCGCCCAGGGTGTCGTCGCGGTAGGCACGGCAGGCCTTGACCGACTTCTTGTACACCTCGGCCGTGGGCCCCTGGGGCACCTCGCGTCCCCCCGTGCCGTCCTGGGTGCCGCCGCCGGTGGCGCTGTCGCCGCCTGTGTCCTCGTGGTCCGTCGCGGGCCCGCCGTCCTGCCCGGTCCGCCCGTCGCTCCCTGCCTCGCCGTCCTCGGGTGCGTCCGGGGCCTTCGACCGGCCGGGCGAACCGGACGGGCTGACGGAGGGCAGCGGAGAGGGCGGCTCACCGACGTCGGGCAGATCGGCGCCCAGTTCCTCGGGGGACGCGGACGCGGAGACCGACGTGGCGGGGGCGGGCGAGCGGCTCCCGCCGAACGGTGCGGGAAGCATGCCCGTACCCCCGGCGACCGCCACGCCGCCGAGCGCGCACCCGGCGAGCGAGACGGCGAGGCCGTAACGCAGCGGGCGGGTCCAGCGCGGCCGTCCGGGCGTGGCCGTGCGGGCCGCCCCGATCCGTACGGTGTGCCGGGCGTCCTGCTGTCCCGCGAGCCCGATGGGGTTCGCCGCACCGGCGCGCTTCCCGCCTCGGGACGCCTCACGGAAGGCGGCCAGTACGGCGGCCTCACCAGGCAGTTCTTCGCCGGCGGGGGCAGGATCCCGCAGCGAGCTCAGCGCGGCCTCCAGCCGGCGGGCCCGGGCCCTGGCGTGATCGCCGACGGGTTCGACGGGCTCACCGCGGAGCAACATCTCCGCCGCGTCCACGTCAAGCCACTCGTGCTGCTCGTCGGCCATCACATGTCCTTCTGCGTCCACGGACGCGAATGCGTCACACCGGCGGGCGCAACCGAGCCCTGACGGCCGGGGCGTTGCGCGGGTACGGCGCCGAGCTCCTCGCCCGCCGCCGGAATTTCGTCCTCCGGGCCGTGGTCGGCGCCCACCAGCTCGGCCAGCCGCTTCAGTCCCCGGTGGGCCGCTGTGCGCACCGCGCCGGGCCGCTTGCCCAGCGTCCTGGCCGCGCTCTTCGCGTCGAGGCCGATCACCACCCGGAGCACGACCGCCTCGGCCTGGTCCTGGGGCAGTTGGGCGATGAGGGAGATGGTGCGCCCGGTGGCAAGCGACTCCAGCGCCTCGCCGGCCGTGTCGGACTCGGCGGGCTCAGCGGCCAGTTCGCTCTCGTCGCCGCCGATCGCGGGGCGCCTGCCCCGCATCCGTATGTGGTCGAGCGACCGGTTGCGCGCGATCCTGGCCGCCCAGCCGCGGAACCGGTCGGCGTCCCCGCTGAACCGGTCGAGGTCACGCGCTATCTGCAGCCAGGACTCCGACGCCACGTCCTCGGCGTCCGGTTCACCGACCAGCGTCCGTATGTAGCCCAGCAGCCGTGGATGCACGGCGCGGTACACAGTCCGGAAGGCGTCCTCGTCCCCGTCCTGTGCCGCGAGCACTGCGGCGGTCAGCTCCGCGTCGTCCCCCAGCACTCCCTCAACCCGCCCTGCTGATCTGAATCGTAGCTGGTCACCACTACTGCGCCACGCTGCGCGCCTCAGCACGCTACGTGGTCGGACGGTGCCCCGTCCATGACTTGTACAACCCGCAACCGTCTCCTGACACAGCGCGGTGTGACAGAAAACGCACCGGCGGCGCTGAGATGAGTACGGGGTCGCTCTGCGGCCCCGTGGAAGACGGCCGGGGCCTCTCCTGTGGGGGGTGGCGGCCCCGGTCGTCGTCCCCCTCCTCGCCAGGTGAAAAAGCGCGACCGGTGGGGCCCGTGATCAGCCCGTGCCGTGATCAGCTTCCGAGGACGGCGCGCAGGGACGGCTGGAGCCGCTCGCCGTGGGCGCGCACCATGTCGTCGCACAACTCCCAGATGCGCTCGACGGGCAGCGCTGCCCCGGTGGCCGGGTCAGCCATGGCCGCCTGCCTGACGGAGCGCGGGTCGTCCTCCAGGGCGGCGCGTACGACCAGGTCGTTCATACTCAGGTATTGGCGGTTCAGGGCGGCGCACTGGGCGGGCAGGGAGCCGATTCGGGTGGGCTGGACGCCCATCGCGTCGACGAGGCAGGGCACTTCGACGGTTCCGGTGGCCGGCAGGTTGTCGATGAGTCCGTGGTTGGGAACATTGCCGTAGACGGCGCGCGGGGTGCCGGTGGTGATGCTGTGGATGATCTGCGGGGCGTACTCCAAGGTGCCCTCGACGGGCAGCTCGGCCCCGGAGGCGAGCGCGGCGCGGGTCTTCTCGTACTCGGCGACGTTCTCGTCGACGATGCCGAGATAGGCGCCGATGGGGAGCCGCAGCCGCTCCACCTCGCTCTCGTGGCCCAGGTACCACGGCACGTACTCGGACGAGTGCTCGCTGGTCTCCGTCGGATAGTGGCCGAGGCGCCGGTACATGTCGACGCGGACCCGCCGGCGCAGCTCGGGATCCTCCGCGATGCGGGTGTCCAGCAGGGGATACAGGTCGGTTCCTTCGCGCTCGAAGCGCAGCACCCACGCCTGGTGGTTGACGCCGGCGGCCTGGTAGCTGACCTCGTCGAAGGGGACGCCGACCAGCTCCGCCAGGTCGTGCATGGTCCAGTACACCGAGTGGCACAGTCCCACGACACGCTTGAGGCCGGTGGCCTGGGCGAGGTACTGCACGTTCATCGCCATGGGGTTGGTGTAGTTGAGCAGCCACGCGTCGGGGCAGACCGCCGCGATGTCCTCGCCCAGCGCCTTGAGCAGCGGGAAGGTCCGTAGCGCGCGGAAGATGCCACCGATGCCGAGAGTGTCGCCGATGGTCTGGCGTACCCCGTGACGGGCAGGGATCTCGAAGTCGGTGCGGGTCGCCTCGCCCATGCCCACCTGGACGATGTTGATGACGAAGTCTGCGCCGTCGAGTGCCTCCCGCCGCTCGGCGTGCGCGGTGATCCTCGGAGAGGCTCCGGTCCGTACGGCGATGGCGCGGGCCGCACCCTCGGCGGTGTCGAGGCGTTCGGCGTCGATGTCGTGCAACGCGATGTGGACGCCCCTGAGTTCGGGGAAGGCGAAGATGTCCGCCAGCAGTCCCTGGGTGAAGACGACGCTTCCTGCGCCGATGAATACGATCTTGGTGGTCATGAGGGGTTCTCTCCGTTGCGGGCGACGGCTGCCTGCGCCTCGTCCCAGGTGGGTTGTGCGGGGGTGCCGCCGTGGGCCCGGGTGGACAGCGCACCGCAGGCGGCAGCGAGTTCGAGGGCGTCGGTGGTGCCGAGGCCGTTCAGTGTCGCGGTGACGAAGCCGGCGTCGAAGCTGTCGCCCGCGCCGACGGTGTCCTTCGGACTGGCCGGGACACCGGCTGTCCGCAGGACGCTGCGCCCGTCATGGGCGAGGGCGCCGTCGGCGCCGTTCTTGACGACCACGAGCGGCCCGAGCGCGGCGAGCCGGGCCGCGGCCTCGTCGAGCCGGACGTGGCCGGCCGCGGGACCGGCCAGTGCGATCGCCTCCTGGGCGTTGGGCAGCAGGATGTCGGTGACGGCGAGCAGCGCGTCGAGGGCGTCGCCGCGCCAGGCGCCGGACGGGTCGTCGTTGGTGTCGAGCGAGGTGGTGGCGCCGTGGCGGCGCGCCACACGCATCAGGCCGGGCAGCGCCTCCGCGAGAGCGGGCATGAGGAAGTAGGAGGCGGCGTGCACATGCCTGCAGTCGGCGAGCAGCGCCTCGGGGACGTCGTCGCCGGTGGTGGCGTGCAGGGTGCCGGGGGCGGTGAGGATCGCCCGGTCGCCGGCCCGGGTGAACACCGTGGTGAGCGGGGTCGGCAGGCCGGGATCGAGCCGCAGGGCATCAGTGTTGACGCCCCTGGCGTGGAGGGCGCTCCGTACGTAGCGACCGGCGTCGTCGTCGCCGACGCGGCCGGCGAACGCGACCTTCATGCCGAGCCTGGCCGCACCGCAGGCCATGATCGCGGCGGAGCCGCCGAGCGTGAGCAGGCCCGTCTCGACGAGCTGCTCGCGCTGGCCGAAGGCGAGTGGCGTGTCGAGCGGTCCGAGGACGATGTCGGGGTTGGCGTCCCCGATGACCAGCAGATCGAAGGTGGAGGGCATCAGGCTTCCGTCGGTGTCGGTGGCGGTGTCGGTGGCGGTATCGGTGTTACGGGTGGGACGAGGAGGAGCAACGGCGGCTCAGCCCTTGAGCCCGCTCGACGTGATGGACCGGATGAAGGACTTCTGCGCGAAGAGGAAGGCGAGCAGGACCGGCAGGATGGTGATCACATTGCCCGCCATGACCGCGGCCCATTGGGTGTGGTGTGTGCCCTGGAAGGTGGTCAGCCCGAGCTGGAGTGTGTAGTGCGTGTCGTGGTTGATCGCGATCAGCGGCCAGGTCAGGTCGTTCCAGGTGGTCAGGAACGTCAGGACCGCCACCGTGCTCAGTGCCGGCCTGGACAGCGGCAGGACGATACGCAGGAGCACCTTCAGCCGGGAACAGCCGTCGATCCAGGCGGCCTCTTCCAGCTCCCGGGGCAGGGACAGGAAGAACTGACGCAGCAGGAAGACGGCGAACGGCGTGACGAGCGAGGGAACGATCAGTGCGCCGAGGGTGTCGATCAGCCCCAGACGCTTCATGACCAGGAACGTGGGGATCATCGTGAGCTGGAAGGGCACGGTCATCGTGGCGAGCATCAGGGCCAGCAGCACGCGGGAGCCGCCGAACCGCATGCGGGCGAACGCGTAACCGCCGAGCGCCCCGAACACGAGGTTGGAGCAGACCGTGACGGCCGACACGATCAGCGAGTTGGCGAACCACTGGGGGAACAGGGCGTTGCCCAGCACGTACCGGTAACCGCTCAGATGGATCCCGGAGGGCCACAGGGCGGGCGGGAAGCGGTTGATCTCACTGTTGCTCATCACTGAGCTCAGCAGCAGCCACACCAGCGGGATCGCGAACAGCAGGGCGAGCGGGGCCAGGGCGAGGTGCCAGGCGCTGAACGGCAGCCTCGGGCGTCGGGGGCGCCGTGGCCCGGCCGCGGGCGTGGGGGCCGGGCTCGCGGTCTTGGCCGGGATGTCGGTCGCCGTCATCGTACGGCTCCTTCGAGGCGATGGTTCTGCCGTTTCCGGGCCACCCGCAGGATGACGCTGATCAGCAGCAGGGCGATGGCGAGCGCGTAGGCGGCGGCAGCGCCGTAGCCGGCGGTGAAGTTCTTGAAGGCCTGTTCCCAGATGAAGTAGACGATCACGGTGGTGGAGCCGAGTGGTCCGCCCTTCGTCGTCACGTACACCAGGTCGAAGACCTGCAAGGACTCGATGGTCTGCCACAGCACGAGGAACACGCTGACGGGCCCGAGGGTGGGCAGGGTGACATGGCGCAGGATCTGGAAGCGTCCCGCGCCGTCCAGCCGCGCCGCCTCGATGAGGGACAAGGGCACGTCCTGAAGGGCCGCGAGATAGATCACGACGCAGAAACCGGTGCCGCTCCACAGCGAGATCGCCACCAGTACCAACAGCGCCTGGCCCGGGTCGGTCAGGAACCCCTGCGCCGAGAGCCCGAGGCTGTGCAGCACCGAGTTGGCAGCCCCGAACTGCGGGTCGAGGATGAAGGAGAACAGCACACCCTGGGCCGTCGCGGATATGACGAACGGCACGAAGATCAGGGTGCGGTAGAGGCCGACCAGACGGATCCTCCGGTTCAGCGCGACGGCGAGCGTCAGCCCGAGTGCCATGCTCAGCGGCACATACATCAGCGTGTAGAGCAGTGTGTTGCGGACGGCCTGACTGAAGTGCGGGTCCTTGACCAGCGCGTGGTAGTTCTCCAGGCCTACCCATCGGCTCGGCGTGACCAGGTCGTCGGCCTGGAACGACAGCAGCAGCGACCACACGACGGGGACGACGCTCAGCCCCAGGATGATCAGGATCGCGGGCGAGATGAAGGACCAGGCGGTCATCGACTCACGGCGGCGTTTGCGGCGCAGCGCCGGTGCGGGCCGGTCGCGGTCGGTGAGGGTGAGTGGGGCGGGCAGGCTCGGCATCCGTGTGCTCCTCAACGCGGGATCAACAGTGCGGCGTTGGCCTCGTCGGTGCATCGACGCAGCGCCTTGGCCGGGGAGTCCGCACCGAGCAGTACGGCGATGACGGCCTGTCCGAGCGCCTGGGAGATCTGCGGATAGGCGGGATGTGTGGGACGGACCCGCGCGGACTGAAGGGCCTGGGTGAACACCCGCAGTCCCGGCGTGTGCGCCTCCTGCTTCTGCCAGGCCGCCAGCGCCTGGGTACGCCTGGTCAGCGGGAGACTGCCCGCCTGGATGTCCCACCGCACGTCCTGGGCCGGCTGGTTGAGCCAGCGCAGGAAGGTTTGTGCGGCGTCGGAGCGTGCGGAGCCGTTGTCGAAGACCATCCAGGTGTCGGGGCCCGAGATGGTCAGAGGCTTACGGCTGTAGCTGGGCAGCGGCACCACGTGGTAGTCGATCTTCGCCTCGCGGATGTCGGGAAGCTCCCACGGCCCGGTGACGACCATGCCCATCCGGCCGGAGTGGAAGACCTGGTAGAGCTGCTCGCTGTCGGGCTTGGGGTCGACGTAGACGCTCCGCTCGCGTGCGAGTGTCTCGACGGTCTCCAGGGCCCGCACACCGACGTCGGCGAAGCCGACGCCGCGCCCGTCCTTCGCGATGACGTCGCCCCCCAGGTCCCAGATCATCGGCCACAGACGCCACACGGTGTCCTCGTCCCCCACACCCGGCCACCCGGTGCCGAAGGAGCCGCGCTTCCTGTCGGTGAGGCGTCGGGCCGTTTCGGTGAACTCCTGCCAGGTCCAGCCGGCTTCGGGCAGCGGGACCCCGGCTGCGGCGAAGAGCTTCTTGTTGCAGACGACGGCAAGAGTGTCGATCAGCGCGGGAGCGGCCCGGACACGGCCGTTGAGCGTGACGGCGTCACGGGCCGGCGCCCAGTAGTTGTTCCACGGGAGGGGGCCCGAGCGGAAGGTGTCGGTGAGGTCCACCACCGAGGGGCTGTGCGCGACGTTGGCCAGATCCGACCCGAAGACATAGGCGATGTCGGGGAACGATCCGGAGGCCAGAGCCGCCGTCAGCTTCTGGAGCATCGAGTCGGCCAGTACACCGCCGCCTGAGTCGACGTGAATGCCCGGGTGGGTGCGGTTGAACTCCGTGACCAGTTTCTCGATGGCCACGCGTCCGGTGTCCGTCTGTCCGTGCCACAGCTCGACCACGGTCCGGCCGTCGGCGGTGGTACCGCCCCCGGCGTCCGCCGCGCACCCGGGCAGCGTCGCCGCCGCCGCGGCACCGAACGCGAGCCCGGCGCCGCGCCGCAGCACCGTACGGCGCGCGGCCCTGGTGACGGTGTGCTCTCCTGCGGGCATCTGAGCCTCCCTGCGCTGTTCGAAGGAGCGGGCGGCGCGGGGGTGACCCCGAGGCCCGCGAGGAGGGCGGTGTTCCGACCGTGTCGGCGCATGGGGGGGATGGTGTGCCCGCCCTTGTCGGCGCAGGCGGCCGGTGTGCCCGCCCTTGTCGGCGCACGGGGGCCGGTGTGCCCGCCCTTGTCGGCGCGGACGCACCGGACCACCGCAGGGCCTGGTCAGCAGGTCTCGCGCAGGTATCCGCTCGAGGTCTCGGGCCGGACCAGCTTGTCGCGACGGACGATGCTCAGTTCGTCACCCCATCCGTCGCAGGCTGTCTTGAGGCCGGCGGAGGAGTACTCGATCACGATGACCTCGTTGCCGAACGCCTCCTGGTACGTGCCGCACTCATCCCACTGGCCGCATTCCTCGGCCACGGCGAAGTCGAGCCCGTTCTCCGCTGCACTGCCGGCCAGCTCCGCGGTGTTCTTCTGCGCGACGGCGAGGCCCTTGCCGTGGGCATGGGAGGACAGCAACCTGACCATCGCCTGTGCCTGGGCGTCGGTGAGCAGGTCGTCGGAGCGTGTGTACGTGTCGTAGTTGTCGGGCTCGACGGCCTGGAAGCCCTTGCTCGCGCAGCCGTCGATCCAGCCGTTGACCTTCTCGGCGATGCGTACGCGCTTGGCCTCGGTGCTGATGTCGAGCAGGACTTCGTCCCATTCGCCGTCGACGACGTTGTTCCCGTCGGCGTCCTTGAGGAGCAGGTCGGAGTCCCAGTCGTCCAGTTCGCCCGGCTGCGTCTGGAAGGCGTTCACGTAGCAGATGTTGTACAGACCCTGCGCGGGCGGCGCTTCGTGGTCCCGGCTGACGACGGTGACACCGCTCGGGGGGTCGTACTCCCCGCCGATCTGGTAGTCGAAGCCGGCGTGTGCCGGAGGGAGGGCCACCGCGTTCGACGAGGCGCCGGCGGAGGCGGAGGAGAGGAGTGAGGTGGCGACAGCCGTTGCGGTCACCGCGGCGGCGGCGAGACAACGACGGGAGAGAACACGCTTCATGTTCATCCGTTGAGCTCCAGCTGAGGGAGGGTACGTCCCCGCCTCGGAACCACACGTCCCTGGCGACTTTGTCCGGATTCGGGGCTCGCGAACGGGCCTGTACCGGCTAGGCGTACCTCTGGCGCCAGATGGCTCGAATCTGGCGTTGCATGGAGTAAAGCGAGCAGGACACGTCATGTCAACAGATCGAAAATGCTCAATACCTCAGGAGTTATGCTCACGCCATGCTGAGAACTGAGCGTCATGCGCGCATACTTGAGCATGTCGCCGCGCACGGCGCCGTCGGCGTCAATGAGCTCTCCGCGCTGCTGGATGTCTCAGGAGCCACCGTCCGGCGCGATCTGCAGCATCTGAACGAGATGAAGCTCCTGCGGCGCACCCATGGAGGCGCGACGCTCGGCAGCATCGGTCTGGAACTGCCGATGCAGCACCGTACGGAGCGTCGCAGGCCCGAGAAGCAGGCCATCGCCAAGGCAGCGGCCGCCCTGGTGCCCGAAGGGGCAGTGGTGGGCATGACCGGCGGGACCACCGTCACCGAGATCGCCCGCCTGCTGGCCGAGCGAGGGCCGGTGACCATCGTCACCAACGCGGTCAACATCGCCGCCGAGCTCATCCAGCACAAGAACGTGACACTCGTCGTCATCGGCGGGAACGCCCGTACGGCCAGTTACGAACTCGTCGGCCCCATGGCGGAGAAGGCCCTCGCCGAGTACCACACCGACATGACGTTCCTGGGCGTGGACGGAATCAGCGCGGAGTACGGCTGCACCACGTACGACCAGCTGGAGGCCGCGACGGACCGCGCCTTCGCGGCCAGGAGCAGCCGGACCATCGTCGTGGCCGACAGCTCCAAGATCGGCAAGGTGACCTTCGCCAAGATCTGCCCTCTGACCGACATCCACCATCTGGTGACCGACGGCGGCGCTCAGGGGCAGCAGCTAGAACACATCGCATCGGCCGGTGTCCAGGTGACCACCGCCTGACCGGTCCCCTCCGTCCCAGGATCACGTCACGGCGAGGGCGCTCCGCCGGACCGGCCACGGCCGCGGGCGCGACGGGACATCACCGCGCGCAGCACCCGCCGGCCCTCGGTCGACAGATCGAGTGCCCGTCGCACTCCGGTCGCGCCGCCCGGAGTGCCGGCGGTGTCGGCGAGGCTCTCCAGGATCTCGGCCTGCCGCCGGAGCTCCCCCGTGACGAGCGGGCCGCCGCCCGAAGCGCCGTCGGCCCGGCGGCTCCCGGACGTCCGGGCGGTGTCACCGGCCGGGAAGTCGGACTCGCGGTGGATGTCGAGTGCGAGGAGCGAGCAGGCGTCCGCCCACGCGCGGAGCGGCTCCGCGGTGAAGTCCCGGGGTGCGGAGCCGAGCAGCCCCCTGACGCGGGCCGTCGTGGCGTCCGTCGCCGCGGCGCTCTCCAGCGCCGTGTGCGCGGTGTCGAGCCTGGCGGCCCATTCGGCGCCGCTCTCGCAGCCCGCCCAGAGCGGACGCAGGGGCTCCGGTTCGCCGCCGTCCTCGGGCTCCGGGAGGCAGCGGTCCAGACAGGCGACCCCGCTCGCCGCCAGACCGCGCTCGTCGGCACGAGCGATCAGCTCCAGCAGACTCATCGACGCCTCCCCCATCGGTTCACCGTTCCTCGGTGGTCGGGAAGCGCACCGCTTCCCCGTTACCGCGTACAGCGTCAGATGGCTGAAAAGCGTCACTCTTCCGGCACGGAACTCACGGCGGGGCTCAGTCGGACAGGCTCTCGATGCCCAGACGGTCCAGGAAAGCGAAGAAAAGTTCCTCCGCGGAGAGCTCCGGCTCCTCGATCCGCAGCAGTTCGAGCAGGGGCCCTTCGAGGACTCCGCGGCCGGATTCGGCCGCCCAGCCGACGGCGCGGGCGGCGGCGTCCTCGGGGGGCAGGAAGAGGTCCTCGGTCGTCGGTCCTTCCCGGCCGAGATGCGCCGCCATCGGTGTCCTGCCGAGGCAGGCGTACCAGGACCCGCTGTACGGCGCCGCCGCCTCGACGGCCACACAGACGCCGTCCATGACGAATCCGAGGAGGACCGGCGCGCGTGCGGCCTCGGCGAGCGCGGTCATGCTGCCGAGCGAGGGTTGTGTGGGGTGGGACCAGACCTGCCAGCCGTCGGCGCGGTACTCACGCAGCGTCAGGAGTCCGCGCGCCTGCCGTAACGCGGGATGGCCGATGAGCGGCTCGCCGCTGCGGCCCACCAGATAGCAGCCCCAGAAACCCACGTCGCGCTCCCCCCGCGGTCCGGGCTGTCATTCTTCCCGCCCGGGACCACGGGGAAGCGCGAAAACGGGTCAACCCGTGCGGACCGCTCAGCGCGTCTCGTCCGCGAGCTTCTTGAACTGCGCCCAGCTGAGCTTCGGCTCGCGCGGGTCCCACAGCTTCTGGGAGACCGCGTTGAGCGGCATCCGGATCCCCGCCGCGACCTGTTCCTGCGTCTGCGCGTTGGGGAAGTCGCCCCAGACGGCGAACCGGCCGCCCAGGATCTGCTTCGAGTACCGCTTCGCCACCGGCTCGGTCCCGCGCAGGACGAACGGGGTCCACTGCTTGTAGATCCGCTCACCCGTCGGGTACGTGAAGTCGTTGGGCTCGCCGAGCACGTAGTAGAGGAACTCGTCGTTGAGGTTGATCACCTTGCGGCCCTCGGCGAGGTAGTCCTGGGGCGGCCGGGCACCGATCTCCTTGCCCGTCCAGTACTCCACCTCGATGCCCTTGTCGCCGTTGACGGTCCCGCCGCTGAAGAAGCCGTCGTTCCAGGCCTTGGGGATCTTCTTGGCCTTGGTGATGACCGCGGCGCGGTCGTTCAGCCAGCCCTCCGTCAGGTCCTGGACGCTCGCGTCGTCGCCGTACTTCTTACGGGCGGCCTCGGCCAGCTGCGGGTAGGAGGCGGCCGGATCGCTCACGGTCAGCGCCTGGTACTCGTCGGCGCCGACATGGAACCAGTTTCCGGGGAAGAGCTCCGCGTACTCGCGGAGCAGGTCGTCGACAATCTTCGCCGACTCGGGCTTCGAGATGTCGATGGCACCCTCCCGCACGACCCCCTGCGTGTTGCGCAGCTGCAGGTCGGGGTGGGCCTTGAGGACCGCGCCCAGATGTCCGGGCGAGTCGATCTCGGCGACGATCGTAATGTGGAGGCTCTGCGCGAGCTTCACGATCCTGCGGACCTCGGCCTTGGTGAGATGTTCCTCGGAGACCACCTCAGGGTGGGTGTCGGACTCGATCCGGAAGGCCTGGTCGTCGGAGAAGTGCAGGCCGAGCTGGTTGAGCTTGAGGTCGGCCATCTCGCGCAGCCGGTCCTCGATCCAGTCCGCGGTGTAGTGCTTGCGCGCGATGTCGAGGTTGAGCCCGCGCTGTGCCCGGTCGGGCGTGTCGCGCACCGTGCCCTCGGGCACGGTGTCGTCGGCGTTCAGCGACTGCTTGAGGGTGCGGGTCCCGTAGAAGACGCCCGCCTCGCCGGGGCCGCTGATCGTGACCTGGTTGTTCTCGGTCTTCAAGGTGTACGACTCGGGGTCGCCCTTGCCCGAGGAGGCGAGCGCCAGCGCGACGTCACCGGACCGCGGGGACTTCTCGCCGCGGTAGCTGATCTTCAGCTCCTTGGCGAGCAGCTTCGCCTCGTCGGCGAGCTTGGGGTCGGCCGCGACGACCGTGCTGTCCTTCTCGGGTTTCCAGCCGGGACCGCGCGCGGCCGTGTGCTCCCGGACCGCGGGTACGGTCCTCGGCGTCGTGGAGAGCGGATAGCTCCGGCTGGGTGAAGGCGAGGCGGATGTGCGGGAGGGGGCGGACGCGCCGTTCTCCGGGCCGGGGTCCGAGTCCTCGGGCCAGACGACGACGGTGAGCGTGACGGCGGCCGCGACCGCGACGGCGGCGCCTGCCACCAGGGGTGCGCGTGAGGGCGACATCGGTCAGAAACCTCCGGATCGGGGGAGAAACAGTTCAAAGAAGATGAGAAAGTCGGGCATTTCCCCCGCAGATTCGTCCATCAAGCGTTCCGAAACTCTCCCGTCCGGGTGAATTTCTCGCATCCTTCGGTTGTGCGTTGCCGGGCCTCGCTAGCGTGACAGCACATAAGAACCAGTCCTCACTCCAGCCCCGAGCAACCTCGTCGCTCCCCGGCCCCTCTCCAGGGTCACAGATGTCTTTCATTCGAGGAGTCCCGCTGTCCAGGTCCAGCGAGTCCCACGCCGGCCTGCCGAAACCACCGCAGCAGTCCGGGCGGACGGCCGTTCCCGTCCAGAACAGCGGCCACGCCCCGGCTCTTCGGGAAGCCACGGCAGGGGCCCCTGTTCCGGAACCAGTGTCGGTGAGCCCGCGCCCCGGTGCCCACTCGAACGCGCTGGACCACTTCAACACCTGGCCCCGGGAGCCGGCCGAGGCCGCCCTGCTGGAGTGCTGCGGCAGCCGCCGCTGGGCCCAGCGGCTGGCCGCCCACCGGCCCTATCCGGACCTGGGCACCCTGCTCGCCGCATCCGACGAGGCGGGATACGACCTCGCGCCCGCCGATCTCGCCGAGGCGCTCGCAGCGGAGGACGCCCCCTGCCTGCACCATGACGCGCCCCGGGCCGCCCACCTGGCGCTGCGCGCCGCGCACGCCGCGTACGAGAGCCGGTTCGGCCACGCGTTCGTGATCTGCCTCGACGGCGTGCGCCCCTCCCAGCACGTCGACCAGGTGCTGGCCGCGATCCGCACCCGGCTGGCGCACGAACCGGACGAGGAGCGCGCCCTGACCGCGGAGGAGATGCGACGACTCGCCCGGGGCCGCATCATCGAGCTGGTGGCGGAGGCGGGCCGGGCGCCCGACCCGTTCCCCCCAGTCGCACACGACCCCCGCTAGCCCGTCCGTGGCTGTTCGGCCGCCGCTTTGATCACACCTTCGGGCCCCGCTGCCATGGAACCGACAAGGCGTCGCTACGATGGCCGGGGCCGGTGGACCGTACCCGGCCGGGTCAGACCGACAGTCAAGCCGGCCGACCCCAATCCCCGCTCCCGGAGGGTTCTTCCGTGCCGGCTGGAACGCTGTACCGCGGCCGGGAAGGCATGTGGTCCTGGGTGGCTCATCGAGTCACCGGTGTCCTCATTTTCTTCTTCCTGTTCGTACACGTCCTGGACACCGCCCTCGTGCGTGTCTCCCCCGAGGCGTACGACGACGTCGTGGCCACCTACAAGACACCGATCGTCGCGCTGCTCGAGTACGGCCTGGTGGCCGCAATCCTCTTCCACGCGCTGAACGGTCTCCGGATCGTCGCCGTGGACTTCTGGGCCAAGGGCCCGCGCTACCAGAAGCAGATGCTCTGGACCGTCCTGGGTATCTGGATCGTGCTGATGGCCGGGGCCCTGTACCCCGTCCTCGGTCACGCCGTACGTGAAGTATTCGGGAGCTGAGGCCGATGTCCACCGAGACACCTTCTTCCGCGATCGGCGAGGTCGAGGGCGTAAGCCTGTTCGACGCCGAGAACCCGGCCCCGGTGATCGAGCCCCCGCGCAAGCGCACGGGCAAGACACCCAAGGGTTCGCGCACCAATTTCGAGATGTACGCCTGGCTCTTCATGCGCCTGTCGGGCATCGTGCTGGTCGTCCTGGTCATCGGGCACCTGCTGATCCAGCTGGTGCTGGACGGCGGCGTCTCCAAGATCGGCTTCGCCTTCGTGGCAGGCCGCTGGGCCTCGCCGTTCTGGCAGATCTGGGACCTGGCGATGCTGTGGCTCGCCATGCTGCACGGCGCCAACGGCCTCCGTACGGTCATCAACGACTACGCCGAACGGGACAACACCCGGTTCTGGCTGAAGATGCTCCTGTACACCGCCACGGTGTTCACCGTCCTGCTGGGCACGCTGGTGATCTTCACCTTCGACCCGAACATCCGCTAGGCGCCGGGACAGAGGGACCAGAGGGAAACCATGCAGATCCACAAGTACGACACCGTCATCGTCGGCGCCGGCGGCGCCGGCATGCGCGCGGCCATCGAGTCGACCAAGCGCAGCCGCACCGCCGTGCTGACGAAGCTCTACCCCACCCGCTCCCACACGGGCGCCGCGCAGGGCGGCATGGCCGCCGCGCTGGCCAACGTGGAGGAGGACAACTGGGAGTGGCACACCTTCGACACGATCAAGGGCGGCGACTACCTGGTCGACCAGGACGCCGCCGAGATCCTCGCGAAGGAGGCCATCGACGCCGTCCTCGACCTGGAGAAGATGGGCCTGCCGTTCGGCCGTACGCCCGAGGGCAAGATCGACCAGCGCCGCTTCGGCGGTCACTCCCGCAACCACGGTGAGGCCCCGGTCCGCCGCGCCTGCTACTCGGGCGACCGCACCGGCCACATGATCCTCCAGACGCTGTACCAGAACTGCGTCAAGGAGGGCGTGGAGTTCTTCAACGAGTTCTACGTCCTGGACCAGCTGGTCGTCGAGGTGGACGGCGTCAAGAAGTCCGCCGGCGTCGTCGCCTACGAGCTGGCGACCGGCGAGATCCACGTCTTCCAGGCGAAGTCGGTCATCTACGCCTCGGGCGGCACCGGCAAGTTCTTCAAGGTGACGTCGAACGCGCACACCCTGACCGGTGACGGCCAGGCCGCCTGCTACCGCCGGGGTCTGCCGCTGGAGGACATGGAGTTCTTCCAGTTCCACCCGACGGGCATCTGGCGCATGGGCATCCTGCTGACGGAGGGCGCCCGCGGTGAGGGCGGCATCCTCCGCAACAAGGACGGCGAGCGCTTCATGGAGAAGTACGCGCCCGTCATGAAGGACCTCGCGTCCCGTGATGTCGTGTCCCGCTCCATCTACACGGAGATCCGTGAGGGCCGCGGCTGCGGTCCCGAGGGCGACCACGTCTACCTCGACCTCACGCACCTCCCGCCGGAGCAGCTGGACGCCAAGCTCCCGGACATCACCGAGTTCGCGCGTACGTACCTCGGCATCGAGCCCTACACGGACCCGATCCCGATCCAGCCGACCGCGCACTACGCCATGGGCGGCATCCCGACCAACGTCGAGGGCGAGGTGCTGGCCGACAACACCACCGTCGTCCCAGGCCTGTACGCCGCCGGCGAGGTCGCCTGTGTCTCCGTGCACGGCGCCAACCGCCTGGGCACCAACTCGCTGCTCGACATCAACGTCTTCGGACGCCGGTCGGGCATCGCCGCCGCCGAGTACTCCGCGAAGAACGACTTCCTCGAGCTTCCCGAGAACCCGGCGCAGCTGGTCCAGGACCAGGTCGACCGGCTGCGTGACTCCACGGGCACCGAGCGGGTCCACGAGCTCCGCACGGAGCTGCAGGAGTGCATGGACGCCAATGTGATGGTGTTCCGCACCGAGCAGACCATCAAGACGGCCGTCGACAAGATCGCCGAGCTGCGGGCCCGCTACCTCAACGTGTCCATCCAGGACAAGGGCAAGCGGTTCAACACCGACCTGCTGGAGGCCGTCGAGCTGGGCAACCTGCTCGACCTGGCCGAGGTCATGGCGACCTCCGCGCTGGCCCGCAAGGAGTCCCGCGGCGGTCACTACCGCGAGGACTTCCCGAACCGCGACGACGTCAACTTCATGCGCCACACCATGGCGTACCGCGAGGTCGCGGACGACGGCACCGAGTCGATCCGGCTCGACTACAAGCCGGTCGTCACGACCCGCTACCAGCCGATGGAGCGTAAGTACTGATGGCAACCCCGACCCTGGACAAGACCGACAAGGCAGAGGCGGGCTTCGCCGACACCCCGTACATCACGGCCACGTTCCGGATCCGCCGCTTCAACCCCGAGGTCTCCGACGAGGCCCAGTGGCAGGACTTCCAGATCTCGATCGACCCGAAGGAGCGTGTGCTCGACGCCCTTCACAAGATCAAGTGGGAGCAGGACGGCACCCTGACGTTCCGCCGTTCCTGCGCGCACGGCATCTGCGGCTCCGACGCGATGCGGATCAACGGCAAGAACAGGCTCGCCTGCAAGACGCTGATCAAGGACATCAACCCGGAGAAGCCGATCACGGTCGAGGCCATAAAGGGCCTCACGGTCCTCAAGGACCTCGTGGTCGACATGGACCCGTTCTTCCAGGCCTACCGCGATGTCATGCCGTTCCTCGTCACCAAGGGCAACGAGCCGACGCGTGAGCGCCTGCAGTCCCCCGAGGACCGCGCGCGCTTCGACGACACCACCAAGTGCATCCTGTGCGCCGCGTGCACGTCCTCGTGCCCGGTGTTCTGGAACGACGGCCAGTACTTCGGCCCGGCGGCGATCGTCAACGCGCACCGTTTCATCTTCGACTCGCGTGACGAGGCCGGCGAGCAGCGCCTGGAGATCCTCAACGACCGTGACGGGGTGTGGCGTTGCCGCACGACGTTCAACTGCACGGACGCCTGCCCGCGTGGCATCGAGGTCACCAAGGCGATCCAGGAAGTGAAGCGCGCGCTGATCACCCGGCGCTTCTGACCCGGAACTGAAGGCCCTCAGAGGCCCCAGCGGGAGGCCCCGTCCCACGCACGCTCCGTGCGGGAGGCGGGGCCTCCTCGTGCGCCGGGCAGCCGGGACGGTACGGTCGTGCGGGGCCGGTGACCGGCTCGACTCTCCCGGTCCGCACGGCACGGGAGCGGCCGGCTCGATGGAGAACGGGGAACGCCGTGAGCGATCCGAATCCGTACGCGGACGACTCGTACAAGTGGGGCCCGCGGCAGCCCCCGGGCCATTCGCCCACGATGCCGGACGGCCCGGGTTACGGCTACCCGGCTGCGGGCGCCCCTCCGGCGTACGGCTATCCGCAGCAGCTGCCCGATTCCGCGGCCCAGCCGGGCCCCGCCTACGGCTATCCGGGCGGCTCGGGCGCGCCGACTCAGCCCGGCTTCGACCTGCCGGCGCAGCAGGGCGGCGTGCCGGTGCTCTCGCTCGGTGACATCACGGTGATGAACGACGGCATCGTGACCCCGTCCGGCACGCTGCCGCTCAAGGGCGCGGTGTGGACGGCGACCGACATGTCGCGCACGGAGGAGAAGATCCCGACCGTGGGCATCGTGCTGGCGATCGTCTTCGCGCTGTTCTGCCTCATCGGTCTGCTGTTCCTCCTGATGAAGGAGAAGCGCACGACGGGCTTCGTGCAGATCACGGTCACCAGTGGCGGGCGGCACCACCAGACGATGATCCCGGCGACGGGCCCCGAGACCTTCCCGTGGATCATGTCCCAGGTCAACACCGCGCGTACGCTGAGCGCCTGAGACCGGTCACCGGGGCGGGCGGGTCCGCCCTCCCGCCTCCGTGCGCCGCGTGTGCCGTGCGTCAGATCCAGCTGAGTTCCCACAGGCGCCAGATCCCGGTCCCGTCGGAGAGGTACTGCGATCCGGACACGGACTGCTTGCTGACGACGTAGTCCTTCTTCTGCCACAGCGGGACCAGCGGCACGTCCTCGCCGACCACCTGCTGGAGCTTCTTGAAGTCGGCCGAGGTGCGGCCTCGGTCGCTGTACTGCTGCGTGGCCGAGATCAGCTCGTCCACCTTCTTGCTGGTGTAGCCGTTGTGGAGGGAGTTGTCCTTGCCGACCAGCGGCTGGCTGAAGGTGTCGGAGTCCGGGTAGTCGGGGAGCCAGCCCACGGTGTACGCGTCGTACTCACCGGCCGCGTAGCCCTTCTGGAAGGCCTGCCACTCCACGGCCTTCTCGGTGACCTCGAAGAGCTCGTCCTTCTCCAGCTGACGCACCAGCTCGGTGGACTCCTCCTTGTTGGCGTCGTCGTCGCGGTGGGCGAAGGTGATGTGCAGCGGCAGATCCACCCCGGCCTCCTCCATCAGCGCCCTGGCCCGCTTCGGGTCCGAGCGCGGATAGGAGTCGAAGAAGGGGGTGCTGTGCCCGATGTAGCCCTGCGGGATCAGCGAGTAGAGCGGCTCGACGGTGTTCCGGTAGACCTTGGTGACCAGCGGCCCGCGGTCGATCAGCCAGGCGACGGCCTGACGGACCTTCTTGTCCGCGAGCGGCGCGCCGTCGCGGACGTTGAAG
This sequence comes from Streptomyces sp. NPDC048565, assembly GCF_040650935.1. Taxonomy (NCBI): domain Bacteria; kingdom Bacillati; phylum Actinomycetota; class Actinomycetes; order Kitasatosporales; family Streptomycetaceae; genus Streptomyces; species Streptomyces sp. NPDC048565. The sequence goes on from NZ_JBEZIH010000005.1 coordinate 128,286, forward strand.
ACGAGGTTGCGGATCTCGGCGCTGTCCGCCTCGGTGACGCGCTGCTCGCCGGCGGCCGGGTCGAGGTCGGCGAGCGTCTCGGAGGGGAGCTGCCGGTGTGTGACGTCGACGTCCCCGGCGTCCCAGGCGGCCTGGAGCGCCTCGGAGCCTTCGAAGTAGCGGATGTCGACGGCGCCGCCCGACTTCTTCAGCGCGCCCTTGTACGCCGGGTTGGGCACCAGCCGCGCCTTGACGCCCGACTCGAACGACTTGAGGACGTACGGGCCCGAGCCGTCGACCTGGGTGCCCGTGCGGAGCTTGTCCTTCGGGTACTGGGCGGGGTCGACGATGGACCCGGCGCCCGTGGCCAGCTTCTGCGGGAACGTCGCGTCCTTGGCCGAGAGGTTGAAGGTGATCGTGCGGCCGTCGGCGACGACGTTGTCCAGGCTCGGGAACAGCACCGAGGGGCCTTCGTCCGCCTTGATCCTGAGCATGCGGTCGAAGGAGTACTTGACGTCGGCCGCCGTCACCTTGCGGCCGTTGGAGAAGGTCAGGTCGTCACGCAGCCTGCACTGGTACGTCTGGAGCTTCTGGCCCACGAAGTCGCAGCTCTCCGCCGCGTCCGGTTCCGGCACGACCGCACCGGAGGTGAACGTCATCAGCGACTGGTAGAGGTTGCTGTAGATCGCCCAGGAACCGGCGTCGTAGGCGCCGGCCGGGTCGAGCGAGGTGACCTCGTCCGATGTGCCGACCGTGATCGGGGAATCGTTCCCGTCGTCCGAGGGAAGCAGTTGCCAGGCGCCGACGCCCGCGATGACCAGTACCGCCAGAATCGCGAGAATCCGTAGACGGATGAACCGCATGTGCCGTGCTCCCTTGCCAACCCACCCCGGCCCGCGTGCACAGAGAGGCACATCACCGCCGCATGATCGCCTCACCCAATCACACGATATTCACATAACAAAGACCAGGGTGGACACAAACTGGACACGCGAAGGTGTCGGATCAAGCCAGCGGGGAAGCGAGCTCCACGACTGTGATGTCGGAGGGAGCCCCGACCCGCACGGGCGGGCCCCAGGCACCGGCCCCGCGCGAGACGTACAGCTGGGTGTCGCCGTAGCGCTCGTACCCGGCGACGGTCGGGTTGGCGAGCTCGGCCAGCAGGTTCCCGGGCCAGAGCTGGCCACCGTGGGTGTGGCCGGAGAGCTGGAGGCCGACGCCGTACTCCACGGCGTCGTCGATGACGACGGGCTGGTGCGCCAGGAGGACGGAGGCGCGGGAGCGGTCGCGGTCACCGAGCGCACGGGCGAAGTCGGGGCCCTGCCCCTCGCTCTCCCCCGCCACGTCGTTGACCCCGGCGAGGTCGAAGCCTGCGACCTCGACGCGGGCGTTCTCCAGCGGGCGCAGACCCAGCTCACGTACGTGGTCGACCCATTCGGCCGCGCCGGAGAAGTACTCGTGGTTGCCCGTGACGAAGTAGCTGCCGTGACGGGCCTCGAGCCCGGAGAGCGGCTCGGCCGCCGTGCCGAGATCCGCCACGGATCCGTCGACGAGGTCGCCGACGACGGCCACGAGGTCGGGCCCGGTGGCGTTGATCGCCTCGACGACCCGCCGGGTGTGGGCGCGGCCCAGGATGGGGCCGAGGTGGATGTCGCTGACCATGGCGATCCGGAAGCCATGGGCGGAGCGCGGCAGTCCGGCGAGCCGGACGGTGATCCGCTTGGTGCGGGGGCCGCGCAACACCCCGTAGGTGCCGTAGCCGACGGTGCCGAGTCCTGCGAGTGCCGCCGCGCCGCCGACGGCGCGGGAGACGAACAGCCGGCGCGAGGGGTCGGCGACGGACGGGGCGGGGGGCTCCGCGCGCTGCGCGAGGTCCGTAAGGGCCCCGCCGCCGGTGGGCGCGGTGCCGGGCCCGCCGGCGGTGGCGGTGGCCGTGGTGGTGGTCCGGGCCGCCGCCGGTGCGTCGGTGGCCGCAACGGGCTCGGTGTCGGGCCCGGCCGGTTCCGCGGCGGGCTCGGTGGCGGCATCGGTGGCGGCCGTCCGACGGGCGAGCAGCCGGCGCAGCAGGGGCCGTACGGCCTCCCCCACCAGCAGAGCGAGTGTCAGATAGAGCAGGGCGGCCAGCCAGAGGTAGCCCGGCCAGGCCAGCACCCGCTGCACCGGGAAGGGGACCCCGGAGCGGCTGGAGACGAGGGCGCCGATGCTCAGCAGCGGCAGCACGAAGGCCGCGACGGTGCCCGTGCGGCGCGCGAGGCTGCCCTTCGCCGTGGTGTCACCGATCAGCCGGCGCCACACATACCGGTGCACGCCGACGAGCAGCGCGAGCACCGCGACCGCCACGAGTACGAAGACCACAACCACGTACGCTCCCCCGCTGAAACGATCCTGTCCGGACGGCCGCCTGTGGCCTCCGGCGCGTCATCCGCCTTCGCGACGCAAAGCCCTGACACCACGGAACCCGATGACCCCCACAGCCGTCCCCAGGAGAAACGAGGTGATGGCGAGCAGGAGATGGACCCAGAAGTAGGCAGTCGGGTCTCCCGCGTCATCGAACGCGAGCCCGCTGCCGTCCTTCCAGAGATTCTTGACAAAGGTGACCCAGATGACCCAGCTCCACGCTCCGAAGACGAGCAGGAACCAGGAAACGGGGCGGCTGAGCTTCATGGGTTCAGTATCGCCGCCGGTCTCCCGTCGGATCGCCCGGGGTGGGCTGTCCCGGCGGTATGCACGGCGGGTCAGCCCGAGCGGGTCCCGATCCTCAGCAACGCCATGTACGTTTCCGACCGTGCCAGCTCTGAAAAAGACCGTGATGACGGTCATCTCTGCCGCTTTGCTGTCCGTATGTGTCGCCAACCCTTCGGGGGCAGTGGCCGCCAAGGACAAGACCAACGACAAACAGCCGACGCCCACCGGTCAGATGTCGACCGTGGGCGGCAAGCGGCTGGGCGACGTGGGCACCCAGGTCGATCTGGGCCCAGGAGCCCCGGTCCTGCCGAAGGACCTCAGCGGGCGATCGTGGATCGTCGCCGACGCGGAGAACGGGGAGGTGCTGGCCTCGCACAACGCGCACTGGCGGCTGCCGCCCGCCTCCACCCTGAAGATGCTCTTCGCCGACACGGTGCTGCCCGCCCTGCAGCCGAAGACCCTCACCCACCTGGTGACCGAGGAGGAACTCGCGGGCGTCGGCGAGGGAAGCAGCCTGGTGGGCGTCAAGGAGGACCACACCTACACCGTCCACGACCTGTGGCTCGGCGTGTTCCTGCGATCGGGCAACGACGCGGTGCACGTGCTGTCCGAGATGTACGGCGGCGTACCGGCGACGGTCTCCGCGATGCAACGGCACGCCGAGGAGCTCCAGGCCCTGGACACGACGGTCGTATCGCCCGACGGTTACGACGCCCCGAACCAGGTCTCCAGCGCGTACGACCTGACGCTCTTCGCCCGCAGCGGGATGCAGAAGGCGGACTTCCGGGAGTACGCGGCGACGGCGACGGCCGAGTTCCCCGGCGAGAAGAAGAAGGGCAAAAAGCGCGAGACCTTCGAGATCCAGAACACCAACCGGCTGATCACCGGTGACCTCGGGGTGGATCCGTACAAGGGCATCGCGGGCGTCAAGAACGGCTACACCACGCACGCGGGCAACACCTTCACCGGCATCGCCGAGCGCGACGGGAAGGTGCTGCTGGTGACGGTCATGAACCCCTCGTCCGAGGAGAGCCACGCCGTCTACAAGGAGGCCGCGGGCCTGCTCGACTGGGGTTTCGCCGCCGACGGCAAGGTGACCCCGGTCGGCGAGCTGGTGCCGCCGAAGTCCGCCGTGGCCGCGAAGGGCTCACAGCCCGCGGCGGGCGCGGACAAGGCCGAGGGCAAGGAGCACGCGGCCGCGTCGGCCGCCGCGGCCGGTTCCGGCTCCGGCTCCGGCGGGATCCGGACCGCGCTGTCGATCGCCGGCGGAGCGCTCGTGGTCCTGGCGGCCGGGGTGTTCCTGGTCAACCGGCGCTGGCCGCTGCCGGACCTGGTGCGTCGCCTTCCGCGTCGCTGATGTCCTGGCCGCTCCCCTCCGGGGTGCCCTGCTTCTCCCCCTTGCTCGGCGTCGCCGTCCAGGCGGCGCAGAGCAGGAGCAGCTTCGCGCTGAAGTTGATCCACAGGAGGAGCGCGATCGGCACGCCGAAGGCGCCGTACATGCTCTTCGACGCGACCTCCCGCATATAGCTGCCGAGCAGCAGTTTCAGCAGCTCGAAGCCGACCGCGCCCACCAGCCCGGCCACGATCAGCCGGCGGCGCGGCGGCTCCACCCCGGGGAGCAGGGTCAGCAGGTAGAGCAGGATCAGGAAGTCGGCGAAGGCCGCCACGACCACGGCCGCCACCTGGAGCAGGACCGCGCCCACCCCACCCTCGGCGATTCCCAGCCGGTCGACCGTCCAGCCGATCGCGGTGGACGCGACGGTGGACACGGCCAGGGCCACGAGCACCGCTCCGCCGAGCCCGAGCAGCAGACCGGCGTCCTTGAGCTTGCGGACGACCGGGTTCCCCTCGTCCACGTCGTCCTTCTCCCAGACGGCGCGCAGACAGTCCCGCATCGAGCTGACCCAGCCGGTGCCGGTGAAGAGCAGCAGCACACCGGCGACGACCCCCACCGTGCCCGCGTGGGCCACGAGGTTGTCGATGCCGAGCTGGTCCGAGATGCCGGGCACCTGCTCGGCGAGCTTGTCCTCGATCTTGTCGAGCTGCCGTGGGGAGAGCAGTGCCGCGCCGATGGCCGCGCCGAGCGCGAGCAGCGGGAAGAGCGCGAGGAAGCTGAGGAAGGTGATCGCCGCGGCGAGCCTGGACCAGTGGACCCTGTCCAGCGTCTCGTAGGAGCGCCAGGCGTGCGTCTCCATCAGTCGTGCGACGAGCGGCCCGATGACGGGGAGTTTTTTCAGCCAGTCCATGACCTACGCGTACCCTGCCGGGCGCGGAAAACCGGTGTCCCTGGCCGCCAGGATCATCAATCACCCATTTCGGTGAGCGCTGTAACAAATCCCTCAAATGGGTTTTCTCTGGCGATACGGTCACGAGCGGCGGCTGCTCCGCCACCGCTCTGTCATCCCGCTAGGAGTTATCCCGTGAAGGACGCCTTCGGTGCCCCGCAGTCCCTGCTCGTCCTCGGCGGCACCTCGGAGATCGGCCTGGCCACCGCGCGGCGGCTGATCGCCCGCCGCACGCGCTCCGTGCAGCTGGCAGGACGGCCGTCCCCCGCCCTGGAGCGGGCCGCGGCCGAGCTGCGCGAGCTGGGCGCCGACGTCCGTACGGTCGCCTTCGACGCGCTCGACTCCCCCTCGCACGAGGAGGTGCTCGGGAAGCTGTTCACCGAGGGGGACATCGACATGGTGCTGCTCGCCTTCGGGGTCCTGGGGGACCAGGCGCGCGACGAGGAGGAGCCGCTCTCCGCGGTCCGGGTGGCGCAGACCAACTACACGGGGGCGGTCTCCGCGGGACTGGTGTGCGCCGGCGCGCTCCAGGCGCAGGGCCACGGCTCGCTGGTGGTGCTCTCCTCGGTGGCCGGCGAACGCGCCAGGCGTGCCGACTTCATCTACGGCTCCAGCAAGGCGGGCCTGGACGTCTTCGCACAGGGTCTCGGCGACGCGCTGCACGGCACGGGGGTGCACGTGATGATCGTGCGCCCCGGCTTCGTGAGGTCGCGGATGACGGCGGGACGCGAGGAGGCACCGCTCGCCACGACCCCCGGCGCGGTCGCCGACGCGATCGTGACGGGGCTGCGGCGGCGCTCGGAGACGGTGTGGGTGCCCGGGGCGCTGCGGGTGGTCATGTCGGCCCTGCGGCACGTGCCGCGCCCGCTGTTCCGGCGGCTGCCGGTGCGCTGAGGGGCCTCGGCCGAGAGCCTTCGGAAGGATGCTCTCAGGAGGACAGGGAGGGCTGGTCCATGGAGCTGCCGCCCTGGGCGGGTACGGCGGGCGAGCCGCCACCGCCCCCGAACGGGAACTCGTTGATCTTGCGCCAGACGCCATCCACGCCCTGTTCGTACAGCGCGAAGGAACCACAGGTCCACGCCGCCTCGTACGAGGAGAGCTCCTCGTACGCCCGGTCCATGGCCTCCTCCGCGATGCCGTGCGCCACGGTCACATGCGGGTGGTACGGGAACTGGAGCTCGCGCACCAGGGGCCCGGACGCCTCCCGGACCCGCTTCTGGAGCCAGGAGCAGGCAGAAGCGCCCTCGACGACCTGGACGTAGACGACGGGCGAGAGGGGGCGGAACGTGCCCGTGCCCGACAGGCGCATCGGGAAGGGCCGGCACGCCGTGGCGATCTGGGAGAGGTGGGTCTCGATCGCCGGCAGGCCGGCCGCCTCGGTACCGGTCGGCGGGAGAAGGGTGACGTGGGTGGGGATGCCGTACGCGGCAGGGTCCCCGAAGCTCGCGCGCCGCTCCTGGAGCAGACTGCCGTAAGGCTCCGGGACCGCGATCGAAACGCCAAGCGTTACGGTCCCCACATCGTTCTCCTCTGTCTTCGCGATTCGTTCGTCGGTCGTGCCGACGCCAGTGTGGCCCCTCCGGCCGTGGTCCCGCCAGAGTCCTTGGACTCAGTGCTTCGCAGGCAGAAGGCCCATCCGGTCGTACGTCTGTGCCAATGTCTCCGCCGCCACGGCCCTGGCCTTCTCCGCTCCCTTGGCCAGCAGGGCGTCCAGGGTCTCCGGGTCGTCCAGGTATTCCTGGGTCCGGGTCCTGAACGGCGTGACGAACTCCACCATCACCTCGGCGAGGTCGGTCTTGAGCGCTCCGTAGCCCTTGCCCTCGTACTTCTGCTCGAGATCCGTGACGGCGGCACCCGTGAGGGTGGAGTAGATGCTCAGGAGGTTGCTGACCCCGGGCTTCTTCTCCGCGTCGTAGCGGATCACGGTGTCCGTGTCGGTGACCGCGCTCCTGACCTTCTTCGCGGTGACCTTCGGGTCGTCGAGGAGGTTGATCAGGCCCTTCGGCGTGGACGCCGACTTGCTCATCTTGATCGCCGGATCCTGCAGGTCGAAGATCTTCGCCGTCTCCTTGAGGATGTACGGCGCCGGGACGGTGAACGTCTCGCCGAAGCGGCCGTTGAACCGCTCGGCGAGGTCCCGGGTGAGCTCGATGTGCTGACGCTGGTCCTCACCGACCGGGACCTGGTTCGCCTGGTACAGCAGGATGTCGGCGACCTGGAGGACCGGGTAGGTGAAGAGCCCCACGGTCGCGCGGTCGGCGCCCTGCTTGGCGGACTTGTCCTTGAACTGCGTCATACGGGACGCCTCGCCGAAACCGGTGAGGCAGTTCATGATCCAGCCGAGCTGGGCGTGTTCGGGGACATGGCTCTGCACGAAGAGCGTGCAGCGCTCCGGGTCGAGTCCGGCCGCCAGCAACTGGGCGGCGGCGAGCCGGGTGTTGGCCCTGAGCTCCTTCGGGTCCTGCGGCACGGTGATCGCGTGCAGGTCCACCACCATGTAGAAGGCGTCGTGGGACTCCTGCAGCGCCACCCACTGGCGGACCGCACCGAGGTAGTTGCCGAGGTGGAACGAGCCTGCGGTGGGCTGGATTCCGGAGAGCACGCGGGGACGATCAGAGGCCATGCACTCATTGTCTCAGGTGCCGAACCGGTCCACGGCAACCGGTGCGGGAAAGCGGCGGGGCACGCGAGGAGGCTCCGCAGCCTGGCGCGCCACGCGGGAGAGGTTTCCCCAGCACGAATCCGACGGACGATACAAAGTGGGCACCACCTCCGCCCACGCCGCACGACGAACGGAGATCCCGTGTCGACCACGGAAACCGCCATCGCCTCCGCCGAGGCGCACAGCGCGCACAACTACCACCCGCTGCCCGTCGTCGTCGCCTCGGCGGACGGCGCCTGGATGACCGATGTCGAGGGGCGCCGCTACCTCGACATGCTCGCCGGCTACTCGGCGCTCAACTTCGGGCACAGCAACCGGCGCCTGATCGACGTCGCCAAGGCCCAGCTGGAACGCGTGACGCTGACCTCGCGTGCCTTCCACCACGACCGGTTCGCGGAGTTCTGTACCAAGCTCGCCGAACTCTGCGGCATGGAGATGGTCCTCCCCATGAACACCGGGGCCGAGGCGGTGGAGACAGCGGTGAAGACGGCCCGTAAGTGGGGCTACCGCGTCAAGGGCGTACCCGACGGGATGGCCAAGATCATCGTCGCGGCCGACAACTTCCACGGCAGGACGACCACGATCATCAGCTTCTCCACGGACCAGGAGGCACGGGCCGACCACGGTCCGTACACACCGGGGTTCGAGATCGTGCCGTACGGCGACCTCACCGCCCTCGACGAGGCGATGACGGAGAACACCGTCGCGGTGCTGATGGAGCCGATCCAGGGCGAGGCCGGGGTGCTGGTCCCGCCGCCCGGCTATCTCGCCGGGGTGCGGGAGATGACCCGGCAGCGGAACGTCCTGTTCATCGCGGACGAAATCCAGTCGGGCCTCGGGCGCACGGGACGGACCTTCGCGTGCGAGCACGAGGGCGTCGTTCCCGACATGTATCTGCTGGGCAAGGCGCTGGGCGGCGGGGTCGTGCCCGTATCGGCCGTCGTGTCGTCCGCGGCGGTCCTCGGCGTCCACAGGCCGGGCGAGCACGGGTCCACGTTCGGCGGGAACCCGCTGGCCTGCGCGGTCGCGCTGGAGGTGATCGCGATGCTGAACACCGGTGAGTACCAGCAGCGTGCCGCCGAGCTCGGCGACCATCTCCACCACGAGCTGGGGCTGCTGACCGGCGGCGCGGTGCGGGCCGTACGGGGCCGGGGGCTGTGGGCCGGGGTCGACATCGCGCCCGGACTCGGCACGGGCCGGGAGATCTCGGAGAAGCTGATGGAACGCGGGGTGCTGGTCAAGGACACCCATGGCTCCACGATCCGGATCGCCCCGCCCCTGGTGATCAGCAAGGAGGACCTGGACTGGGGCCTGGACCAGCTCCGCGGCGTACTGGCCGGCTAGGTGTATTGAAAGTCCCGCCTGCCCGGCGACGCCTGGCACGCACGCCCGCCGACGGCGCCGGTCACCCGCCGGAACGGGACGGGGAGGGGGCGACCGGCGCCGCGCCGGGGGCGTGTCCCGGAGCACGCCAGGACGGGACGGGCACGACGCGCCGGGGCACGCCCTACGGAAGCACCCGGCACAGCGCGTCCAGCGCCCCCGCCCAGCCGCTCTCCGACGGCGTGCCGTAGCCGATGACCAGCCCGTCGCGGCCCGGCGCCGCGTCCTCGTGCCGGAAGCGCGAGAGCCGGTCAAGCGCGAGCCCCTGCCAGGTGGCCGCCTGGACGACCGACTGCTCGGTGCCCTCGGGGAGTTCGAGCACAACGTGCAGCCCCGCCGCGATGCCGCTCACCCGGAAGTCCGGTGCCCGCTCGGCGAGCGCGTCGACGAGCTGGTCGCGGCGGCGCCGGTAGCGCAGCCGCATGGCCCGCACATGCCGGTCGTACGCCCCCGCCCCGATGAACTCCGCAAGGGTCAGCTGGTCCGTCATCCCGGACATCCGGTCGAAGCCGCTCTTCGCCTCGCACACCTCCTCCACCAGGTCCTCAGGGAGCACCATCCAGGCCAGCCGCAGACCGGGCGCCAGCGACTTGGCGGCCGTGCCCAGATAGACGACCCGTTCCGGATCGAGCCCCTGGAGCGCGCCCACCGGCTGGCGGTCGTAGCGGAACTCGCCGTCGTAGTCGTCCTCCAGGACCAGACCGCCCGATGACCGCGCCCAGTCGACCGCCGCGGCCCGCCGGTCGGGGTGGAGCGGGACGCCCGTGGGGAACTGGTGGGCGGGTGTCAGCAGCACCGCGCCCACGCCCGGTGTCCCTCCCAGCTCCCCGGTCCTGGCCCCGAGCTCGTCCACCGGGAGACACGGGGTGCGCAGACCTGCGCCGGTCAGGAGATCGCGGTGCAGGTCGAGCCCGTACGACTCGACGGCCACGCCGCGCACCCGGCGCCGCCGCAGCACCCGCCCCATCAGTGTGAGCCCGTGCAGGAAGCCCGAGCAGATCACTATGCGTTCCGGGTCGGCGTACACCCCGCGCGCCCGCGCCAGGTAGTCCGCCAGCACGCTCCGCAGCTCGATACGGCCCCGTGGATCGTCGTCGTACCCGAAGGCCGCGTCGGGGGCGGCGGTGAGGGCGCGTCTGGCGGCCTTCAGCCATTCGGCGCGCGGGAAGGCGGAGAGGTCGGGCGACCCCGGGAGCAGACTGTGGACGGGCCGCCGGGGCACCCGTCTGGCCCTGGCACCCCGGGCGACGGGTTCCGGCACCCCGGCCCGCCGCGCGACCCTGGTGCCCGAACCCTGCCGTGCGGTGAGCCAGCCCTCCGCGACGAGCTCCGCGTAGGCGTCCGCGACGGTGTTACGAGCGATCCCGAGGTCCACGGCGAGCGTCCTGGACGAGGGAAGCCGGGTGCCTGGCGTCAGCCGTCCGGTGCGCACGGCCTCCCGCAGCGCGTTCGTCAGCCCGCTGCGCAGACCGCCGCCGGCCGGTTCGATATGCAGGTCGGCGCCGAAAGCGGCCCAGGAATCCGTCATGGAAATGGACCATACCGGTGCGCCATCCCGTGGTTAGGGTCGAACCCATGAGCACGCACACACATCAGCACACATCCACCGAATACGCCCCCGAGCACCCCCCGCGGCTGCAGCTGGCCGAGCTCGCCCCCGACGTCTACAAGGCCATGGTCAGGCTGGACGCCGCAGCGCGTAAGGGCGTCGACCCGACGCTGCTCGAACTGGTGAAGATCCGTGCCTCGCAGCTCAACCGCTGCGCCTTCTGCCTGGACATGCACTCCAAGGACGCGCTTGCCGCGGGCGAGTCGGTCGAGCGGATCATCCAGCTCAGCGCCTGGGAGGAGTCGCAGCACTTCTACACGGAGAAGGAGCTGGCGGCGATCCGGCTGACGGAGGCCGTGACGGTCCTTAACGACGGCTTCGTGCCGGACGAGGTCTACGCGCAGGCCGCGAAGCACTTCGAGGAGGCCGAGCTCGCCCAGCTGATCGCCGCGATCACGGTGATCAACGCGTGGAACCGGTTCGGGGTGACCACCCGGCTGACCCCGGGGCACTACGCACCGGGCGACATCAAGCACTGAGCGCGAGTGCGGGAGCGGGGGCGCCGGTTTCCGTGCCCCCGCTTTCCGCTTCCGCCTTCCGGTCCCCCACCCCGCCCCTTTCTGCCCCCGGAGCCCCGATGAACGACCCCGCGTCCGTCTTCCGCACCCTGCACCACGGCCGGCGCCCCGGTGACCCGCTGGTCCTGCCAGGTCCCTGGGACGCGGTGAGTGCCCGCGTGTTCGAAGAGGCCGGCTTCCCCGCCCTGGCCACCCCGAGCGCCGGTGTCGCCGCCGCCCTCGGTCATGCCGACGGAGACACGCCCGCGGACGAGATGTTCGCGGCGGTGGCCCGGATCGCGCGTGCGGTGTCCGTCCCCGTGTCGGCGGACATCGAGGCGGGATACGGCCTGGACCCTGAGGAGCTCGTCGGCCGCCTCCTGGAGGCCGGCGCGGTCGGCTGCAATCTGGAGGACTCCGTCGGCGGCGTCCTGGTCGAACCGGCACGGCAGGCCGACCGGCTCGCCGCGGTGCGCGCCGCGGCGGGCGAGCGCCTCTTCGTCAACGCCCGCATCGACACGTACGTCCACGGGGACCCGGCCGCCGTGGACGTGGCCGCGGACACGACGGCCCGCGCCCTGCTCTACGCGGAGGCCGGCGCCGACTGCGTCTATCCGATCCTGGCGCCCCCGGACACCCTGCCCGCTCTGACCGCCGCGGTCCGGGTCCCGGTCAACGCGGTCGGCCCACTCGACGACCCGTCCGCGCCGCGCCGGCTCGGGGAGCTGGGCGCGGCCCGGATCACCTTCGGCCCCCAGTTCCAGCGCAGGGCCGCGGACGCCGTGCGCGACCTCGCGGACCGGCTGCTCGGCGGCTGAACACACGGGACGGGACGCAGCACACGCGAGGGCGCCCCCGGGCAGCGACTGCTGCCGGGGGGCGCCCTCGTAACCGCTCGGGTCCGGCCGGGGCCGGGCTCCGGTCAGATCAGGCCGAGCTCGCGGACCGCGTCGCGCTCCTCGGAGAGCTCCTGCACCGACGCGTCGATGCGCGCACGGGAGAACTCGTTGATGTCCAGGCCCTGGACGATCTCGTACTTTCCGTCCTTCGTGGTGACCGGGAAGGAGGAGATGATGCCCTCGGGCACGCCGTAGGAGCCGTCCGACGGGATACCCATCGAGGTCCAGTCGCCGTCGGCGGTGCCGTTGACCCAGGTGTGCACGTGGTCGATGGCGGCGTTGGCGGCCGATGCGGCCGAGGAGGCGCCACGGGCCTCGATGATCGCGGCACCGCGCTTGGCGACGGTCGGGATGAAGGTGTCGGCGAGCCAGGCCTCGTCGTTGACCGTCTCGGCGGCGTTCTTGCCGGCGATCTCCGCGTGGAAAATGTCCGGGTACTGGGTCGCCGAGTGGTTGCCCCAGATCGTCAGCCGCTTGATGTCGGAGACGGCGGCACCGGTCTTGGCGGCCAGCTGCGAGATCGCGCGGTTGTGGTCCAGACGGGTCATCGCGGTGAAGCGCTCGGCCGGTACGTCCGGGGCGGCTGCCTGCGCGATGAGGGCGTTGGTGTTGGCCGGGTTGCCGACGACGAGGACCTTGATGTCGTCCGCCGCGTTGTCGTTGATCGCCTTGCCCTGCGGCTTGAAGATGCCGCCGTTGGCGGCGAGCAGGTCGCCGCGCTCCATGCCCTTCGTACGCGGGCGGGCGCCGACCAGGAGGGCGACGTTGGCGCCGGCGAAGCCGACGTTGGCGTCATCGGTGATCTCGATGTTGCGCAGTAGCGGGAAGGCGCAGTCGTCGAGCTCCATGGCGGTGCCCTCTGCGGCCTTCAGGCCCTGCGGGATCTCGAGGAGTCGCAGGTTGACCGGCACATCCGGGCCGAGCAGGTGGCCGGAGGCGATGCGGAAGAGCAGCGCGTAGCCGATCTGGCCGGCTGCGCCGGTCACGGTGACATTCACGGGAGTGCGGGTCATGGCGATCTCCGTTAGACAGCTGGCGGTGGGGGTCCCTGCCCCTGGTGCTGGACACCTCTGAATCTTGACGTGAAGAGATATCCAGCGGTCAGGCTATCCGACCCTCGCTGCCGGAAACGTCCGGCCCCCCGTGCGACCGCGCACAGCCGGTTACGCAGCGCAGCGGCTCCTGCGCCTCACTCCGGCGTGGCGCAGCCGGTCGCGCCGGAGGCCAGGGTCGCGCAGGCCTTGGCATCGGAGGCCTTCTTGACGGCGACCATCGGGGTGTACGTCTCGGTGTCGGCGTCCACCGTGCCGTCCTGTTCCGACGCACCGGCGGTGATCTTCACGCTGTCGCCGGTGGATGCCTGGGTGATACGGGCCCACGCGGCCCCGCAGGTCTCGCTGTAGCGGACCTCGACGAGCCCGCTGCCGACGGCCGCGCTGGCGACCGTACCGGCGAACTCGCCGCCGCAGCCCATGGCTTCCGGATCCTGGCCGGTGCAGTCGGCGCCGCCGCATTCGACGCCGGCGGGCAGCTGGGACGCGTCGGCCGTGGGATCGGCCGACGGTGTCGCGGCCACCGCGCCGGCGTCGTCGTCCCCGCCCAGATCGAGGAGCAGCACGGCCCCGGCCATCAGCAGGAGCGCGCCCACGACACCCGCCAGGAACATCGTCACCCTGCGCCGGCCGCCGCCCTTCCCCGGCCCTTCGGAACGGCCGTCCGCGTGGTGCGCGCCCGGGGCGGAGTCCGGCTGCGGCTGCTGCGGGATGCGCGGCGCCGCGCCACGCTGGACGGGCACGGACGGCGGGCGGGCGGCGTCGCTGCCGTCCCCTCCCGGCCCGCCCGCGGTGGAGACTCCCGTACCACCGGCCGCGTGGGCGCCGCCGGTCGCACGGCCGCCACCGGCTGCCCGGCCGGGCCGCCTGGCTGCCACGGGTGCCGCCGCCACACCCGCCTCGCCGAGTGCCGCACGCGCCTGGGAGATCCTGATGGCCTCCATCGTCATGTCATGACGCATCTCGGAGCGGCTCCAGGCCCGCTCGGCCAGTTCCCACATGGTCGTCAGATGGTGCAGCTGCGTACCCGTCACCTCGGCGAGCGCGACGATCGCTCCCTTGGGCGCGAGCAGCCTGCCGTTCAGATAACGCTCCCACGACGTCTTGCTGTAGCCCGTGCGGTCGGCGACCGCGGCCAGGCTCAGCCCGCTGCGGTCCACCAGTCCGCGCAGTTGGCCCGCGAACTCCCGCATCTGCGGATCGAGTTCTTCCGGTAGTGCCTTCCAACGAGGCATTGCTTCCCCCCAGTCGATTCCCCCGGACCGTTCCCCGGACGTTCCCCGGCGCGCCCCCGACCCCGGCACCGGGCCCTTCCCCCTGTCGTACGGAACGTCGGTTCCGCGCTCCGTACTACCCAGAAGGATGCACGGATCCAGGATGCCAGTTCCGGACAAAGGGGCGCACGGGGGCATTCGGCATGAGCGCATGCTCCGTTGTGCGCCGTAGTGCGCGTCGAGCCGGTCCGGGCGTCGTTGCCCGACGATCACACCATGGCGGAATGGTCACTTCCGCGCCACAGCCACCAGGCATCCCTTGAACCAGGTACCTGATGTCCATGACGCTTGACCCAGGACAGGGCAAGGCCGCTCAAGTCACCGCATTCCGGCGCTTCTTGCACCGGCGCCCGGTCCGGTGTCCGTCCCTTCTCGGGGGAGGGGGCGGGCACCCGTCAGCGGATCGTGAAGTGCACGACGTCCGGCAGGAACGGGACGTCGAGCCAGGGCTTGGGCTGCGCCATCAGCGCGAGCAGCACGATCAGGATCCCCATCAGGCCGTACGTGACCAGATCGGTGAACCGGGACCGCACGGCGAGCATGCCGACGGAGGGGACCACCCAGCGCATCACCGCACCGGCGAGGAGCGCGACGCCCATCAGCATGACGCCGATCCTGAAGGCGTTGCCGAACGGATCCGCGCCCACGATCAGCAGCCCGACCCCCGCGGTGCCGAGCACCGTGAGCAGCGGCCACTGACGGGCGGGCGCGGGGGCGTCCCCCGCTGCCGCCCTGCCGCCGCCCTCGGGGCGGGCGGTGTCACGGGTCAGCGAGAAGCGACGCGAGGGCGCCCAGGTCGATCCGCTCCGTCCGGCGGCCTCGGGGGCCGCAGACGCCTCGGGAGCGGCAGAGGCCTCGGAGACCTCAGAGCCCTCCGCTTCCTCGCGCGTCACATCCTCCCCCGCACCGTCCTCGCCCGGCTCCTGGCCGCGCTCTGCCACCCGGGCCTCCTCGGACGTCTCGGCCTCATCGGCCTCATCGGCCGATCCGGCCGGATCGGCCGATCCGTCCGCGTGTGTACCGCCTGCCGGACTCGTACCAGCACCCATGACGTTCCTCCGGTCCGGGTCAGCCGGCGGAAACGGCGGAGGCCTCGGCGGCGGCGAGCTCGGCCGCCTCGACCACGTTGACGAGCAGCTGGGCCCGAGTCATGGGCCCGACACCGCCCGGATTGGGGGCGACCCAGGCGGCCACATCGGCCACACCGG
Source organism: Streptomyces sp. NPDC048565 (assembly GCF_040650935.1). NCBI lineage: Bacteria > Bacillati > Actinomycetota > Actinomycetes > Kitasatosporales > Streptomycetaceae > Streptomyces > Streptomyces sp. NPDC048565. The sequence goes on from NZ_JBEZIH010000005.1 coordinate 143,819, forward strand.
GGTGGACGTCGCCGACGATCTTGCCGTTCTCGTCCCGGCTGACGCCGACGTCCAGCACGGCGGCGCCCGGCTTCACGTCCTCGGGCTTGATCAGGTGGGCCACACCGGCTGCGGCGACGATGATGTCGGCCTGCCTGAGGTGCGCGGAGAGGTCACGGGTGCCGGTGTGGCACTGGGTGACGGTCGCGTTCTCGGACTTGCGCGTCAGCAGGAGCGGGAGGGGACGGCCGATGGTGACGCCCCGGCCGACCACGACCACATGGGCGCCGTTGATCTCCACGCCGTGACGGCGGAGCAGCGTGACCACGCCCTGCGGGGTGCAGGGCAGCGGGCCGCTCTCGTTCAGCACGAGCTTGCCCAGGCTCATCGGGTGCAGGCCGTCCGCGTCCTTCGCCGGGTCCATCAGCTCCAGGATCCGGTTGGTGTCGATCCCCTTGGGGAGGGGGAGCTGCACGATGTAACCCGTGCAGTCGGGGTTGGCGTTGAGCTCCCGTACGACCTCCTCGATCTCCTCCTGGGTGGCGGTGTCGGGGAGTTCACGCTGGATGGAGCCCATGCCGACCTGGGCGCAGTCGCGGTGCTTGCCGTTGACGTACCAGCGGCTGCCCGGGTCGTCGCCGACGAGCAGGGTTCCCAGACCAGGTGTGATGCCCTGTGCCTTGAGGGCCGCCACGCGGACGGTCAGATCGGACTTGATCGCAGCTGCGGTGGCCTTGCCATCGAGAATCTGGGCAGTCATGGAACCCATCCTCGCGGATGACCCCGCCCACGTACCAATCCTGGCTTGCCACGTGGACATGAGATTGCACTTGCACAACACATTCGGCGTCCGGCTGGACAAATGGCGGATGTCACGACGACGATAAGTCCCGCATCACCGCGGGCAGGGTCGGGGGGACCAACCGTTCAGATTGCGCAGATTTCCTCCGCCGCCAGGACCGCGTCGTCCCCACAGATTCACAACGGAGGAAATTCGCCATGAGCTTCGGCGACCCCAACAACCCCTACGGCCAGCAGCAGGGTGGACAGCCGGGCGGCCAGCCCGGCGGGCAGCAGCCGGGCTACGGCTATCCGCAGCAGGCCCCGCAGGGTGTTCCCCAGCAGGGCTACGGCTACCCGCAGGCACCGCCGGTCCAGGGCGGCTACGGCTTCCCGGGCGGGCCCAACGAGATGCCCGGCGGGGTGAAGGCCTCGCGCGTCCTGCTCTACGTGATCGCCGGACTCCAGGTCGTGGGCGCGATCTTCGTCATGCTCGCCGCCGCTGCGGTGAACGCGGCCAAGAACGACCCGACGCTCCAGGAAGACGTCCAGTTCCAGCAGCTCGCCGACTACTCGGGCGGCGTGCTGTGGGCCATCGCCGTCTTCGCCGTGCTGTGGGGGGCCTTCGCCGTCGTCCTCGCCGCCAAGTTCGGCAAGGGGGGCAGCGGACTGCGCGTCACGACCATCATCTTCGGCGTGATCACCGCGATCCTCGGCATCTACCCGTTCGTCGTGATCGGCCTCATCCACACGGTGCTCGCCGTCCTGGTGATCGTCTTCGTCGCGAAGTCCGACGGCGAAGCGTGGTTCAACCGCCGGCAGCAGCCGCAGTACTGAACCTCTCCCCCGCTCGCGCGCGAAGGCCGTGGCACCCGCTGGACCGCGGGTGTGCGGCCTTCAGCCGTTTCCGGGTGCCGGGGCCGACCGTGTGGTGCGCTCCATGACCACGAAGGGGCCGGCCTCGCGGGTGACCCGGTAGCGGGCCTCCGGGTGGAGCTGCTGGGCGTATTTCACCGGGTCGTCGATCGGCTGCGACCAGCCGAAGTCCAGGTTGAGGGCGACGACATCGGGCGCGGTGCCGGGGGCCCCGCCGACCCAGTAGACCGTGCGGTCCCCGGTCAGGTGCGCCATCAGCGTGATGTCGGTCTCCACCCGTGCTCCCACGGGGATGGCCTCCAGCGCCTCCTCGGCGGCGTGGGTGCGCACATCGGCGCGGTACGTCTCCGGGCGCAGCAGCTCGCGGAACGGGAGGTGCTGGGTGAGCGCGACGGCGATGGCGGCGGCCATGGGGACGGCGACGTTCGCGTAGGAGACGAGCCAGGGCCGCTTCGAGTCCTGGCTGCGCCTGATGCCGTCGGCCATGGCCAGGAAGACCACCGGCATCAGGATCGCGCTGTAGTGCCAGACCATGCCCCAGTGGTTGGAGTCCTGGGAGAGCAGTCGCCAGCCGAGCGTGGGCAGGACCAGCAGGATCAGGGGGGAACGGAGCGCCATGAAGGCGGTGATGCCGACCAGGAAGACCAGCATCTCCAGCTTGACCGACGAGTCGAACACCCCGAGGACGGAGTGGAGCAGCGAGACCTCCTGCCCGCCGTCCTCCTCGATCTTCTTCCAGTAGTCGTACGTCCCCGCGCTGCTGGCCGCCGGTATGAGCACCAGCACGGTCAGCGCGAACGCGAGCACGCCGAAGGCCGCGAGCAGGAAGCCCTGGAGCCGCCTCCCGTACAGGGCGAGGAGCAGGCCGACGACGGCCACGGTGGCGCCGAGGTCCTCCTTGACCAGGACCAGCGGCAGCGACCACAGGACGACGGCACGCACGCGCTCCATGAGTAGGGCGCGGCAGACCAGGGCCAGCAGCGGGACGGCGAAGGCTATCTCGTGGAAGTCGGCCTTCACCGCCTCCTGGAGCCCCCAGGACAGCCCGTACGCGACGGTGACGCAGAGGCCCGAGCGGCCGCCCAGGATCTGCTGGACGGTGCGCCCGACGACGACCGCCGACGCGGCGAACAGGGCGGCCTGGGCGAACAGCAGGGCGACGGCGGACGGCCAGATCCAGTAGAGCGGGACGAGGAGCGCCACGACCGGGCTGAAGTGATCGCCGAGGATCAGATAGCCCGGCCCCTTGATGTCGACGACCGGTGCGTCGAACCCCGCGTAGGCGCGCACCTCCTGCTCGAAGATGCCCAGGTCCCAGGAGGGCGACTGGAAGTGGCTGAAGCGCAGGTACGCGTAGAGGAAGTAGACCGCGCACAGGACCACGGCCGCGATCAGGTACGGGCGCAGCGGCGCCGGGTGCGGTGCGCCCCCGGCCGGCCGGGGGATTCGCTCGCCCGGTGCGTCGGTCTCGCTCTGGTTCAGGTCAAGCACGGTGCCCCCGCAACGGAATCCCTTACTGGTCGCTGCCCGGTCGCACCGGTTCCGTCCGCCACGGCCCGACAAGCCATTCATTAGAACAGAAGACCGGGAAAGGGCTCGGTGCGTTCCACATCCGACGAACGACGCGGCCTGCGGCCGTCACAGGGCCGGAGATCGGACCGCCCGCCACCGACAACCGTCGGGGCTGTCGATGAATACAGTCAATAAGGCTGACCATCGAGGCGGGGCGAAGCCCCTCGGACGCCCCGGCGTCGCAGAGCGAGAGGAAGCCGGGGGCGAACGTTGCCTGCCGCGGCACTAGCTCGCGTAGGGGTCGGTGATCTCGCGCAGTTGATCCAGGATCTGGTGCAGCAACGTGAAGTTGCGGGTGCCCAGATAGGCCTTCCACTCCGAGAGGATCTCGTCGAGTGTCGCCGAGGCCACCTCGACCGCCCGCCTGCCACGCTCCTCGATCACGATCAGCCGGGCGCGACCGTCCGTGGGGTCGGGGACCCGGCGGACATAGCCCAGGCGCTCCAGCTGGTCGACCAGCACTCCGGCGCTCTGCTTGCTCATCTGCGCCTGGTCAGCGAGGTCGGTGAGGCGCGAGCCGTCCGGGGCGACGCGTTGGAACACCCGGCACTGGGCGAGGGTCCAGTCATCGAACCCGGCATCCTGCAGGGCCCGGAACATGCGGTCCTCGGTGTACCGGTACGGGATGAACAGCGACACCCCTAGATCATTCCGCTCCTCGTCGCCCATAGCGCTCCCAGCCCCGCCTCCCACCTGACCTCACGAGGTTCACACCCTACGTGAACGCCGCCGGGCCCGACCCCCGCCGACCCGGCCGCGGCGGCGCGCACGGCTCCGCACGCCGCACACACGGCCCACCCCTCGGCCACCTCACACCTGCCGCTGTTGCCGTCGGCGCGACCACGCGCCTAAGGTAGTCAATGTTCCTGACTAATTCGATGAAGGCCCGATGAAAGAACGGGCAGCGCGACCCGAGGACTGTTCACATCCGGACAAGGCAGAGAGAAAGAACGCAGGTAGCGCGATGACACCTACATCAAGCCTGGCGGGCAAGCGGGTCCTGGTCACCGGAGGCAGTGGCGGAATCGGCGCGGCGATCGTGCGACGGCTGGCCGCCCAGGGGGCCACGGTCGCGGTCGGCTACCGATCCGGTCAGGAGGCGGCCGAGGCACTCGTCGGTGAGCTCCGCGACCGCGGGTGTGCCGCGTCGGCCTTCCCCGCCGATATCGGTGACCGAGCGCAGACCCACGAGCTGGTGGGCGCCGTGGTGTCCGAGTTCGGCGGCCTGGATCTGCTGGTCAGCAATGCCGGGATCGAGCACTTCGGAGCGCTGGAGACCATCACTCAGGCCGACTTCGACCGCATCTTCCAGAGCAATGTGGCCGGGCAGCTGTTCGTCACCCAGGCCGCGGTAGCCGCGATGCCCGACGGCGGCCGGATCGTGCTCAGCTCTTCGGTCAGTGCGCGCCTGGCGGTCCGTCAGCACGCCCTGTACGCGGCGAGCAAGGGCGCCATCCCCGCCCTGGTGCGCAATCTCGCTCCCGAGCTGGCCGAGCGGAACATCGCCATCAACGCGATCGCCCCGGGCGCCACCGCCACCCGCATGGCCGACTACGCACCCAACTACGTGGACCCCGCCCTCGCCGATGTGCCGTTCCCCGCTCTCATCCGCTCCATGAGCGCGCTCGGCCGGCTGGCCCAGCCTGACGAAATCGCCGCTGCGGTCGCGTTCCTGCTCTCCCCGGACGCGTCCTTCATCACCGGCACCACCATCGAAGCCGACGGCGGCTGGAACTGACGCACCCGGCTCGTCCCACCCGGCCATGTCGCCAGGGATCTGAGCGCCGGGGCCGGTCGCACCCACGCCGCAACACACCCACACCGAACACCCGTCGAAGGGAAACACCATGACCACTGTCATCACCGGAGCCTCAGGTCACCTCGGCCGGCTCATCGTCGACCAGCTCCTCGCCGCCGGAACACCGCCGGAGCAGATCGTGGCCACAGGGCGGGACATCGGCAAGCTCGCCGACCTGGCACGCAACGGGATCACCGTGCGACGCGCGGACTTCGCCGACCCGCACACCCTCGACGACGCCTTCGCGGGGGCCGACGCGCTGATGCTGGTCTCCACGACGACGGTGGGCGAGCGGTTCGACAACGCCCGCAACGCCATCGACGCGGCGCGCCGGGCCGGTGTCTCCCGCGTCGTGTACACCAGCATCCTCAACGCCCCGACCTCGCGGATGACACTCGCCGACGCGCATCACCGCACCGAGGAGTACCTGCGCGACAGCGGGGTGCCGTTCGCCATCCTGCGTAACGGTTGGTACCTGGAGAACTACACGGACCAGCTCCCGATGATCACCCAGTACCAGGCACTGCTGGGCAGTGCGCACGACGGGCGTGTCAGCGCGGTCGCCCGGGGTGATCTGGCAGCTGCCGCGGCAGCGGTGCTGACGCAGGACGGGCACCTCGGTGCGACCTACGAGCTTGGCGGAACACCGTTCACGCTGACCGAACTCGCCGCCACCTTCAGCGACGTCCTGGACACCCACATCGTCTACCGGGACATGTCGGTGGCCGACTACACCGCGACTCTGACGGGTGCCGGGCTGCCTCCGGAGATGGCCGCCGCTGTGGCCGACGCCGACGCCGGGCTGGCCCGCGGCGAGCTGTTCACGGACAGCGGCGACCTGGTCGAGCTCATCGGCAGGACGGCGACCACGGCGCGGGAAGCCGTGCTGAGCGCCGCAGCCGTCGAGGAGTCACGGTGAGTGCCCCCGGGCCCGGCGTCGACACCCATGAGATGGTGCTGATCCACCGCGTCCTCCGGCGCGAGTTCGGTCAGCTTCCGCGGCTGTTGCGCGCCGCGGCGGGTGACCGTGCGCGATCCGGTGTCATCGGTGCGCACGCCCGGGAGATGCTGGCTTTCCTCCACACACACCACAGCGGCGAGGACGAGCTGCTCTTTCCGCTACTGCGTGAGCGGGCAGCCCTCGATCCGGACCTGATGGACCGGATGGATGCCCAGCACGCACAGGTCGACGACGCCGTCACGGCCATCGACGCGGAGTTGGCGGCGTGGACGGCGAGCGCGGACTCCGCCGCGGGCGAGCGGATGGCCGCTCGCATCGACGCCATGATGCCGGCGCTGATCGAGCACCTGGCCGAGGAGGAGCGGACAATACTGCCGATCGCCTCCGTCACACTGACGCAGGGCGAATGGGACGCACTCGGCAAGCACGGCATGACCGCGATCCCCCTCACCCGGCGGCTGGTCATCCTCGGCCACATCGTCGAGGAGGCCGATGACGCGGAGCGGCGAACGTTCATGAAGGTCCTGCCGGCCCCGGCTCGTGCGGCCTACAAGCTGATCGGCCACCGCCGGTTCACCCGCGAGACCAGCAGGATCCGCGGCCTGCCCTCCCCACGGCCCGGCAGCACACCCGAACGCTCACGGGACGCCGCGGAGCGCTGACGCCGACGCTGACGCTGACGAAGCGGATTCGTCGGTAGGCGGGACGCACCGCAGGCCGCACCCGGGAGGGGCGCGGCCTGCGGTGCGTCCCCGGGTGCGGGCTTCTTCAGGGCTTCCGTCAGTGGAAGAAGTGGCGCGTGCCCGTGAAGTACATGGTCACGCCCGCCTTCCGCGCGGCCTCGACGACGAGCTCGTCACGGACCGAGCCGCCCGGCTGGGCGACCGCCTTGATGCCGGCCGCGGTCAGGATCTCCAGGCCGTCGGGGAAGGGGAAGAAGGCGTCGGACGCGGCGTAGGAGCCCTGGGCGCGCTCCGCGCCCGCCCGCTCGACGGCGAGCTTCGCGGAGTCGACGCGGTTGACCTGGCCCATGCCGACGCCGACCGAGGCGCCGTCCTTGGCGAGCAGGATGGCGTTGGACTTGACGGCCCGGCTCGCCTTCCACGCGAAGGCCAGCTCCCCGAGCTCGGCCGGGGAGAGCGCGTCGCCGGTGGCGAGCGTCCAGTTGGCCGGGTCGTCACCGTCGGCCTGGAGCCGGTCGGTGACCTGGAGGAGCGCACCGCCGTCGATCGGCTTGACCTCGACGGCCGAGGCCGGGGCATCCGGACAGCGCAGGACGCGGATGTTCTTCTTACGGGCGAGCACCTCGACGGCCCCGTCCTCGTACGCCGGGGCGACGATGACCTCGGTGAAGATCTCCGCGACCTGCTCGGCCATCTCGACGGTCACCGGCCGGTTGACGGCGATGACACCGCCGAAGGCGGAGAGCGGGTCGCAGGCGTGCGCGTTGCGGTGGGCCGTCGCCACGTCGTCGGCGATCGCGATACCGCACGGGTTGGCGTGCTTGATGATCGCGACGCACGGCTCGTCGTGGTCGTAGGCGGCGCGGCGGGCGGCGTCGGTGTCCGTGTAGTTGTTGTAGGACATCTCCTTGCCGTGCAGCTGTTCGGCCTCGGCGAGGCCACCGTCGCCGGAGGTGTAGAGCGCGGCGGGCTGGTGCGGGTTCTCGCCGTAGCGCAGGACGTTCTTGCGGGCGAAGGTGTCACCGAGGAACCCGGGGAGGCCAGAGTCGTCGGAGGCCGCGTAGTCGTCCACGAACCAGGAGGCGACGGCCACGTCGTAGGCGGCGGTGTGCTGGAAGGCCTCGGCGGCGAGCCGCTTGCGGGCGGTCAGGTCGAAGCCGCCCGCCTTGACGGCGGCGAGGACGTCGGCGTAACGCTCCGGGCTGGTCACGACGGCCACGGACGGGTGGTTCTTGGCGGCGGCGCGGACCATCGAGGGGCCACCGATGTCGATCTGCTCCACGCACTCGTCGTCGGACGCGCCCGAGGCGACGGTGGCCTTGAACGGGTACAGGTTGACGACGACCAGGTCGAACGGCTCCACACCGAGCTCGGTGAGCTGCTCGCGGTGGGTGTCGAGACGCAGGTCGGCGAGGATACCGGCGTGCACGCGGGGGTGCAGCGTCTTGACGCGGCCGTCGAGGCACTCGGGGAAGCCCGTGAGCTCCTCGACCTTGGTGACCGGCACACCGGCGGCTGCGATCTTCCCGGCGGTGGAGCCGGTGGACACCAGCTCGACACCTGCCTCGTGCAGACCGCGGGCGAGGTCTTCGAGCCCCGTCTTGTCGTAGACGCTGACCAGGGCGCGGCGGATGGGCTTGTTCGCCGGGGTGGGGTTATTCACCGACATGACCGAGATGAACCTTTCGTCCCTCAATGCGATAGCCGTCACGGGCGAGCCGCCCCACGGCCTCGACGAGCAGCTTGCGCTCGACTTCCTTGATGCGTTCATGGAGAGCGGCTTCGCCCTCCACCGTTTCCTCTTCGGTCACCTCGACCACGCCCTGCGCGATGATCGGACCGGTGTCGACGCCGTCGTCGACGAAGTGGACGGTGCACCCGGTGACCTTCACGCCGTGCGCGAGCGCGTCGCGGACTCCGTGGGCACCGGGAAAGCTGGGGAGCAGGGCGGGGTGGGTGTTGACGATCCGGCCACCGAACCCGGCCAGGAACTCCTTGCCCACGATCTTCATGAAGCCCGCGGACACGACGAGGTCCGGGCGGTGTTCCGCCACGGCCGCGGTCAGGGCCGCGTCCCACGCCTCGCGGTCGGCGTACTCGCCGAGCTTGCACACGAAGGTGGGAAGTCCGGCGCGCTCGGCACGCTCGATACCGACGGTGCCGTAGCGGTCGGCACCGACCGCGACGATTTGGGCGCCGTAGCCCTCGGGGTCGTCACCGATCGCGTCGAGGAGCGCCTGGAGGTTCGTTCCTGAGCCGGAGACGAGCACGACCACACGGGCCGGAGCGGCGGAGGGGGGCGGGGAGGCCACAGCAGGGCCCTTTCTCGCGTGGTACAGCAGGTACGCGATGTACAGGAGGTGCGTTTGTATGGTCGTACGAAAGAAGCTCACCCCGGGATACGGGGAACTCTACGAACGCTCCGACCGTCAGCAACGATACCGGCACACCCGGCGGCCCCCACGGGACGGGGGCGTAGCCGGGAGGTAGCGTCAGGGGACAGGGAACCGCCCCCGGGCGGAAATGACGAGATGGGGAAGACGTTCACCACATGCCGGACCGCCTCCGCACCGCCCTTGGCCACCCGCTGCCCGAGCGGGCATCCACGCTGATGCGGGAACGCCAGTCCTCATCGCCGGACTCACCCTCGGGCTCCTCGTCGGGCTCGGGGTCCTCATCGGGCTCGGGCTCCTCATCGGGTCGGGGATCGTCATCCGGTCGGGGGTCCTCCGGGTCGTCCGACGACAATCCGTTCGCTGCACCGCCCGAGGACCGGCCCGACCAGCCCTGGCAGCCCCGCCACCCCTCCCACGCGCCGGGACAGCAGGGCAACGGGGGCGGAAACGGTGAGGGGGGAGGCGGTGACGGCTCCGGAGGTCAGTCCGACGACCGCCCCGTCTGGGGCAGCCAGTGGAGCGACCAGCAGCCAGGCCGCCAGAGCGGCGGTTTCGGCGGCCGTCCGGGCGGCGCGGGCGGCACAGGGCCGGGCGGCCAGGGCGGTGGACCCGAGGGCAGTCCCCCCGGGCTGCGCTGGGACCCGACCGACCCCGCTCAGCGACGTGCTCGCTATGCGGTGCTGGGCGGCATGTGGGCGTTCTTCTTCGCCCTCTTCGACCTCCCCGAGATCGCGATGCTCCTCGGCGCCCTCGCCGTGTACTGGGCGATCAGCGCCCTTCGCGGTGGGCCCCGGAAGACCGAGCCGACGGGCGCGGGACAGGCCGCGGTGTCCGGCACGAGCGGTCAGGACCGCACCACCACGCCCCCGGCGACGGGGGTCGCTCCCACCGCTCGCACCCGCGGGGTCGCGCAGGGCAGCAGCCGGCAGCAGACGACGGCGGCCGTCAGCGGTCTGGTGACGGCGCTGCTCGCTCTGGCGATCGTGGCCACCGGCTACACGGTCCAGTTGGTCTACCGCGACTACTACACGTGCGTGAACGACGCGCTCACCAAGTCCGGCGCGATCGCCTGCAACGACAAGCTGCCCGACCCGCTGGAGCCCTTCTTCGGCGTGAAGAAGTAGCGGGCCGGCCGGCTGGCTGGCTGGCTACGGAGCGGTGTCCCGGTCGGGTTCCGGTTGCCTCTGGGCATCCGGAACCCGACCGGTCGGCGTATCGGGCTCGGGTTCGGGCTCGGGCTCGGGGTTGGGTTCGGGCTCGGGCGCGGGTTCAGGTTCGGACTTCGGGCTCGGGTCCTTGTCCGTGACGGCCGGGAAGTCCGCCATCAGTCCGCCCGAGTTCCTCTTGAGCGCAGCCCATCGCGCCGCGCGCTTCCCGTCCTCGTGCCAGGGGCCTGCCCACAGGAAGTCGTACGGCTCCGCGTCGACGTCCCCGCCCCCGGCCCCGCCCGCTCCCCCGGGCTCCTTCTCCGTCCTCTGCCCAGGCTTCCGCCCCGGCTCCGGATCCTGCCCCGGTTCCGGCTCCTGCCCGGCTCCCGTCTTCGCCTGCTCCCCCTTCGCCGCTTCCCACCGCCATCCCCACCGGTGTTCCCGCAACCGCCATGCCCTGAGCAGCAACGCCGCCGGTACGCCGATCACGGCCGTCCAGGCGAGCGTGGCCGGACCCACCAGCCACCACACGGGGCCGAACTCCGCCAGAGCCCCGGTGCCCAGCGGGCCGCCGGACGACGCCGCCAGCACCGCCGCGCCCGCCGCGCAGCCCACCGCGGCGAGTCCTGCCACCAGCGCGGTACGGGCCTGCCCCCACGCCTCCTCGCGCGCCCCGCACACCGGGGCCGCTGCCCGTGCGACGAACCGGGCGAGGGTCAGGGCCGCCAGGACCGGCACCGCGACCGCCGCCCAGTTCGCGGCCGTTCCCGGGCCGTGGGCCGGCACCGCGGCGAGCAGGGGGAAGTCCGGCAGCGCAGGAGGCCCGGTGAACGCGAGCGGGGTGGCCATCGACGCCGTACCGAGGGCGAATCCAGGCCCGAGACCGTACGCGGCACCCCACATCGCCGCGTTCGGCACGAGCGCCATGGCCAGCAGGAGGACGGAGACCCGGCCCGCCCAGTCACCCGACAGGCCCAGGAACGAGTCCCTCGCCGCCCCCGTGTGCCACACCAGCGCCACCGCGACCAGCAGCGCCCCGCCGCCGAGCAGCATGAGCACCCCCGCGGCCGCCGACCGCAGGGCAACTCCGGCGCCGGACCGGAAACGGGAGCGGGCGGCAGCCTCCTGCAGTCTCAGCGGCGCCCAGACCAGTAGCGGCGTCAGGGGCCGCCCACGCGCCGCCCACGCCCCCGCTGCCGCCGCGCCGGCCACCACGAAGGTGACGGGGAAGGCGAGCGAGGTCCGGTCGGCGGGGAGTGCCCCGTCACCCGCGTAGGCCGCCGCCCCGAGCATCACCAGCAGATATCCGGCGGTCACCGCGCAGAACGCCCCCAGCGCCGAGTGCTCGCCCGAAGCCTCCCCCTCGGTCTCCGCCGAGTCCCGGGCGGCGCGGTGCACCAGCCACACGGGCAGCACCACGAGCAGCAGCGGGACCGTCGCCACCGGTGCGGGGTGGCCGCTCAGTGTGTCGGCTCTGACGAGATCGGCGCCGTGGGCCAGCAGCCAGATCCCGGTCGCCACCTGGAAGGCCCCGCCGGGCCCGCTGTCGGGGTACGGAGAGCTGATCCACAGCACCATGACCAGGACGGCGAGCGAGCCGAGCCCGAGCCCCGCCGCCAGCACTCCGCGCACGAAAGCGTAGGCCAAGGCGACGGACCTGGTGCGCTCGGCCGACAACATCGGGCTGCGTTCGGTCACTTGGGTCACGCGGCCATGCTGCCAACGACACGCGCTTATTTCGTGTAACGGGCCAATGGCCGCTGTGTCGCCCAATATACGTTTATGTACTTTTTCACCCAGTGCAGTGCCCTCGCGGACGGAGGCCTGGCATGACGCGGAGCAGCACAGGACCGGCACCCGGAGCCCCGCTGCCCTCCCCCAAGGAGCGCCGCAGACTGCGCGAGGCGAAGGCACTGAGTGAGGAACAGGTCGCGGCGGCCGTGGGGGTCACGCCCGCGACCGTCCGCGCCTGGGAAACGGGGCGCACGAACCCCCGGGGCCGTCGGCGCGCGGCGTACGCACGGCTGCTCGGCTGCGCCGATGACCGCCCCACGCCACCGCCGACCACCGGGAGCACTGAGACCATCGGGACCACCGGGAGCAGCGGGACCACCGGGAGCAGCACGACACCCCCGGCCGAGCCCGGCACCGCCCCTGCGGACACCCGAAGCACCCCCGAACCGAAAAGGCCCGCCCCGGACGAGGCTGCCCCGGACTCGGACGCACCGGACTCGGTGACGCCGGATTCGACGGCGCCGGATTCGACGGCGCCGGAAACGGACGCGCTGGATGCCGCAGCGCCGGTCTCGACGGCGCCGCAAACAGCAACTTCGGAGGCCCCCACATCCGAAGACCCGGCCCCGGAAGCCGCAGTGCCGGAGGCAACGGTGCCGGAAGCCTCCGCGACGTGGACCACAGCGCCGGAGACCACAGCGCCGGAGGCCCCCACATCCGAAGACCCCGCGCCGGAGGTGGCGGTGCCGGAACCCGCGGCACCCGAGCCCCCCGTAGCACCCGCCCCCGTCCCCGCGGCGCCGGACGGGGCTGGGCCCGTCCCGTCGCCCCGGGACGGCCTCACTCCCGAGGAGGCGTACGACACGCTGTACGGCCGTACCGCCCCTGGCCTCACCCGTCAGATGTATCTGCTGACCGGTCGCCGGAAGCTCGCCCGGGAAGCCGTGGAACACGCCTTCCGGATCGCCTGGCAGCGCTGGCCCGAGGTGGCCAGGGACCGTGATCCGGCGGGCTGGGTGCGGGCGGCCTCGTACGAGTACGCGATGTCGCCCTGGCATCAGCTGCGCCGCACCCACCGTCGGGTCGACGCGGCGCCCGACGACCCGGCGCGGCGTGCGCTGCTCGACGCGCTGCTGGGCCTGCCGGCCTCCTACCGGCGCACCCTGCTGCTCCACGACGGCGTGGGCCTGGGACTGCCGGAGACGGCCGCGGAGACGGAGGCGAGCACTCCGGCCACGGCGAGCAGGCTGCTTAACGCACGGGCCGCGGTCGCCGAGCGGCTCCCCGAGCTGGCGGAACCCGCTGCGCCCACGGAGTCCGGCGGCAGGTCCCCGGTGCTCCGGGAGCGACTGGGCGCACTCGCCCTCGCGGAAGAGGTGCCCGAGCCGCCACCGGCCACCGCCGTCCGCGCGGGCAGCCAGCGCATCGCCCGGCTCTGGACCCGGGCGGCGCTCTGCTTCGGCGTACTGCTCATCAGCACGACCGCCTTCACCCTGCACACGGCACCCACGCAGTACGAGCAGCCGCTGTATCCCGCCGAGCCCGTCGGCGGCGTCCCGCCACGGGGCGGGCCCGAGAAGCTGACCCCGCAGGACCTGAAGCTGGAGAAGGCGCTGAAGGGCCAGTTCACGCACGGCCCGGAGCGACTGGTTCCACACATTCCCTGAACGGAAACGGCGCGGGCCCGCACCCCTTCTCCGAGGGGTGCGGGCCCGCGCCGTTCACGCGGTGGCGGTCAGCCGCCGAGGATCTCGCGCGCCAGCTTGGCGGTCTCGGTCGGCGTCTTGCCGACCTTCACGCCCGCGGCCTCGAGGGCCTCCTTCTTGCCTGCGGCCGTACCGGAGGAGCCGGAGACGATGGCGCCGGCGTGGCCCATGGTCTTGCCCTCGGGTGCGGTGAAGCCCGCGACGTAGCCGACGACCGGCTTCGTGACGTTCTTCGCGATGTAGTCGGCCGCACGCTCCTCGGCGTCGCCACCGATCTCGCCGATCATCACGATGAGGTCCGTCTCGGGGTCGGCCTCGAACGCGGCGAGCGCGTCGATGTGCGTCGTGCCGATGACCGGGTCGCCACCGATGCCGACGGCCGACGAGAAGCCGATGTCACGGAGCTCGTACATCATCTGGTAGGTCAGCGTGCCGGACTTGGACACGAGACCGATGCGGCCGGGCTTGGTGATGTCGCCCGGGATGATGCCGGCGTTGGACTGACCGGGGGTGATCAGACCGGGGCAGTTCGGGCCGATGATCCGGGTCTTGTTGCCCTTCGCGTTGGCGTACGCCCAGAAGGCGGCCGAGTCGTGAACGGCGATGCCCTCGGTGATCACGACGGCCAGCGGGATCTCGGCGTCGATCGCCTCGACGACGGCGGCCTTCGAGAAGGCCGGCGGCACGAAGAGGACGGACACATCGGCGCCCGTCTTCTCGATCGCCTCGGCGACGGACCCGAATACGGGTACCTCGGTGCCGTCGAAGTCGACGGAGGTGCCCGCCTTACGCGGGTTCACGCCACCGACGATGTTGGTGCCGTCGGCCAGCATGAGCTTGGTGTGCTTCATGCCCGTGGCGCCGGTCATCCCCTGGACGATGACCTTGCTGTCCTTGGTGAGGAAGATAGCCATGGTGTTGGAGTCCCTCGTCCTTTACTTCGCAGCCGCGGCGAGCTCGGCGGCCTTGTCGGCCGCGCCGTCCATGGTGTCCACACGCTGAACGAGCGGGTGGTTGGCGTCGGAGAGGATCTTGCGACCCAGCTCCGCGTTGTTGCCGTCGAGGCGCACGACCAGCGGCTTGGTGACGTCCTCGCCCTTGGACTTGAGGAGCTCCAGAGCCTGGACGATGCCGTTGGCGACCTCGTCGCAGGCGGTGATGCCACCGAAGACGTTGACGAAGACGGACTTGACGTCGGCGTCCCCGAGGATGATCTCCAGGCCGTTCGCCATGACCTCTGCGGAGGCGCCGCCACCGATGTCGAGGAAGTTGGCGGGCTTCACGTTGCCGTGCTGCTCACCGGCGTACGCGACGACGTCCAGGGTCGACATGACCAGACCGGCACCGTTACCGATGATGCCGACCTCGCCCTCGAGCTTGACGTAGTTGAGGTTCTTGGCCTTGGCGGCGGCCTCGAGCGGGTTGGCCGCGGCCTTGTCCTCGAGCGCCTCGTGGCCGGGCTGGCGGAAGTCGGCGTTCTCGTCGAGAGACACCTTTCCGTCCAGGGCCAGGATGCGGCCGTCCTTGGTCTTCACCAGCGGGTTGACCTCGACGAGGAGGGCGTCCTCCGCGACGAAGGTGTCCCACAGGGTCACCAGGGCCTCGGCGACACCCTCGGCCACGTCGGCCGGGAACTTCGCCTGGGCCACGATCTCGCGGGCCTTGACGATGTCGACCCCGTCGACAGCGTTGACCGGGACCTTCGCGAGGGCCTCGGGGGTCTTCTCCGCGACCTCCTCGATGTCCATGCCGCCCTGCACCGAGGCCATGGCCAGGAAAGTGCGGTTGGTGCGGTCGAGGAGGTACGAGACGTAGTACTCCGCCTCGATCTCCGGAGACAGCTCGGCGATCATCACGTTGTGGACCGTGTGGCCCTTGATGTCCATGCCGAGGATGTCGGTCGCCCGGGCGACCGCCTCGTCGGGATTGGCGGCCAGCTTCACGCCGCCGGCCTTGCCGCGGCCGCCGACCTTCACCTGCGCCTTGACGACTGACTTGCCACCCAGCCGCTCGGTCGCCTCGCGGGCTGCCTCAGGCGTGTCGATGACTTCACCGGCCAGCACCGGTACACCGTGCTTGGCGAAGAGGTCCCTCGCCTGGTACTCGAACAGGTCCACGCGCGTCCGTCCCTATTTAGTGGTCTCGCGGTTCGTCTTTCTGCGTGGGCGTGCCGCGAGGGCAACGTGACTGCGCAGTCACTAGGGAGGCGCACACGGTGGCCGAGTACGCGGCATGTCCATCCGGCAGGTTATCCCCCACGCCACGCCGGACCCTAAATTGCAGATCACACCTGAGCGGTGATACCGGTCACAGACCCTGCTGGTAGCCGGGTTACGAGGGACAAAACGACGTCTCCGCCGGCCCCCTCGGGGCGGCCCTCGTCCGGTCATCGGGCGATGCCCGGTATCGGGAGGGGCCGCTTCTCGATCGCCGCCGCCATGACCTCGGGGAAGAGGTCAGGTGTGCATGCGAAGGCCGGGGCGCCGAGCGCCCCGAACGCGGCGGCGTGCTCACGGTCGTAGGACGGCTCGCCCTCGTCGGAGAGCGCGAGCAGCGTCACGAACTGCACGCCGGACGCCTTCATCGCCCTGACCCGCCCGATCATCTCGTCACGGATCCCTCCCTCGTGCAGATCGCTGATGAGGACGACGACGGTGTCCGCCGGACGGGTGATCTTCGACTGGCAGTAGGCGAGCGCGCGGTTGATGTCCGTCCCCCCGCCGAGCCGCGTGCCGAAGAGGACGTCGACCGGGTCGTCGAGCTGGTCGGTGAGATCGACGACGGCCGTGTCGAACACGACGAACCGGGTCGACAGGGTCCGCGTCGAGGCGAGCACCGCGCCGAAGACCGAGGCGTGGACGACGGAGGGGGCCATGGACCCCGACTGGTCGACGCAGAGGACGACATCCTTCTTCACGGACCGGTCCGTGCGCCCGTACCCGATGAGGCGCTCGGGTATCACCGTGCCCGCGTCTTCCCGGCCGGGCAGCGGCACGTAGTGCTTCAGGTTGGCCCGGATCGTGCGGTCCCAGTCGATGTCCCGGTGGCGCGGCCGGCCCACCCTGGCCGAGCGGTCCAGAGCGCCGGTGAGCGTCGCCCTGGTGCGGGTGGCCAGCCGGCGCTCCAGGTCATCGACGACCTTGCGAACGACGGCCCTGGCCGTCTCCTTCGTCGTCTCCGGCATGGCCCTGCCGAGCGAGAGCAGGGTGCCGACCAGATGGACGTCGGGTTCCACGGCCTCCAGCATCTCCGGCTCCAGCAGCAGGGCGGAGAGCCCGAGGCGGTCGATCGCGTCGCGCTGCATGACCTGGACGACGGAGGCCGGGAAGTACGTACGGATGTCGCCGAGCCAGCGGACCACCGACGGCGCGGACGCCCCGAGCCCCCCGGAACGCTCGGCCCGCCCCCTGCCCCTGGGCTTCTTCCCCCCTTCGTAGAGCGCGGTCAGCGCCTCGTCCATCGCCGCGTCACCTCCGGTGAGCGCACGGCCCGTGCCTTCGGCACTGTCCGCGCCGAGCACCAGGCGCCAGCGCCGCAGCCGCTCGTCGGCGGTGTCGGTCGTGTCCATCACCCTCGCCTCCTTCTCATCCGTCCTGACCGAGGAGCAGCCGGAGCACCGGGACCACCGCGTCCGCCCGCTGCTCGTCGAGCCCTTCACCGAAGCCCGGCGCGGCGGGTACGTCCTCGTCGCGCGCCCTGCCGGAGCCCGGCCCGCGGCGCACGAGCTCACCGAGTGCGCGCCGGGCGCCTGGCTCGTAGGCGGCGAACGTGCGGCGCAGCAGGGGCAGTACGCCGGTGAACGTGTCGGCCGGTATACCCGTCAGCCAGGTGTCCACGAGCCCGAGGAGCCGCTCGTCATGGACGAGCAGCAGACCGCCGCCCGCCGCTGCCCCGACGAACCCCTCGATCCAGGCCGCCGCATCGGGAGGCGCGGTGCCGGCCGAGAGGGCAAGGCCCATCAGTCGCGCGGCCTCGCTCCCCTCCAGCCGCCCGTCGTCCAGGAGCAGTCGTGTGGCACGGCCCCGGACCGCACCGACGACGGCGTCCCTGGTGGACAGCTTGTGCAGGACGCCGGCCCACCGCTCGGGCAGCCCGTCCGCCCGTACGGCGCCGGCGAGCAGCCCTATCGCGGTGTGCACGCCGTCCACCCGCCGGTGGGCCTCCGCCGCCGCGTCCGCGTCGAGGCCGGTGCAGGCGGGCGGCAGGCCCACACAGACGCGCTCGGCGATACCGACCGCCACCTCTCCCAGGGCCGAGGTGCCGGTGGAGCGCACGTCCCCGTAACGCAGGGCGCGGGCCAGGGCGGGCAGCGCGTCGGCGAGGTGGCCGACGTCCGCATCGAGGGCGGCCCGGTCGGAGAGGGCCCTCATCACGACCGGCAGCGCCTCGGGCAGGCCTGCCAGGAGGCACCGCTCGGCGAGCGCGGTGACCCCGGCGAGAGAGGACGCGGACAGGGCGTCCGCCTCGGCCCTGGCCGTCGCGGCTCCGAGCACGGTGGTACCCCAGACACCGGCCTCGGCGACCCGGACGTGGAGCTCGGGCTCCCAGCGCAGCCGCCAGCTCTCCCGGAACGTCCCCGTGCTGCCCCGGCCCGCGGTGGGTTCGCCCCAGTGCACGCCGAGGAGCCTCAGCCGGTGCAGCAGCCTGCTGCGGGCCGCGTCGGTGTCCTTGCGCAGATCGAGCTCCAGCTCACGTCTCCGCGCCTCGGGTGCGATCCTCAGCCTGCGCTGCTGCCGGTCCAGGTCGCGCTGGAGGGGGACGGCGGGGGCGGTGTCGGGGACCTCGCCGAGGATCTCCCCGACGACGAGCCGGTCCCGCACGAGAGCGAGCGGCACATCGGATCCCCCGCACATGACCGCTCTGACCGCGTCGGTGGCCTCGGCCAGTCCGACGGCCGGACGGTCGCGCAGGGCCGCCAGTGTCCCGGCGAGCCGGACGGCCTCGATGACGTCCGCGGAGGACACTGCCCGGTCCGTGTCGCGCAGCAGTCCGGCCACCTTCGTCATCCAGCGCTCGACGGGCCGGTCCGGGGCGCCGAACAGATGCCCGTACCAGCCGGGGGATTCGATCCCGGCGCCGTATCCGCTGTGCCGTGCGAGCCTGCGGTGCGTCCAGGGCACCCAGGTCAGCTCCGCCTTGACCTTGGGCATCCCCTTGAGGAGCGCCCGGTCGGCGGCGACGGTCGTCCGCGCGCCGAGCGCCGGGACATGCCAGGCGCCGCAGACCACGGCGATGCCGTCGCCGAACTCCTTGCGGGCGGCGCGCAGTTTCAGACGCATCGCGGCCTCCCGGACCGCGTCCTGCGGATGTCCCCCGTCCCCGTACGCCTCACGCAGTGCGGTCATCGCCTCGGCGAGCGCGGTGAACGGGGCACACGGATCGGCCGGCCGTCCGTCGGCCGCGCGGTGCTCGACGACGTCCTCCCACCAGTGCTCGGAGTCGTCGTGGCCCGCGGCTCCGGCGAGGATCCCGATGGGGTCGATGCCCGGCGCGCCATCCTCCGCGACCTGCCCCGGGGCATCCTCCCGGGCGTCATCCCGCTGTTCCGCCAACGCCAGGGAGTGCGCGGCCGGCAGGTCCACGAAGCGCACCGGAATCCCGTGCGCCGACGCCCAGCGGATCGCCACCCACTCGGGCGAGAACTCGGCCAGCGGCCAGAACGCGGCACGCCCCGGATCGTCCACGGCATGGGCGAGGAGCGCGACCGGCGGACGCATGCCGCTGTGCGCCGCCAGAGGCAGCAACGCGTCGCCCTCGGGCGGTCCTTCGACGAGCACGGCCGCGGGCCGCACGGAGTCCAGGGCGGCCAGGACCGCGCGGGCCGAGCCGGGGCCGTGGTGGCGCACTCCCAGCAGCAGCGGCCCCCCGGGAACGGCGGCCCCACCGGCGCGGGGTGTCATTCGGCGGCCTCACGGCAGGCACGGTAGAAGTCCTTCCAGCCGTCGCGCTCCCGGACGACCGTCTCCAGGTACTCCTTCCAGACCACCTGGTCGGCCGTGGGGTCACGGACGACGGCCCCGACGATGCCGGCCGCCACGTCCCCGGGCCGCAGGACGCCGTCGCCGAAGTGGGCGGCGAGCGCGAGGCCTCCCGTGACGACGGAGATGGCCTCGGCCGTGGACAGCGTCCCCGAGGGCGACTTGAGTCTGGTGCGGCCGTCGGTGGTGACGCCGTCGCGCAGTTCACGGAAGACCGTGACGACCCGCCGGATCTCGGCCATGCCGTCAGGAGCCGGAGGCAGGTCGAGCGAGCGCCCGATCCGGGCCACACGCCGGGACACGATGTCCACCTCCTCCTCGGGCGTCGCGGGCAGCGGCAGCACGACGGTGTTGAACCGGCGGCGCAGGGCGCCGGAGAGCTCGTTGACCCCGCGGTCGCGGTCGTTCGCCGTGGCGACGAGGTTGAACCCCCGCACCGCCTGGACCTCCTGCCCCAGCTCGGGGACGGGCAGGGTCTTCTCCGACAGGATCGTGATGAGCGCGTCCTGCACATCGGCGGGGATGCGCGTGAGCTCCTCGACGCGCGCGGTCATGCCCTCGGCCATGGCCCGCATGACGGGGCTCGGCACCAGTGCCTCGCGGCTGGGGCCGTGGGCCAACAGCCGTGCGTAGTCCCATCCGTAGCGGACGGCTTCCTCGGGGGTGCCCGCGGTGCCCTGCACGAGCAGGGTCGAGTCTCCGCTGACGGCCGCGGCGAGGTGCTCGGACACCCATGTCTTGGCGGTCCCCGGGACGCCGAGAAGCAGCAGCGCCCGGTCGGTGGCGAGCGTGGTGACGGCGACTTCGACGAGACGGCGTGGGCCCACGTACTTCGGTGTGATCAGCGTGCCGTCCGCGAGCGTCCCGCCGAGCAGATAGGTGGAGACGGCCCACGGCGAGAGCTTCCAACGGGCAGGTCTCGGGCGGTCGTCGGCGGCGGCCAGAGCCTTGAGCTCGTCGGCGAAGGCATGCTCGGCGTGCGGCCTCAGGGCCTCGCCGCCTGCTGCGTCGGTCAGTACGGACACGGTCATGGATCCCCCTCCGGATCGGTCGATCCGATGCGGTTTCCACGGTGCACCACGCCACTGACAATCGGCCCCCGGCCCCCGGCCCGGACGCCCTGCCCGACCGGCCGGTCCGTCCGGCCGGGACCGATTGTCAGTGGTGCGCCCTACCGTCGGATCCATGGTGCTAACTCACGGGGGAGAATCCTGCCGAGCCGCCGGACCGGCGGCTCGGCAGACGCTGGAGGGGGCGCAGAGCCTGGCTCCTGACGAGGCGTCGAGCGAGACGGGTCGCGCGTTCGCCTCGGAGCACGCCTGGTCCGAAACGGGGTTCGGCGGTCCGGGCGTGGTCTGGGGCGTCCGCGCGGGCGGCGACGGCCCGCCGTACCGCACGGCGGTGGACACGCGTGAGCCGGCGTACACCTGCGGTTGCGGCGAAGAGGCGTCCCCGTGCGGGCATGCCCTGGGGCTGCTGCTGCTCGACGCCTCCGGCGACCGGACGCCGGAGCGGGTGAAGGAGCGGGTGGAGGAACCGCCCGACTGGGTCGCACAGTGGCTGACGGACCGGCGTCCGCGGGCGGCACCCGGGGGTCCGGCGAGCCGGGCTGCGGAGCGTCGCGCCGCCCGCAGGGCCGAGCGCATCACGGGCGGTGCCCAGGAGTTGGAGGAGCGGCTCGGCGATCTGGTGCGCGGTGGACTGGCGGCTGCGGACCACCCCGAATACGCGCTGTGGGAGGAGACCGCGGCCCGCATGGTCGACGCCCAGGCCCCAGGACTCGCAAGACGTGTGCGGGGGTTGGGGTCACTCCCCGCTTCCGGCCCCGGCCGGCCCGCTCGACTGCTGGAGGAGTGCGCACTCCTGCATCTGCTGGACTCCGCCTGGCTCGGGATCGACCGGCTGCCAGGACCGCTGGCGGCGACCGTCCGGACGAGAGTGGGGCTGACGGCTTCGGCCGAAGGACCGGCTGTCCGGGACCACTGGCTGGTCCTCGCCCAGTACGACACACCGGACGGCAGGATCGTCACCCGGCGCACCTGGCTGTACGGCAGGGATTCGGGCCGCACCGCCCTGTTCCTGTCCTACGGAGCACCGGGGCGTTCCCCCGCGAGGTCGCTGCCGGTGGGCACGGTGCTGGACGCCGAGGTGACACCGTATCCGGGCGGCGGCAGGCTGCGGGTCGAGCTGGGACCGGAGTTCGGCGAGTCCGTCGTCACGACAGCGGCGCCGCCCGGCGGCACCACGGCCGACGCCGTCGCCGCGTACGGGCACGCGCTGCGGGACGACCCGTGGCTCGACGCCTGTCCGGTCACACTGCGCGATGTCATACCCGCGCCGTCCGGGGACGGCTGGCAGTTGGTCGGCGCGGCGGACGGTTCCGCCCTGCCGGTCGCACCATCGGCGCTGTCCCGGCCGGGTCTGTGGAAGCTCGTGGCGCTGTCCGGCGGCGGCCCCCTGACGGTGTTCGGCGAGTGCGGACACCGGGGTTTCGACCCGCTCGCGGCCTGGTGCACCGAGACCTCCGACGACGACGAACCGAGCGCGGCAGCCGTGGCGCTCGCGTGAGGCGCCGCGCCCTCCCGCACCGCCGACTTCCTGGCTCCCGATTCCTCAACCCCGGTTCGCCCAGCCCCGGTCCTCCGGGCCCCGGCGCTCCGAGCACCGACTACCTCAGCGCCGATTCCCCCAGCACCGCTTCCTCCGAGCACCGCGTCTCCGATCACCAGTTCTCCCTGAGTACCGGAAAGGACCGCCCGATGCCCACCACAGTCACGACGGCCGGCGTGCCCGTGAGCGCCCCGTGGGAAGAGCTCCTCACCTCGGCGCTGCTCGGCACCGGCCGGCGCCCTCTGCGGGCGGAGGACGGTGCCGTGGTCGGACCGGCGGCGCTGCTGGGCGCGGCGGCGGTCCACACCGTGCGGCGCAGGGCTGCTCTGCGGCCGGCCTCCGGCGCCGCCCTGCCCGTGCCGGCACCCGCCGATCCCCGGCCGCCGCTGCCCGCCGCCGCCCGCCGCAGGCTCGCCCAGCTGCTGGCGGACCGCTCGGCGCCCCCGGACGGCGGGCGGCGGGGAGCGGCTCCCGATCTGACCGAGCTCATCCCCCAGTGGCTGGCCTCGGCCGGTGCGCACGGTTACCGGGCGCCCGCGGAGCTGCTGCCCGCACTGCTGGACGCGGCGAGAGCGCGCACGGATCTGCGTCCGCACGTACTGGCCTTCGCCGGGCCGCGCGGGCTCTGGCTGGCCGCGCTGAATCCGGAGTGGAGATTCGCGCTGCGTGCCGCGTCACGCGGCGCGCAGCGACCGGGCACAGCGGATCCGGAGGCGGTGCGCCTGCTCTGGGATGAGGGCCTCTTCGCCGAGCGGGTCGCGCTGCTCGGGGCCGTGCGGGACCAGGACCCGGGTGCGGCCAGGGCCCTGCTCGCCACCACGTGGTCCACGGAGCGGGCCGAGGACCGGCTGATGTTCCTGGATTCTCTGCGGTCGGGCCTTACGGCGGCCGACGAGGCGTTCCTGGAGGAAGCCCTGACGGACCGCAGCCGTAACGTGCGCTCCACAGCCGCCGAGCTGCTGTCCGCCCTGCCCGACTCGGCGCTCGCCCGGCGGATGGCGGCCCGTGCCACGTCCTGTGTGAACCCCGACCGCTCGGGTGGTGCCGTATCCGTCGCGGTGGAGGCGCCGCACGAGTGCGACGCCGCGATGCAGCGCGACGGCGTGGTGCCGGTACCGCCCTCGGGGCGCGGTGAACGGTCCTGGTGGCTCGGCCAGTTGGTGGAGGCGACCCCGCTCGGGGTGTGGCGGGAGAGGTTCGGCGGCCGGACCGCCGATGAGCTGGTGATCCTGCCGGTCGCCGACGGCTGGGCCGGTGAGCTGCACGCCGCCTGGTGCCGGGCCGCCGTGCGGCAGCGGGACCCCGACTGGGCGCGGGCACTGCTCGGCGTCCCCTCGGCCCCCTTGGCGAACGGCCCCGGGACGGCGTCGCTGGCGGAGCGGTCGCAGCTCCTCGCCATCCTGCCTGCCGCCGAGCGGGCACTCTGGGTCGCCGGTTTCATAGCCGCGCACGGCCTGTCCGAGGCCTTCCAACTGCTCGGCGTCTGCTCCGTGCCCTGGGATGTGCCGCTCGGCCGGTCGGTCGTCGACGCACTGGACATCGCCCGGGACGCGGGGAGCTACCCCTGGAGCTTCAGCGGGGTGATGGGCCTCGCGGAGCGCTGCCTGAATCCCGCCGAGGGGGACAGGCTCGCGGTGCTCACCACCACGCCCGACGAACCGGCAGACGCGTCACCGGGTGCGGGTGACTACTGGTCGGAGGCGTTCCAGCGCCTGGTCTCCACCCTGCGCCTGCGCGCCGCCATGGACGCGGAGCTGGCCCAGGACGGCACAGGCTGACCGGGGGCGGCTCAGGCCCCCCGCACAGGCTGACCGGGGGGCTCAGGCCCCCGCGGGCTGGCGGACATGAGCGTTCACCCAGTCCACGATCGAAGCCGTCGTCGCACCCGGGGTGAAGATCTCCGCGACGCCCTGCTCCTTCAGCGGGCCGATGTCCCCCTCGGGGATGATGCCGCCGCCGAACACCTTGATGTCCTCGGCGTCGCGCTCCTTCAACAGCTCGATGACCTTGGCGAAGAGCGTGTTGTGCGCACCCGAGAGGATCGAGAGACCGATGGCGTCGGCGTCCTCCTGGATCGCCGTGTCCACGATCTGCTCGGGGGTCTGGTGGAGCCCTGTGTAGATGACCTCCATGCCCGCGTCCCGCAGCGCCCGCGCGATCACCTTGGCCCCGCGGTCATGGCCGTCGAGGCCAGGCTTGGCGACCACCACACGGATCGGACCGGTCACACCCATCAATGCCTCCACATGCGTCTCCCGGACCCAGAGGGGCCGGTGATGTGAACGAACGTTATCCACAGCATCCCGCACGGCGTCGTTTCGCGGTGGACCGGGAGGGGGAAATCACACATGGGACATGTTCGCCGGCAGCGTTCCCAGCACCGGGCGGCCCAGTGGGCCGCGCGGGGAGCGCCGCCAGGGGAGCCGCAACGAGGTCGTCGTACCACCGCGCCGTCAGCCGCACGGCACGGTGGTACGACCCCCCGGCAGCGTCAGGGCCGCCGGCCACCTCTCCGCGGCAATCCCCGTGAGGGCGTACGGGGCAGGGAGCCGCCTCCCCCGCACGCCAGTGCAGGAGGTCGGCCATGAAGGTCCTGCCTTTCCTTCCCCTACTGCTGCGCAAGCCGTCTCTACGCCCCGCCTGGCTGTCGTCCACGCTGGTCAGGGCCACCGCACTGGAGCTGGTGATCCTCGCAGGGCACGTGCTCATCTATCCGTCCGGCCTCACCCCGGAGCGCCGACAGCCCGTGCCCACGCCGACACCGACACCGACACCGACACCCGGACGGTTCACCCGTTCGGCGGACACACCGGATGCACTGAACGCACCGGACGCACCGGACGCACCGGATACGGCGGACGCACCAGACACGGCGGATACGGCGGATACGGCGGCGACCGCCCTGCCGGCCCCGAGCGACGACCACCCGCCCGTCGTGCTGCTGCACGGCTTCATCGACAACCGCTCCGTGTTCGTCCTGCTCCGCCGCTCCCTGAGCCGGCACGGCTGGCACCACCTGGAGTCACTCAACTACTCCCCCCTGACCTGCGACATCCGCACAGCGGCCGAACTGCTCGGCCGCCATGTGGAGGAGATCTGCGCCCGTACAGGCCACCGGGAGATCGACATCGTCGGCCACAGCCTCGGCGGCCTGATCGCGCGGTACTACGTGCAGCGGCTCGGCGGTGACCGCCGGGTGCGCACGCTCGTCACCCTCGGCACACCGCACGGCGGCACCGCCGCGGCCCCTCTGGCGGGCGCACACCCCATCGTCCGCCAGATGCGCGGCGGCTCGGATCTGATCGCGGAGCTGCGTCGGCCCGCCCCCGGGTGCCGCACCCGGTTCGTCAGCTTCTGGAGTGAGCTGGACAGGGTGATGCTCCCTGTCGAGACGGCCTGCGTCGATCACCCCGACCTCGACGCGGTGAACGTCCGCGTCACGGGTATCGGTCATCTCGCCCTGCCGGTCCACCCCGCGGTCGCTTCCGCGATCCGTCAGGCACTCGAGTCCGACGGCACGGCGATCGGCGCTCCGGGAGCCGCCTCCGTCGCCTGAATCTCCCACCCCAGGACCACCACACACCCCAGCGGAATAGAACTGACTTCGAACATAGTGCCAAGCCTGTCTCCACGGTCCACCGAAAGGCGGCCGATTGCCCGTTTCCTGAGGGGCAGAAAGCCGCCGAAGATTGTCGTCCTCACCTACCGCCGGGTACAGTCGCGGCCACTGTCACCCTGGGATCCCCCCACCGGACCCCGGAACAGGTCCTGCTGCCGAGGCGAGAGAGAAGTTGGTGAACGACCAGCACCCCCACGCCGGGCCTGCCGGATACGACAGCCATTCCACCGGCAGCTTCGACAGTGACCCGCTCTTCGGCACCCTGCCGGGTCAGCACGACAGCAGCCACGAGACGACGTACGGCGGCGGCTACGCCCCGGCGTACGACGGCGGCTACGGCAGCGGTTACGCCAACGACTCCTGGGACACCGGCGCGCATCAGCAGGCCTCGTACGCCGCCTATGACGCCCAGGTCCACCCGCAGGCACCCCAGGGGTACGACACAGGCGCCCAGGGTTACGACACCGGCGCCACCTGGATGCCCGAGGGCGGAATCCCCGCCCAGGCCGCCCCCCAGGCCCCCGACGCGACGGGCCAGTGGAACACCGCCGGCTGGGACCACACCGGCCAGGCGGACCAGTGGGCGGCGGGCGACACGGGCGCCTTCCCCACCACCACGTTCGACACCACGGTCTACGGGACGGGCACGTACACCGCCCCCACCTTCGAGACCGCGGGGTACGAGAGCTATACGTCCCCCGACACCGGCACCTACGACGCCACCGCCTGGAACACCGGCGCCACGCCCGAGAACGCCGCGTACGCCCCCGAACAGACTTCGTATCCCTCGTACGAACACCAGTCGGTGCCCTACGAGCCGTACGAGACCGCCGAGTTCGCCGCCCACGACGGCGCCCATGACAGTACCCAGGACGGGTTCCACGACCTCCACGGCCACCCGGACCCGGGCCCGGGCCTCGATGAGGCGCCGGACCTTCACGACGGCGCCCCCGGCGAAGCCGGGCCGGTGCAGGATCTCGCCGACGACATGAGCGCCGAATCCGCCTCCGTCGCGGCATCCGCCCGCCCCGTCGGCCGCTCCACCGCCCCGCGTAGCGGCGGCCGTGGCCGGCGCCGCACCCCCGCGAAGCGCTCCGCGCTCCTCACCGTCGCCGTCCCCTCCGCCTGCGTCATGAGCGTCGCGGGCATCGCCGCCGCTTCGGTGAGTGGAGTCGGCGGAGGCGAGGAGACCAAGGACGACACGACGTCCATGGCGGCCGCCGACACGGTCAAGCCGGTCGCGGCCAACAACAAGCTGGACGCCCAGCTCGCCAACCTCAACGCCGACGCCGAGAACTTCGCCGACCGCGCCAGCCGCACCCAGGAGCGCATCGACCTGAAGGAGCGTCAGGCCGCCGACAAGAAGAAGCGCGAGGAGGAGGCGGCGCGCAAAGAAGCAGCGCGCCCCAAGTTCATGCTGCCCGTGAAGCAGCACGGCCTCAGCGCCACCTACGGCCAGGCCGGCGTGAACTGGATGTCCGTGCACACGGGCATCGACTTCCCCGTCACCTACGGCACCTCCGTCATGGCGGCGACCGACGGCACCGTCCGCACCCAGTGGAACAGCGCCTACGGGAACATGGCCATCGTCACCGCGGCCGACGGCACCGAGACCTGGTACTGCCACCTCAGCAGCACCAAGATCCGCTCCGGCCCGGTCAAGGCCGGCGATGTCATCGCCTACTCGGGCAGCTCCGGCAACTCCACCGGCCCGCACCTGCACTTCGAGGTACGGCCCGGCGGCGGCTCGGCGATCGACCCGATGCCCTGGCTCAGCAGCCACGGGATCAACCCGAACTGACGCGGCCGGTCGCCCCAGCTCAGGCCAGGCCAGGCCAGACCGGAACCCGCCGGCCGGAGCTGGGGCTTCGGCCGGAGCTGGGGCTTCGGTCAGAGCGGGGCTTCGGTCAGAGCTTCTCGACCGGCGCGTAACGCAGGAGCAGCTTCTTGGGCCGCTCGTCGCCGAAATCGACCGTGGCCTTCGCCTGGTCGCCGAACCCCTCGACCGCCGTCACCGTGCCCAGACCGAACTGGTCGTGCGTGACCCGGTCCCCTGCCACCAGCGTGACCACCGGCTTGTCGGAGGTGCGCCGGGTCGCGAATCCCGACGGCCCGGACTTCGAGCGCGACGAGGACAACGACGACGTGATGCCGGACGTCGGTCCCGCCGAAGCGGCCATCGGCCCCTTGCGCTTCCACTCCAGGTGCTGGTCCGGGATCTCCTCCAGGAACCGCGACGGCGGGTTGTACGAGGGCTGTCCCCACGCACTCCGCATCGACGCCCGGGTCAGATACAGGCGCTCACGGGCACGCGTGATGCCCACGTAGGCGAGCCTGCGCTCCTCCTCGAGCTCCTTCACCTGGCCCAGCGCCCTCATGTGCGGGAAGACGCCGTCCTCCATGCCGGTCAGGAACACCACCGGGAATTCGAGGCCCTTGGCCGTGTGCAGCGTCATCAGCGTGACGACACCTGAGCCGTCCTCGTCCTCGTCGGGGATCTGGTCGGCGTCGGCGACGAGCGCGACCTTCTCCAGGAACTCGGCGAGCGTCCCGGTGCCTTCCTCCTCCGCACGCTCCTGCTCGAACTCAAGGGCGACGGCGGCGAGTTCCTGGAGGTTCTCGATACGGGTCTCGTCCTGCGGGTCGGTGGAGGCCTGGAGCTCGGCGAGGTAGCCCGTACGCTCCATCACCGCCTCCAGCACGACGGCCGGTCCCGCACCGGACTCCACGATCGTGCGGAGCTCCTCCATGAGCGTGTTGAAGCGCTTCACCGCGTTGGCCGAGCGGGCCGCCATCCCGTACGCCTCGTCGACACGGCGCAGCGCCTGCGGGAAGGAGATCTTCTCGCGCATCGACAGGGCGTCGATCATCGCCTCGGCCCGGTCGCCGATACCGCGCTTGGGGACATTGAGGACGCGGCGCAGCGGGACGGTGTCCTCGGGGTTGGAGAGGACCCTGAGGTAGGCCAGGACGTCCCTGACCTCCTTGCGCTCGTAGAAGCGCACCCCGCCGACGACCTTGTAGGGCAGTCCGACGCGGATGAAGATCTCTTCGAAGACACGGGACTGGGCGTTGGTCCGGTAGAAGACGGCCACATCGCCCGCCTTCGCGTCCCCCGCGTCCGTCAGCCGGTCGATCTCGTCGGCGACGAACTGCGCCTCGTCGTGCTCGGTGTCCGCGACGTAGCCCGTGATCCGGGTGCCGGTGCCCGCGTTCGTCCAGAGGTTCTTGGGGCGACGGCTCTCGTTGCGCTCGATGACGGCGTTGGCCGCGGAGAGGATCGTCTGGGTGGAGCGGTAGTTCTGCTCCAGCATGATCGTGGTCGCGTCCGGATAGTCCTCCTCGAACTGGAGGATGTTGCGGATGGTCGCACCACGGAAGGCGTAGATCGACTGGTCCGCGTCACCGACGACGCACAGCTCGCCCGGGGCGTCGCCCTCGCCGGCCGGACCCACCAGCTCACGCACCAGGGTGTACTGGGCGTGGTTGGTGTCCTGGTACTCGTCGACGAGGACGTGCCGGAAGCGGCGGCGGTAGTGCTCGGCGACGTCCGGGAAGGCCTGGAGCAGGTGCACCGCCGTCATGATGATGTCGTCGAAGTCCAGGGCGTTCGCCTCGCGCAGCCGCGCCTGGTAGAGCGCGTACGCCTGGGCCAGCGTCTTCTCGAAACCGTCAGCCGCCTGACCTGCGAAGGTCTCCTCGTCGATCAGCTCGTTCTTCAGGTTCGAGACCTTCGCCGTGAACGACTTCGGCGGGAAGCGCTTCGGGTCGAGGTCCAGATCGCGGCAGACCAGCGCCATCAGTCGCTTGGAGTCGGCGGCGTCGTAGATCGAGAACGACGAGGTGAAGCCGAGGCGCTTGGACTCGCGGCGCAGGATCCGCACGCAGGCGCTGTGGAACGTCATGACCCACATGGCGTTGGCGCGGGGCCCGACGAGGTCCTCGACGCGCTCCTTCATCTCGCCGGCGGCCTTGTTGGTGAAGGTGATCGCGAGGATCTGCCCCGGGTGCACCCCGCGCTCGGCCAGGAGATGGGCGATCCGGTGCGTGAGCACCCTGGTCTTGCCCGAGCCGGCCCCGGCGACGATGAGCAGCGGCGATCCGGCGTGCACGACGGCGGCGCGCTGCTCGGTGTTCAGCCCGTCGAGCAGCGCGGCGGAGTCGATGACGGGGCGCGGGGCACCGTCGCGGTAGTGGGTGTCGCGCGGGGGCGGAGGCGCGTCGAAGACGTCCTCGAAGAGGCCCTCCGGCACCGCCTCGGGCGCGTGCTCCTCAGGGGGCGGCGGGGGGCCGTCCTGCGCTTGCTGGAGGCCGGTCAGGAAACTGTCGTCAAAGAGGCTGCTCATCGCCTCACGAGTCTAGGCGTCCGCACCGACAACCCGGGGCGGCATTGATGAGACGGTCCCGACACTATGTGCGCTGCGGGACGGTTCGCCCACGTTCCGTGAGATTCCGGTGCCGAATCCGCCGTCGTGGACCGCCGTCCGGAAAAGGTCACGAAAATGTATCGGGCATATCGAACATCAACCTTCACAGGGACACCACGGGTTGGCTAGCGTGCTCCGACGGGTGTCCCGTATCCCCTGAGGCGAACCACGCCCCACGGGCACCCCCGCCGAATCCGTACTCCCCCGAAGGGGACGCGGAACCGGGGACCCACACGCAGCACCGGGGTGAATCGGTCCGTCTCCACCGGACCGTAGGGCAGCCTTCCGTTCCGCCCGAACCCTCCCCCAGTGCCTGAACGGCCTGGGGGTGCCCCCACCGCAAACCCGGTAGGCGGTCCACGGAAGGAGATGCCGGCCTTGGCGTCGCATCGCAAGCCGCGCACCCGCGTGCGCACCACCACGCCCGCCGTCGGTCTCACGACCGCGGCTCTCGCCTCCGTCACCCTGCTCTCCACGCAGAGCGCGACGGCCGCCCCCACCGAGCCCAAGCCCGGCATCGAGGAAGTCCAGAAGAAGGTCGACGCCCTCTACCGGCAGGCCGGCACCTCGACGCAGCAGTACAACAAGGCGAAGACCGCCTCGGCCGAACAGCGCGCCAAGGTCGACGCACTCCTCGACGCCGCGGCGAAGCGGGCCGACAAGCTCAACGACACGCGCCGGGAGCTGGGCAGCTACGCCGCCGCGCAGTACCGCAGCGGCTCGATCGCCCCGACGGCGACGTTCTTCCTCGCGGACGACCCGCAGTCGTATTTCGACCAGGACCAGCTGATGGCCAGGATGACCAGCCAGCAGCAGAAGGCGGTCGCCGACTTCCGTACGCAGCAGAAGGAGGCGGCGGCGAAGCGGGCCGAGGCGACGAAGAGCCTGGAGACGCTCACCGAGTCGCAGGAAACGCTGCGCACCAGCAAGCAGCAGGTGCAGACGAAGCTCACCGAGGCCCGCTCGCTGCTGTCCAAGCTGACCGCCGAGGAGAAGGCGCGGCTCGCGGAGCTGGAGCGCAAGAAGGAAGCCGAGGCCAAGCGCAAGGCCGAGGAGCTCGCCGAGCAGCAGGCCGCTGCGAAGGAGAAGGCCGAGAAGGCAGCCGACAAGGAGGCCGAGAAGGAGGACTCCGGCACGGGGACCGGCGGCACGGGCTCCGACAGCGGCTACGCCACGAAGGCCGAGAAGGTCCTGGCCTTCGCACGCGCCCAGATCGGCAAGCCGTACGTCTGGGGGGCGACGGGCCCGTCCTCGTACGACTGCTCCGGGCTCACCCAGGCCGCCTGGAAGGCGGCGGGCGTCGACCTGCCCCGCACCACCTGGGACCAGGTCGAGGTCGGCACCCGGGTGGCCACGGCGGATCTGCAGCCGGGCGACCTGGTCTTCTTCTACGACGACATCAGCCACGTCGGCATCTACAAGGGCGACGGCATGATGATCCACGCGCCGAAGCCGGGTGCGAACGTCCGCGAGGAGTCCATCTACTACATGCCGATCTACGGCAGCGTGCGCCCGGCGTAACGCGTGTGCGGGCGGGTCGCGGAAGTCCGGGCGGCCCGCTCAGGTCCAGAGCGTGGCGATGAAGATGTTGACGACCGTCAGCCCTCCGACGGCCGCGAACGCGCCCTTGCTCACCTTCTCCTCGTCCCGCTTCACATAGACGAGCGCCAGGACCACTATCAGGACCAGCAGCTTGACGCCGATCTTGATGTTGTTGACGCTCTGGTCGTCGGCCTGGTTCAGCCCGACCAGCGCGACGCCCGTGACGAGCATGGTGAGCGCGCCGTGCAGCATGGCCGGTACGAAGCGGGCCGTGCCCGCCCCCATGGCCTTCATCTGGGTCAGGAAGCCGCCCAGCAGGGAGGCGATACCGATGATGTGCAGGGCCACGAAGACATTGATGAGTACGTCCATGGCCGCAGCCTAACCATGTGTTT
Organism: Streptomyces sp. NPDC048565; assembly: GCF_040650935.1. Classification (NCBI taxonomy): domain Bacteria; kingdom Bacillati; phylum Actinomycetota; class Actinomycetes; order Kitasatosporales; family Streptomycetaceae; genus Streptomyces; species Streptomyces sp. NPDC048565. The sequence continues at coordinate 176,023 of NZ_JBEZIH010000005.1, forward strand.
TCACCACTCTTCGGCCAGGTAGGACTTACTGATGAGCGCACCCGTAGTGCGCACGAATTGCCGGACTCCGGTTGATTTTTCCAGTCATTCGACATCATTCGCCGTAAACGAAACAACTTATGAGAGCAATACCTGTCATTACACCTCTTACCGGTGTGCCGGGCTTAGCGTCCCTCCCAGGTGACCGGTTCTGCACCACCGCCCCCGTACCGGGCGGCTCCCCGGTCGCCCCGCCAGGAATCCGGTGGCGGGCCACTCCCCCTGTGGTGGCCCTCCGCCGGGCCCGGCGGGCCCGCGGCACCCACCGACGGGCAGTCGAACGGAAGGACGCACCACCCCCGTGGCCGCCGATCGGAAAGCCGCTCATCGCAAACCCAAGCAGCGTCTGTTCACCGGACCTGCTGCACGCACCGCAGCCACCCTCGCCCTCGCGGGGGTCGCCACCGCGACCGCCCTCGACGGCGCCGCCCAGGCCGATCCCCAGCCCACCCCGGCCCAGGTCGAGGCCAAGGCCGACCGGCTCTACCACGACGCCGAGGTCGCCACCGAGAAGTACAACGGCGCGAAGGAGGAGGCGGCCGCCTCCGAGAAGTCCCTCGACACCCTGCGCGACGAGGCCGCCCGCAGGACCGAGCGCCTCAACACCGCGCGCGACGCCCTCGGGTCGTTCGCGACCGCCCAGTACCGCAGCGCCGGCGTCGACCCCGCCGTCCGGCTGGCCCTGTCGTCCGACCCTGACCAGTATCTGGAGCGCGCCGCCTACGAGGACCGGGCGGGCGACCGCCAGGCCGGCGCGGTCAACGGCGTACGCCGGCAGATCAGCGACATCGCCCAGCTGCGGGCCCGGGCGCAGGACGAGCTCGCGGTCCTCGCCTCCCGCCGGGCCGACCTGAAGAAGCACAAGGACGCGGTCCGCACCAAGCTCGCCGACGCCCGCAAGCTCCTGGCCACGCTCACCGCCGAGCAGCGCGCCGACTACGAGCGCTCGGCCGACGCCACGCACGGCGGCAGCGCCCTCCGCGCCGACCGGGGCCTGGCACGCGGTTCGGTGGCCGCCCCCAACCCCCGTGCGGCGCAGGCCGTCGACTTCGCGTACGGGGCGCTCGGCAAGCCGTACGTCTGGGGCGCCACCGGGCCCGCCTCCTTCGACTGCTCCGGCCTCACCCAGGCCGCCTGGCGCGCGGCAGGAATCTCCCTGCCCCGCACGACCTACACCCAGATCAACGCCGGCCGGCGCGTCTCCCAGTCCGAACTCGCCCCTGGGGACCTGGTGTTCTTCTACTCCGGGGTCACCCACGTCGGCCTCTACATCGGCGGCGGCCAGATGATCCACGCCCCGCGCCCCGGCGCCCCGGTCCGCATCGCACCTATCGACGAAATGCCTTTCGCGGGGGCGACCCGCGTCGCATAGGCTCCCGGCCTCATGGACACCGCCATTCAGAACTACGCCCGCACGCTCGCCCTCCGGTCCCCGGACCACTACCGGTCCGGGCCGTTCACGGTGCGCCACAATCCGGACTGGGAGCTGAAGTTCGCCAATTACGCCATCCCCGACCGGGGCGCCGAACCCACCACGCAGGACATCGCGGACCTGGTCACGGCGTTCCGTGAGCACGACCGGCTGCCCCGGCTCGAGTTCCTGCCCGCCTGGGCACCCGCCGTCGAACCGGCCCTGCTGGCAGCCGGTTTCACGGTGGAGGACCGCGCGCCCGTCATGGCCTGCACGGCCGACGGCCTCCTCACACCGAAGCCGGTGGACGGCCTGCGCATCGCCGAGCCCGTCACCGACACGGAGTTCACCGACGCCGCAGCCGTCCAGCACACCGGTTTCGGCTCGGACGGCGGACCCGACGACGGCGAGATCGCCTGGCTGCGCACAGCGGCGGCGGGCGGCGGTGTCGCGGCCCTAGCCACCGTGGACGGCCGGCCCGCGGGCGCGGGCGGCTGCTCGGCCCCGGCCGACGGGATCGGCGAGCTGGCCGGCCTGGCCGTCGCCGCCCCCTTCCGCCGCCGGGGCGTGGGCGCGGCGCTCTCCGCCTGGCTGACCCGTACCGCCTTCGAGCGCGGCTACCGCACCGTGTGGCTGGAGCCGGGCGGCCCCGACGTCGAGCGGATCTACGCGAGCATCGGCTACCGCAGGGCGGGCGAGAAGCTCAACATCTCACTGAGCGCTGTCCCCGCCTGAACACGGGCCGGGCTCAGACCAGCCGCCGTGCCGTCGCCCACCGCGTCAGCTCGTGCCGGTTGGACAGCTGGAGCTTGCGCAGCACGGCCGAGACATGGGACTCGACCGTCTTGACCGAGATGAACAGCTGCTTGGCGATCTCCTTGTACGCGTACCCCCGGGCGATCAGCCGCAGCACCTCACGCTCGCGCTGCGTCAGCCGGTCCAGATCCTCGTCGACCGGCGGGGCGTCCGTCGAGGCGAAGGCGTCCAGGACGAACCCCGCCAGCCTCGGCGAGAACACCGCGTCGCCCTCCTGGACCCGGAAGACGGAGTTGACCAGGTCCGTGCCGGTGATGGTCTTGGTGACGTAGCCACGGGCGCCGCCACGGATGACCCCGATGACGTCCTCGGCGGCATCCGAGACCGACAGCGCCAGGAAGCGCACCGGGTTCTCCACCTGACCCATCATCGGGGCGCAGCGCCGCAGCACCTCGACACCGCCGCCTCCCGGGAGGTGGACATCGAGGAGGACGACCTCGGGGCGGGTCGCGGTGATCACGGTGACCGCCTGGTCGACGTCGGCGGCCTCACCGACGACCTCGACCCCGGTCTCCTCGGTACGGCCGATCTCGGCCTGGACCCCGGTGCGGAACATCCGGTGGTCATCGACGAGCACGACCCGTACCCGGCGCTCCGGGCCCCCGGTCGCTTCGGTGTTCTCGGTCATTCGCTCGTCCTCTCCATCTCCAGCTCGACTTCCGTGCCCCCGCCGGGCACGGAACGCAGCCGCGCCGTGCCGCCGTTGCGCTGCATCCGGCCGATGATTGATTCTCGTACGCCCATCCTGTCGCCCGGAACCGCGTCCAGGTCGAACCCCGGCCCCCGGTCCCGTACGGAGACGAAGACCGTGGTGCCCTCGACCTCCGCGAAGACCTGGACGGCGCCGCCCTCGCCACCGTACTTGGCGGCGTTGACCATCGCCTCGCGTGCGGCCTGCATCTGTGCCGCCAGCCTCTCGTCGAGCGGGCAGTCGCCGACGACGACGACCTCCAACGGGACTCCGTGCTTGTCCTCGACCTCGGCGGCGGCGCGCTTGACCGCCTCGGCGAGAGTCGTCGGCTCCTCGGCCTCCTCCTTGCCGGTGCCCTCCGGGTTGTACAGCCAGTTGCGCAGCTCGCGCTCCTGGGCACGGGCGAGCCTGCGGACCTCGCCGCCGTCGTCCGCGTTGCGCTGGATCAGCGTGAGCGTGTGCAGGACCGAGTCATGGACATGGGCGGCGACCTCGGCGCGCTCCTGGGCCCTGATACGCATCAGGCGTTCCTCGGAGAGGTCCTGTGCCATCCGTACGAGATAGGGGCCCGCGAGCAGCGCGATACCGGTGAACACGGCGATGGCGGCGGTCAGCGCGGTGCCGAGCTGGGCGGCCGAGCCCCGCACCACCAGGAAGGCGGCGAGGCCGAGGCCGACGAGCGCGACTCCGGCCAGGCCGCGGGCCAGGTGCAGCACCCGGCGGCGGCGGCCGACCTCGATCCAGCGGGCGCGGCGCGCGTTGTCCGCCTGGCGCCAGACCAGGATCGAGCCCGCGCCGATCAGCAGCGCCGGCCAGATGTAACGGTCCGCCTTGCTGCCCATGTCGACGTTGCCGACGAAGGTCCCGGCGCCGATGAGCAGCGCGACCAGGGCGAAGACCTGGCCGCGGTCGGGTTTGCGGAGTCTGCGGCGGCCGTCGGGGGCGGTCTCGAACAGGGACCGCTCCCCGCCGCCCGCACCTCCGACACCGCCCACCCCGAGGGGCACGACGATCCAGAACACGGCGTAGAGCAGGGCGCCGAGGCCGTCCGCGAAGAACAGCCCGAGGAAGACGAACCGGACCCAGGCGACCGGCAGCCCCAGATGCCCGGCGAGCCCGCGCGCGACGCCACCGAGCATCCGTCCGTCGGCGCTGCGGTACAGCTTGCGCGGCGCGGGCTCCTCCGGATCCGGGGCGTGGGAGCTCGGAGCTCGGGTCGTGGCTGCTGGCATGCACCGATCGTCACACGTCCCGGGGGCCCGTGGCATCAGGGTCTGCCCGGACTCGACCCTGAGGAGACCCGAGTCCCGGGGCCGGCCACGGGAGTCAGCGGACGGCCCGAGCCCGCGGACAACCTGTGCCCCCAGTCATCTCCGGGACGCAAAATCAGGGATCGGCCAGGGTCGTCACGGTCCCCACGCGGGGGTACGGGCCGTCACCATGGAGTCATGACCGTTCCCCAGGACGCCTCCCCCGGCGTCACGCCGCCCCCCGAGCCGACACCGCGGCTGCAGCGCAGCCCGCGGCAGAAAGTGGTCGCCGGGGTGTGCGGCGGGCTCGGGCGGTACTGCGACGTGGACCCGGTGATCTTCCGGATCGTGCTCGGGGTCCTCTCGGCGACGGGCGGCATCGGCCTGATCTTCTACGGCTTCGCGTGGCTGCTGCTGCCGTTGGAGGGTGAGGACGAGAACGAGGCGCGCCGGCTGCTGTCCGGCCGGGTCGAGGGCCCCTCGCTGGTCGCGCTGCTGCTGGCCCTGGTGGGGTGCGGGCTGCTGCTGACGATGCTGCACAACGGCGGCATGCTCGCCTTCGCCGCGATGCTGTCGCTGACCGTGATCGGCTTCTCGGTCTGGACCCAGCACCGCAGGACGGCCCCGCCCGATGACAAGCCGGGCACGACCGCGCACACCCCTGGAACGGCCGCGCACCCTCCCGGCCACGGGGCGCCGCCCGAGGTGAAGGCACCGCCCACACCGGGCAGCCCGTCCTGGTGGCGGGACCCGATCGTCAAGGACGGTACGACAGGGCCTGCGGGGACCGGCTATCTCTGGGGCCCGGCGAACGCGGCGTTCGAGGCGGCCGGCACCAGCGGGGGCGGGGGCCGGACGGCGGAGGACGCTCCGCACCGCCCGCCCGACCGCACGCCGGGCACCCGGGGGCCCAGGCCGATCGGCGGCCTCGTCTTCCTGCTCGCCCTGGCCGCGGGCAGCCTCGGCACGGGGATGACCTGGGACAGCCATCCGCTGGGGACCAGCCTGCAGACCGGGTTCGCCGCGGCGCTCGGCATGTTCGGCCTCGGCCTGCTGTTCGCCTCCGTCCTCGGCAGGACGGGCTTCGGCACGATCGTGCTGGCCGTGATCACGGCGGGGCTGCTCGCGGGGGCCTCCGCCCTCCCGGACAACATCACCACGGACTGGGTCCGCAAGGAGTGGCGTCCCACGTCGGTGGCCACGGTCCAGCCGAAGTACGAGCTGGGCACCGGGGACGCGAAGCTCGACCTCTCCGGGATCACCGTCCCGAAGGGACAGACACTGCGGACCCGCGTCGAACTCGGGGCGGGCCGCGCGCTCGTCGTCGTACCGGACGGGGTGACGGTCAAGGTGGACGCCGAAGCGGGCCTCGGCGACATCCAGTTCCCGTCCGACGCGCGCCAGGACGTGGACATCGCCCCGGACCGGCGCGCGCACCGGACCATCGAGCCGCCCGAGGGCAGCAAGCCGGCCGGCACCGTTGAGCTGGACCTGGAAATCGCAATCGGACAACTGGAGGTCGCCCGTGCTGCGTCATGAGATCCGCCCGGGCCGCGCGGTGGCGGGCCTCGTCGCACTGACCCTGGCGGCCGGCTACGGGGCGGACGCGGCGGGGGTGTGGAACGCGCCGTGGACGTTCTTCCTCCCCGTGTTCTTCGGCGGCCTGTGGCTGGCGGCCACGGTGACATGGGTGAGCTACGGGGTGCGGCGACGGCGGAACGCCCGGAGGGCGACGGCGGAGGCGGTGCGCGGGGGCTCCGGCGCGCATGTGGGCTGATCAGTAGTGGTCGACGGTTTGGCCTTCGGGGACCTGGTAGCAGGCTGACCTGACGTTGATACCAATGCTTGGGACAGTGTTCTTGCTGTACCCGACAATCCAGACGCTCACCTTCTTGGAGTCGTTGTCCGCGATGAGGTTGAGGTTCCTGTTCGGGCTGTTGTCGATATAGGAGTCCTTGAGGACCCATCCCCCGCCGACCAGCTTCTTCCTGAAGTTCTCCATGGCGATGTCATTGTCGGCTCCGGACTTCGGCATAAAATTCCACGGGTGGTAGACCTGGTAATGCGTGTCCGGGTCCCTTCCCTCGCATTCCGATACGCCCGGCCCCGGTTCGGATGCCTTGCCGGGCACACCCGCAAAGTCGTGGATCTGGCTGGAGACGTTCTTCACCGCGGCGACCACCTCGCTGGTGGGTGCGATCCCCGCGTAGGGAGTCCCCGCAGTCGATTCCTCCGCCGCTCCGCCCTTGGTGCTGGAAGGATCGGTGGTGTCCTTGTCAGCCATTCCACACCCACTGAGGAGAAGTCCGGTCAGTACGAGAGTCAGGGAGAAGCCGCCCCGGCGCCGCTTCCGAGTAGTAAGCCGTGGTACGCAGAGCATGCGAGTCCTATCCTGCAGGTGGAGTTGGCGACTGAGGAGCGGTGACATTGCCGTATTCGCCAACCACGACCAGTGCTTGGTTCTTCAACGCAGTAGTACCTCTGTTCCAATATTCGCTGTGACCTTCTGATCCAGTAGTGGCGTCCGGCCCGCTTCCCTCAGCTTGCGTGTTCATCTGGTTCGCACCGAATTTCTCGTCGCTGGGGAGGATGAACGTGCCACCGCCGAGTTTCCACTGGCTGCCGCCATGACCCCAGCGACCGATTTCCGGAACGGCGTCGCCGTCCGCCTCCTCGTTCCACACATGTCCCCTGGGAACATCCATCTCGTCGGCAGAACCAACCTTGACCCCGGGACTTCCGGCAAGAATCACGTCATCGGCATGGAGATCACCGGTCTCTGCCGCAGCCCCGATGAGAGTCGTCCCGTACGAGTGCCCGATAGCCGTTCGGTGCGGCTCGCCCGGACCGCTGTGTGAGGCGTCGAGCCCGTCCATGAACTGCCGGTACACAGGCGCCCCGTCGTAGGCGTAGTGCTCGAAGGGCGAGTCCTTGACGATGTCCTGCGGGGCGTCGTAACCGAGCCAGGTGACAGTCGACACGGAAGCGTTGGGAGAACCGTGGTTCGTCTGGCGCCACAGCTCGTTCATCCGATTGATGTCGCCTCCGATGCTTCCGAGGTTCGCCGTCGTACCGGGCACGAACACGGCCTGGTGCTGGGCCGTGTCGGGGTTGCCGTTCGCGATGACGGCGCGGCCGGTCCCTTCCGGGCTGAAGCCGAGAAGGTACGCCTCGGGCAGGCCTTCCTTCCCGGTGTCCGCGAAGCGGGTCTCGATGGCTTCCATGCCGTTGAGCGAGGAGGTGAGGTGGCGGTACTCATCGCCGTACTTCTTGTCCCACTCCATCCAGGCGTCCGTGTGGACCTTGGAGACGTGTCCCCCCGCGTTGATCCATGTCCACTCGTCCGCGGGCGGTCCAGGGATCGGGCCGAGCCGGATCTCGTACTCGGCCTTCTTCTCCGCGAGCACGATCCGGTTGGCCTCGTCCCTCGCGTCGGCGGGCAGGCCGTCCAGGCTTCCGACGAGGTCGGGGCGGGTGGAGAGGTACGCCCCCTGCTCCTCCGGCGTGAGCCCGTTCCACCACTCCGCGTTCTGCTGAGGGGTGGCGTCCTTCGGTGGCCCGCCGATGGAGTCGAGATACGCCTTTCCCGCGTCCAGCACACCGCGCATGTCCGACTGGGCGTCCTTCATGTCCTGGTTGGACACCGTGAGATCGTCGTCCGCTGCCAGCGCCCGGATCTTGGGCGCCCATTTCGTGTCGGCCTCCGTCGCCTCCTTGAGGGCGGCAGCAACCCGGTCCGCGATACCGAGTGCTTCCGCATGGTGGGGGTTGGCGTCGAAACCGGCGGACTGACGGCCGATGGCCTGCGCCGTCGGGTCGGTGGTCCCGCCGACCGTGCCGCCCTTGGCCGGTGGCCCGATGGCGTCCTTCGGCGGGCCCTCGGGGTAGGTGACGCTGCCGTCGGCGTTCACCGTGACCTTGAGCGCCGCCGCGTCATCGAGCGCGGACAGGAGCTTGTTCCGGGCCGCGCCCATGTCGTGGGCGAGACCGTTGAGCGCCGTACTGACCAGGCCGCATTCGATCTGCGTGTAATGGAAGTTGGCCGAGAGGAGGCTCAGCTCCTTGATCGCGGAGTCGAGGGCAAGCCCGTCCAACGACTTCCGCATGCCGGCCGCGACGACGTTCTCCACGTGCTCCTTGGCCGTGCCGGCCATGTCACTCGTCGACCGGTAGCCGTCAGCCGCTTGCGTGAACTCGGAGGGCTTCAGCGCCCTGAGGGTGGTGAGGTCCATGCCGGGCCCGTCACCGCCCCGAGTTCCGGCCGCCGATGACGGGCGTGTCGGCGTACCCGGCATCGATGACGGTGAAGGAGGGCCTGGCTGCTTCGTCCGTCGTGAGGAGGTCGCGGCCGGCCTTCTCAAGCGCCTTCTTCACGCCGCCGCAGCGCTCGTTGACCGCCTTGACGTAGCGCACCCAGGATTCGTACACATCCTTCTGGGCTCCTGCCGCCAGGCACCCCGTTTCACCGGCGAGCCCGTGCTGCCCGTCCTCCAGCCGGTTCAGGGCCTTGCCGATTCCCTCCCGCAGGCTGCCGACGCCCTCGCCGGCCCTGTTCCAGGCCTGCCGGCTGGACTTCAGGCCGCCGGTGCCACCGGCGGCCGGTGTGGCGCCCGGCCCCTCACCGGCCGGATGCTGAGCGAGCTGTGTCGGCACCGAACTCTGCCGGCCCGCGCCCTGCTTCAGCTGTTCCCATTCGTCCCACGCCACGCGTACCCCATCCCCGTGACCCGGGCCGCACCCAGGTGAGTACCTTTCCAACGGGTTCGTGGCCAGGGAGGTTGTTCCCACGGACGGGTGGCGACGCGGTCGGCCGATGGACAGCTACCGGCTCAGCGGGTGCGGGTCAGCCGATCTTCGGGGCATCATCGGGCAGCTCCACCGCCGTGCAGTACTCCACCCGGGCGGTCATGAAGCGGGTGAGGTCCGCTGCGAGGGCCGTGACCTCTTCCTGGGCGGCCGGGTCCTTGAGGTGGTCCTCGTCGCCCCCGACGCTGGTGTGCGTCTCCAGCAGGATGGGGCCACCTTTGCTGCCCTTGCATCCGACGTAGAGGGAAACGGTGTTCCCCTCGATGAAGCCCTTCTCGGTCCCCCAGGACAGGGGCGTGTTGCCGGGCTTGGCGGCGTCCTGGGAGACGTCATCGGAGCTGTAGTCGTCTTCGCTCAGGATGAGGAATTTCTCGAAGTGGAGGGAGTGTCCCCCGGCGCTCAGGCTGCACTTCCAGGTCGTGGACACGGAGGTGGCCGAGTAGGAGCCCCACAGATAATCCTCCTTGTAGGCCTCTCCGCGTTCAGGCAGCAGATCTCGCACCGCGCCCCCAGGAAGCGCGTCGGCACAGACGCGGTCCGGGACGGTGACCGTTGGTTCCCCCGGCCACAGGGCCCAGGCACCGAGTCCGATCAGGACAACCGCGCCGACGCTCACCGGGGCGACCAGTCGCTTGCGCACCGCTCGCCCTCAGCCGATCTTCGGCGCACTGTCGGGCAGGTCGGCGTCGCCGGCCGCCGCGCCCGAGGGGACGGAGACGATCGCGCTGCCGCTGCCGTTGATGAGGATGTTGTGCTTGGCGACGTCGTCGATGACGGTCTGCAGCGCTTCCTTGTGCTTCTTGAAGTCGGCGCTCGCGTCCCGCAGGATTCCGTGCACGCTCTTCGCCTGGCCGGCGACGTCCTGGAACTCGGCTGCGATCTTGGTGACGAACTGCTTGGAGACCGTGGCGTTCTCGCCCTTCCAGTCCGCCGCGTTCGCCTGTGTCTCCAGGGCCTTGGCGCTCGTACCGCCACCACCCGTGGCCAGGGTGCTGAGCTTCGTGTGCATGGTCGACCAGTCGGACACCGCGGTGTCCAAGGTGCCCAGACGCAGATCGGTGAGTTCCTGCGCCGTCATCGCTTCTGCTGCCATAACGCTGCCCAGCCCCGTAGCTATCGGTGGTGATCAGTGCGTGCGAGCTATTTGATGTACTCGTCGATCTTCGACGCGGAGATCGAGGTATCGATGTGGACATCGTCCTTGGAGTGCTGTGCGCGCGTGAAGTCGAAGTGGTTCGAGATGTGCGCGCACCCCTCCTTCAGGGTGCTGGTCTGGCTGTTCCACGCGTCGTGCAGTTCGGTCAGCGCGGAGCCCATGTCGAGACCGTCGTTGAAGAGGTCGATCGACGCGGTGAACGTACTGGCGCGGGCGAAGTCGCTGTCCGTGCTGAACTGCTGACGCAGTTCGTACGCCGTGTTGCCCAGCTTCCCCAACTGGTCGTCGTGCACGACCAGGTCACCCGCTGGAGCTGCCGCCCCCGCCTGGCGCGGGGGCCTCGTTGAGCTGCATGCGCGCGGAGTTCCTCTCCGCGACATCGCCCTTGAGCTGTTCCCATTCGTCCCATGCCATGCGCCGGCCCCTTCCCCGTACGTCGGCAGGCCTGTGTGGCCGCCGCCGCTCCGATCACGTTAACAACTTGCGTGTGAGGCACACCCTCCGGCGGCGTACTGATACCAATTACTCACGATCGAAGGGCCTCTCCCACATACGCCAGGCCCGGCAGGCCCTCAGGCCGGTCGTCGCTGCACGGCGTCGGCGATGACCGCTGTCACGAGCTTGCCGACGACATCCGTGGTCGGCGGACCGGGATCACGGTCACGTTCGCGGTCCCGTTCACGGTCACGGTCCGCGAACGCGAGATGCCCGCCACCGACCAGGGAGAGCGTGAGGGAGTCGATGTCGGCGTCGGCCGCGAGGCGCCCCAGCTCGCGCTCGTCGGCCAGATAGGCGGAGATCGCGGCCGTGGCCTCGGCGAGGATCGCGATGCCGCCTCCGGGCCTGGCCTGCCGCAGCCGCGCGCGCAGCTCGTCCCGGAAGGTGATGAGCGGGATGATCGCCACCGGGATCGGTCCGAACAGGGTGGTCAGCGCCTCGGTGAGATTGTCGGCCACCGTGCCGGCGCCCACGGACTCGCGCAGCGCGCCCGCCTGGAGCTCCAGTTGGGCGGCCCGGTCGAGCACGAGGTCGGCGAGGAAGGCGTCGAAGTCGGCGAAGTGCCGGTGGAGGACGCCTTTGGCGCAGCCCGCCTCGTCGGTCACCGCCCGGCTGGTCAGCCCGTTGGGGCCGTCCCGCAGAAGCACGCGTTCGGCAGCGTCGAACAGCTGCTGTCGTGCGTCGCGTAGGTGCACCCCGGTCGGCATCCACAGATCCTCTCCGTATCGGCGCCCATTGCCCAGTGGGCATGTGCCCACTAAAGTGGGCGCATGCCCACACTACCGCGAGAGCAACCGGAACCACCGCCCTCGAAGCCGTACGAGGCCCGGCGGACAGCCGAGTCGTTCGGCGTGGACGCACCACGCTACGACCGGGTCAGGCCCGGCTATCCCGACGCGCTGGTGGCCCGGATCATCGCCGGGAGTCCAGGACCCGACGTGCTCGACATCGGCACCGGCACCGGCATCGCGGCCCGCCAGTTCCAGGCCGCCGGCCGCACCGTGCTGGGCGTCGAGCCCGACGCGCGGATGGCCGGCTTCGCGCGGGCCCGCGGCCTGGAGGTCGAGGTGGCGGCCTTCGAGGACTGGCAGCCCGCCGGCCGGACCTTCGACACGGTCGTCGCCGCCCAGTCGTGGCACTGGGTGGATCCGGTCGTCGGCGCAGCGAAGGCCGCACAGGTGCTGCGCCCAGAGGGACGGCTGGCGATCTTCGGCCATGTGTACGAGCCACCCGCCGAGGTGGCCGAGCCGTTCGCCGCCGCGTACCGGCGGGCGGCACCCGACTCCCTGCTCAGCGGCCAGCCGGCCCGGCGACCGCTCGACCTCTACCGGTCGGGGTACGAGCGGTTCGCCGACACGATCCGCGAGACCGGGCAGTTCGAGGAGCCCGAGCAGTGGCGATTCGACTGGGAGCGGCCCTACACCCGCGACGAGTGGCTGGACCTGCTGCCCAGCACCGGCGGACTCACCCGGCTCCGCCCCGATCAGCTGGCGGAGATCCTGGACGCGGTCGGGGCCGCCATCGACGCGCTGGGCGGCAGCTTCACGATGAGCTACACCACCCTGGCCGCGACCGCGGTACGCGCCGGCTAGCGGCCCCACGCCCCTCGCCGGCGGCGCCCGAACAGCGCGTCCAGTGACCAGTAGGGCGCGCCCGCGAGCAGGAGAGGCACCCAGCAGAACAGATACGGGAGGTCGTTGCCGTAGTAGTACGGCGTGCTCTGCCAGCTCACGGTCAGCCACAGGCTCAGCGAGATCAGCACCCCGCCGAGCGCCGCCACCCGCGCCCGGAGGCCGGCCAGGGTGCCGAGGCCGACGAGGAGTTCGCCGATCGCGATGGCGTAGCCGAAGCCCTCGGGGCTCTTCAGGGCCAGATCGACGAGGCCCGGGATCGCCGCGCTGTCGCGTACGGCGTGCATCATCTCGCCGATGGACCCGGCCCCGCTCGCCGACAGGAACGCGCTGTCGGTCAGCTTGTCGAGGCCCGCGTAGACGAACGTGACGCCGAGGAAGATCCGCAGGGGAAGGAGCGCGTACTGCCCCGCCTGGTCCCGGAGACTTCTCGGCTCGTCCAGCCCGTAGGAACCGCCCCTGTACCCCTGCATCACTGCCCCTCTTTCCGTTGGCCTTTCAACAGACCATACGTACGCCCGTGGGGCCCGGGTCACCAGGAGTACGGCTCGGTCGTGCGGCTCAGTCCGTGACATCGATACGGCAGGAGTTCGTCTCCACTCCCGCCGCCGTGACGACCTGTACCTCCACGACGCCGGGTTCCACCTCGACGGGCACCGGAACGGTGAGCACGGTGTCCGCGGGGTTGGCGAACCCCCCGGTGACCGGGATCAGCGGCACATGCACATGCACCCGCCCGATCCTGACGACCACCCGCGCCAGCCGGTCGGGGGTCCCCGAGCCCGGAGGCACGAATCCGGCGCCGCGGATCTCGATGTCGTCGCCCGTACGGATCGGGGCGTCGAGGTCCCCCGCCTCCCTGGAACGGACGACCGACAGGATGACCGGCCGGCCGCCCTCCGCGTACTTCCCCGCGAAGTACGTCGCCGCCGATACGGCCACCAGGACCGCCAGGCCCCACGGCAGATCCGGCAGTTGCTCGGGGCGGCGCGCCAGGCGGACCACGGCGAACAGCACGGCGACGGTGCTGACCAGCACGTACTGCACGTCCGTGAAGCTGCCGCGCCCGGAGTCGTCGGTCAGCAGATCGGAGGCCCGCGGGCGGTCGGCCCGCAGCTTCTGCAGCCGCTGCCCCAGCACGCGTACGGTGACCACCCGGCGTACGACGACGGCGACCGCACACACCAACGCGAGCACGGCCAGCACACCGGCGGACCGGACCAGGTCCAGGCCCTCGATCAGCGCGTCCCGGTCCGCGTGGGCGGATGCCCCGGCCAGTTGCAGCGCGAGGACGAGGACGGCGAAGACGGCGAGCAGCACCCAGGAGGCGGCGACCGTACGGGAGGTGGAGAGCCGGTTGTCCTCGCCGATCAGCGGGGCAAGGAGGCCGCCGCGGCCCCGGTGCACGCGGGCGGCGCCGGTCAGCAGGCCGGCGGTGACGAGTGCGGCGAGCAGGCCCGCCGTGCGGGCGGTGGACCAGCCGGCGCCGATGGCGGTGGCCGCCTCTCCGATGGCCAGCAGGGCGACGCCGCCCCAGACCACGGCAAGGGTGCGCCGCCAGAGGGCGTGGAGCCAGGCGTCACCGGCCTCACGGCTGCGGTCGGCGACCGTACGGGCCGACTCGGTCAACTCGTCCGACACCCACTGCCGCGACGCGGACACCGACTGGGCGACGCCGCCTGGCAGGCCCTGACCTGCGGCGAGTTCGTCCCGCTTGGTGAGGAAGGCCGCCACGGCCCGCCGGTGGCCTTCGCGTGCTCCGTGCGGGCAGTCGCCGCACGTACAGCCACCGCCGTGCGCACTGTGCGCCCTCGCCTCGTCCAACGCCACGGAGAACGCCGCCCTTTCCCGCCCTGGTAGAACCAACTCGCCTGTGATTACCGCGAATTGTGCCGTACGGAGCGGTCTCGTCCCGCATCGGGGCGGGCCTGGGGCGGGTGTCGTAGAAATGTGCGAATTTCAGGCGCTGAGCACGAGGTAGGCGAGGCCGAGCGTTCCGCGGTATCCCCCGTAGTACCCGGTGCGGCGGGCGTCGACGGCCTCGGTCACCTCGGCGTGCAGCGGGTGCCCGGGATGGGCCAGCGCCCAGCGCTCGCCGCGCCCGATGTTGGCGGCGGACTCGAAGAGGTCCCACTCACGCTGGTCGGCGACAGTCGCCTGGAGCACCCGCAGCCCGGCCGCCTCCGCCTGCCGGACCAGGCCCAGGAGCGATTCGAAGTCGTCCGGCACCGCGTCGAGGCCCTCCAGCGCGGCGGGCGAGGGCTCCCGCTCCCAGAACCCGTCGCCGAACAGCACCCTGCCGCCGGGGCGCACGGCTGCCCGCAGGGCCTTCAGCGCATCGGGGGTGCCGCCGGGCCAGGCGTGCGCGGCGCCGATGGAGACGGCGAGGTCATAGCCGTCCCCCTCCGGGTCGCCCCGGTATTCGGCGGCCGGCACCTCGTGGAACCGCACCCGGTCGGTGAGGCCTCGCTCCTGCGCCAGGCGCAGACCCCGCGCGACGGCGTCCGGGTCGGTCTCGATGCCGTCGCCGGTGGAGCCGGGCGCGGCCTCGACCAGACGCATCAGCAGCTCGCCCCAGCCGCTGCCGAAGTCGGCGATCCGGGCGCCGGGAGCCGGGGCGCAGGCCGAGATCAGCTGGGCGGCGTGCTCCTCGGACAGCGGGGTGTTCCACGTGAGGCGGTGGTTGCCGGGGGCGGACATGAGGGCGCGGACTTCTTCGGCGGACATGGGAATGCACCATGCCACCGGCGGAGGAGCGCTGCCATCGATTTAGCGGGTGCGCCGCCGGTGGACCGCGGTGAGGTCGATGTCGAGGGGAATGGGCACGTCGAGTTTGAGGGTGTTGTGATAGATCCCCGTCGCGGTGTACGCCCTGAGAGTGGGATCGAGTTCGTAGACGTATACGACGGGCAGACCGTCGCTACCCTGCTCGACCCGCCAGAAGTGCACGACACCGGCGGCGGCGTATTTCCGGGGTTTGACATCCCTGTCCCTGACCGCGGACTCCTCCGAGACGACCTCCACCGCCAGAAGGACGTCCTCCGGTCGGAGACACGTCTCCTTGGGGCCCGTATCCGCGTCCAACGAGACCACGAGCACGTCCGGCTCGGGCCGGTTCCGGCTGTCCAGCTTGACGCTGAACTCACGAAATACATCGAGTTCGTCCGGTGCCTGGTCAAGGAGGGAATTCTCCAGCAGACGCATGGTCCGCATGTGAAACCTGGTCTGCGGACTCATGAAGATAAGACCCCCGTCGATCAGCTCCGTGTGCCGCGGCAGGTCCGGAAGCCGATCGAGGTCCTCCGCCACCCAGCCCTGGGGCGGGGGCACGGGGTAGTGGTAGTGCTCGGCCACTTCATCGTCGGGTGCGGCACTCATGATTGCTCCCATGGGGCAGAGTCTCGTCTCCTCGGCCAGCGTACCCACCCGATACGCGGATGCCGCCGCCCAGACGAATGAGCGACGGCATCGGCGTTGACCTCAGAGGGCGGGGATCACTCCCACTCGATCGTCCCCGGCGGCTTGCTCGTCACGTCGAGCACCACGCGGTTGACGTCGGCGACCTCGTTGGTGATGCGGGTGGAGATCTTCGCCAGCGTCTCGTACGGCAGGCGCGACCAGTCGGCCGTCATGGCGTCCTCGGAGGAGACCGGGCGCAGCACGATCGGGTGGCCGTAGGTGCGGCCGTCGCCCTGGACGCCGACGCTGCGGACATCCGCGAGCAGGACCACGGGGCACTGCCAGATGTCACGGTCCAGGCCGGCCGCCGTCAGCTCCTCGCGGGCGATGGCGTCGGCCTCGCGCAGCAGGTCGAGCCGCTCCTTGGTGACGTCGCCGACGATACGGATCCCGAGGCCGGGGCCGGGGAACGGCTGGCGCTGCACGATCTCGTCCGGCAGGCCGAGCTCCTGGCCGACCATCCGGACCTCGTCCTTGAACAGCTGGCGCAGCGGCTCGACGAGCTGGAACTCGATGTCGTCGGGAAGCCCGCCCACGTTGTGGTGGGACTTGATGTTGGCGGTGCCGGTGCCGCCGCCGGACTCGACGACGTCCGGGTAGAGGGTGCCCTGGACGAGGAAGGCGACCTCGGGGCCGTCCTCCTGGAGGATCTCCAGCTGGGCCTGCTCGAAGACGCGGATGAACTCGCGGCCGATGATCTTCCGCTTCTGCTCCGGGTCGGACACATCGGCCAGGGCGTCGAGGAAGCGCTTCTCCGCGTCGACGACCTTCAGCTTCGCGCCGGTCGCGGCGACGAAGTCCTTCTCGACCTGCTCGGTCTCGCCCTTGCGCATCAGACCGTGGTCGACGTACACGCAGGTCAGCTGGGAGCCGATGGCCTTCTGCACGAGGGCGGCGGCGACCGCGGAGTCCACGCCGCCGGAGAGGCCGCAGATGGCGCGCTTGGTGCCGACCTGCTCGCGGATCAGGGCGACCTGCTCCTCCACGACGTTGGTGGTCGTCCAGGTGGGCTCGATGCCCGCGCCCCGGTAGAGGAAGTGCTCCAGGACCTGCTGGCCGTAGGTCGAGTGCATGACCTCCGGGTGGTACTGGACGCCGTAGAGCTTCTTCTCGTCGTTCTCGAAGGCCGCGACCGGGACGACGTCCGTGGACGCGGTCACGGTGAAGCCCTCGGGGGCGGCGGAGCAGGCGTCGCCGTGCGACATCCAGACCGGCTGCTCGGAGGGGGTGCCCTCGAAGAGGGTGGAGCCGGCCTTGGAGACGGCGAGCGAGGTGCGGCCGTACTCACGAGCGCCGTTGTCGTCGACCGTGCCGCCGAGGGTGGTGGCCATGAGCTGGAAGCCGTAGCACATGCCGAAGACCGGGACGCCGGCCTCGAACAGCGCACGGTCGAGGCTGGGCGCGCCCTCCGCGTACACCGAGGACGGTCCGCCGGAGAGGATGATCGCCCGGGGGTTCTTGGCCAGCATCTCGGCCACCGGCATCGTGGACGGGACGATCTCGCTGTAGACCCGGGCCTCACGGACGCGTCGGGCGATGAGCTGGGCGTACTGCGCGCCGAAGTCGACAACCAGGACGACGTCGGTCGTGGTGTCGGGGGCGGCGGGGGGTGCTGCGGGCACGGGGCGGCCTTCCGGCGGTGGAGAGGGGGTCGGTCCTCCCAATTCTACCGGCCGTGGAGCAGCGCCCCGCCGGGCTCCCGTCTCACCATCCGGGCCCGGCGTGGACCCCGCCGGTGAGCGGGTCCATACTTGCCCCATGCATCAGCACACGACCTTCGTCTTTACCTATGGCACCCGGCCCGCCGGCTGCCATGGTCGTGCTGCTTGAGCAACTGACAAGCAACTTTTCCAGGCGCCCCGGGCCACAGGCCCGGGGCGTTCTGGCGTTCCGGACCCGTCGCTCCGGGGGCCTTCGGCCCACCAGGAGTCACAGATGACCAGCACCGCACCCACGAAGACCGCCGCCGAGCGGACCGGCGCGCACACCGACGAGGCCGCGTCCCTGATCGGGGGCGCCCGGGCGCGCATCGACGCGCTGGACGACCGGATCATCGGCCTCGTCCAGGAACGGATGGCCGTATCGGCGGTGATCCAGGAGGCCAGGATCACGTCCGGGGGCCGCCGGGTGAACCTCTCCCGGGAGATGGACGTCCTCAACCACTACAGCGACGCCCTGGGCAAGCCGGGCACGGCACTCGCCATGACGCTGCTGGAGCTGTGCCGCGGCCGGGTGTGACCGTAGGGGCGGGACGGTGCGCTTCCGGCCGGGACGTGCACGGGCGGACGGTTCACGGCCGGGAAGGCTGTACGGCCGCACCCGCGTTCGGGCGCGGTCTCACCCGTACGGCGCGTGACCGCGCCCCGCACGGCTTCGTTGGTCCTGGTGTCCGTGCCAGCCAGGGGCGGCATCGGTTGGGATCCACGCGTGGCTCCGCCGGGACGTGTGACGTACCTCAGGTACGTCGTGGGACCACGGCCCGGCGCGTGTGACCGGTCGGCAGGGGACAGCGGACCGGTCACCCAAGAGCGGCTGGTTCCGGGGACGCCCGGGACCGGCCGCCTACGGACCGGACGTCACACCGGCCGCCTACGGACCGGACGTCGCAGTCGGGCCGGTCACGGTCGGGCCGGTCACGGACCGGCCGCCCACGGGGCGCCAGGACCGGGCTCAGGTGTCCGACGCCGCCGTCCTCGGTGGCACCGCCGGCATCCCCAGGAACGGCAGCTTCAGCGCCCCGAACGCCTCCTCAGGCACTGCGGGCGCCTTCGGCTCCACCGCTGCGAGCCGCTCGTACGCCGCGTCCTGCGCGGGGCGCGGGTCCGCCTCTCCCTTGTTGGGCCAGAAGGACATCGCGCGCTCCGCCTGCGCCGTGATGGTCAGCGACGGGTTGACTCCCAGGTTGGCGGAGACCGCGGCGCCGTCGACCACGGAGATGCCCGGGTGTCCGTACAGCCGGTGGTACGGGTCGATGACGCCCTCGTCCGGGCTCGCCCCGATCGGGCAGCCGCCGAGGAAGTGCGCGGTGAGCGGGGTGCCCATCAGCTCCCCGATGTTCGACCCCGGGAAGCCGTTGATCTCCTCTGCGAGCAGTGTCGCGCCCTGGGTGGCCTCCGCTATCTGCGTCGGGTTGGGCGAGCCGTGGCCCTGCCGGGCGGTGAGCAGGCCCTTGCCCACACCGCCGGGCTTGCGGTACGCGGTCAGCGAGTTGTCCAGCGACTGCATGACGAGCCCGATGATGGTCCGCTCCGACCAGCGCCGGTTGGACAGCGAGCGCACCAGGAGCAGCGGATGCTTGGCCACGTTGCCGAACCAGCTCAGTACTCGGTGGGTGCTGTAGGGCACCTGGAGGATGGTCATCGCGCCCATCGCGTTGGACCCCTTGCCGTAACGCACCGGCTCGATGTGGGTGTTCGCGTCCGGGTGGATCGACGAGGTGATGGCGACGCCCCGGGTGAAGTCGGCCTTGGCGGTGCCGTGCTTCTTGCGGTAGCGGCGGTCGCTGGTCTGCGCCCCCACGAGGCCTTCGGAGTTGGTGCGGGTCAGCTCGCCGAGGCGGGACGACAGCCGGGGCAGCAGCCCTTCGTCCTTCATCGTGTGCAGCAGGGTCTGGGTGCCGTAGGTACCGGCCGCGATGACCACCTTCCGGGCCCGCAGCACGGACGGTGCGGCCTTACGGCGCCGGTGCGTGGGCACGGTCGACACGCGGTAGCCGCCGTCCTGGCCGTCCGTGACCGCGACGACGGACGTCATCGGGTGGATGACGGCACCGGCCTTCTCCGCCAGGTACAGGTAGTTCTCGTTGAGCGTGTTCTTCGCGCCGTGCCGGCAGCCCGTCATGCACTCCCCGCACTGGGAGCAGGCCTTGCGTGCGGGGCCCGCGCCACCGAAGTAGGGGTCGGGGGTCTCGACGCCCGGCTTCGTACGCGCCGTGCCGTCGGCGTCCCGGCCGTCGCCGAAGAACACACCGACCGGGGCGAGGTGGAAGGTGTCACCGACGCCCATGGCCTCGGCCACGGACTTGAGATGGACGTCCGCCGGGGTCTCGGTCGGGTTGAGCCGCACCCCGAGCATCCGCTTCGCCTGGTCGTAGTACGGCGCCAGTTCGTCCTTCCAGTCGGTGATGTCCGCCCACTGGCGGTCCTCGAAGAAGGGGGTGGGCGGCACGTACAGGGTGTTGGCGTAGTTGAGGGAGCCGCCACCGACGCCCGCGCCGGCCAGCACCATCACCTTGCCCAGCAGATGCACCCGCTGGATGCCGAACAGGCCGAGCGCGGGGGCCCACAGGTAGTTCTTGATGTCCCAGGAGTTCTTGGGCAGCGTCGCGCGGGTGAAGCGGCGGCCCGCCTCCAGGACACCGACCCGGTATCCCTTCTCGCTCAGCCGAAGGGCCGAGACCGCGCCACCGAAGCCCGAGCCGACGACGATGACGTCGTAGTCGTACGCGTCGTCGTTCGTGTCGTCGTCCGCCTGAGCGGACAGGTCGGCCTGTTTCTGGGCAGGGCTGTCCTGGGACATGGCTCTCCTCGGTACGAAAAGGGCAGGTAGGGGTGGGGGTGGGGTCAGCGCAGCCGGAAGGCCTTCATCGCCTTGAGACTGCGGTTCATGAAGGCGGCGTACTTCTCGTCGTCCATCCCGAAGGCCGGCGCGAGGGGGATCAGCCGCTGCTGGGCGACCGTCTGGGCCTCGGTGAACTTCAGGATGCCCTCGGAGCCGTGCCGCCGGCCGAGTCCGGAGTCCTTCATGCCGCCCATGGGCGACTGGACGCTGCCGTACGCGGGTGCGTATCCCTCGTTGATGTTGACGGTGCCGGTCCGCAGCCGGGCGGCGACGCGGTGGCCGCGCCCGGCGTTCTTCGTCCAGACGCTGGAGTTGAGACCGTAGGGGGTGGCGTTGGCGAGGGACACGGCCTCGTCGTCGTCGCCGAAGCGGTAGACGGAGACGACCGGGCCGAAGGTCTCCTCGCCGCAGACGGCCATGGGTGCCTCGACGCCGTCGAGGATCGTCGGCTCGTAGAACAGCGGGCCGATGTCGGGGCGGGCGACGCCGCCCGCGACGAGCGTCGCACCCTTCTCGACGGCTTCCGCCACGTGCCGGCTGACGGTCTCCAGCTGCCGCTCGCCGACGAGTGACCCCATGTCGGCGCCGTACGCGAGGGAGTTGCCGAGCCGCATGGCCTTCGTGCGGGCGGCGAAGCGCTCCAGGAAGGCGTCGGCCACCGACTCGTGGACGTACAGCCGCTCGATGGAGATGCAGAGCTGCCCCGCGGAGGAGAAGCAGGCGCGGACGGCGCCCGCCGCGGCCTTCTCCACGTCGGCGTCCTCCAGGACGAGCATGGCGTTCTTGCCGCCGAGTTCGAGGGACACGCCGACGAGCCGGGCGGCAGCTCCTTGGGCGACCTCGCGGCCGGTCCTGGTGGAGCCGGTGAAGGAGACGTAGTCCGCGCGGCTGACGACCTCCGGGCCGACGACGGGGCCCTCGCCGATGACGACCTGGAACACCTCGGCGGGCAGTCCGGCCTCGATGAGGAGGTCACGGGCCCACAGGGCGGTCAGCGCGGTCTCCGTGTCGGGCTTCATCACGACGGCGTTGCCGGAGACGAAGGCGGGGAGCGCGTCGCCGACGGAGAGTTCGAGCGGGTAGTTCCAGGGGGCGATCTGGCCGATGACCCCGCGCGGCTGGCGCAGCTCGGTGACCTTGGTGAGGGTCGGGACGACCCCGGTGTGCCGCTTCGGCTTGAGGTACGAGGTGGCCCTGCGCCCGTAGTGCCTGGCCGCGACGGTGACGGCCTGCACCTCCTCGTGGGCGTGCAGCCGGGCCTTGCCCGTCTCCAGCTGGATGAGGTCGAGGACCTCGGACTGGCGACGCAGGACCAGGTCGTGGAAGCGGAGCAGCACGGCGGCCCTGGCCCGGACGGGGGTCGCGGCCCAGGCGGGCTGGGCCGCACGGGCGCGGTCGAAGGCGGCTGCGACGTCCTCGGGAGTGGACTCGGGCAGGTCGGCCAGCTTCTCCCCCGTGAAGGGGCTGTGGTTGGCCGTGCGGCCGGAGCCGGCGACGTCACGTGTCAGCCGGGCGATCACCTCGGGTGTGACCACATCGGCGGCGGTGCGCGCGCCCGCCGGGGCGGCGGCCACCGGATTGGTGCCGACGCGCGTGCCGGAGGCGGCGGAGGTGGGCGTGGAGGCCTGCGAGTCCGTCATGAGGGCGAGAGTATGTCGGCCCGCCCACTTTGGGTACCCGTGGGTAACAGTTTTCACAGACCCTGCCAAAGACTCCACGCCGCACCCCGCCATACAGCCAGTGATCACTGGCGGCATAACCGCTGATCAGGGGCGATCCCCCGACCCTCAGCCCGTCTGCTCCGGCGGTTCCCAGCCGCGCAGCACCGTCTCGAACAGCTTCTCGGTCTCGTCCCAGTCGTCCTCGGGGCCCGTCATGAAGAACGCGTACTCCGGACCGCCCGCCTCGGCGAAGTACATCTGGTCGATGCCGTGGCGCGGTCCTGGGAAGTCCTTGGACTCGACCCAGGTGAACTCCCAGAAAGAGCCTGGGCGGTCGCGGAAGATGTTCTCCTCCAGCGTCAGCCGCTGGTAGTCGGGCAGCCGCACGGCCAGGTCCTTCTCGATGCCCTGCATGTGCGCGTACGAGTCGGCGTAGTCGGGCTGCGGATCGAGGCTGATCCGGATGCGGTGCGCTCCGCCGTCCGGGGTGTAGTCGATCTGGCCCTCGTTCAGCTGCCGCTCCCAGCCGTCGGGCACGACGAGGCTGAAGCCCTCGGGGTCGGTGACCTTCTTCCAGCCGTCGGGGACCTTCTTCGTGCCCTGCTTGTCCTTCTCCTTGCCAAATGGATCGTCCGCGGCCCCGGTGGAGGACGCCTCGGGGGGCGGGCCCGCCGTGCTCTGCTCCTTCGCCCCTGCGGAGGCGTTCCCCGTCTTCATCGCGACCAGGCCCACAGCCCCGCCGATCAGGGCGGCGGCCAGGACGACCAGCAGCGCGGTGCGCCAGGGTCGCCGGGCCCGCCGGACGGGGGTGGACGCCGTGGTGTGCGGAGGCACCGTGGTGTGCGGGGGCGCCGGCTGCTCGGGCAGGGGCTGGGGCAGGTGCGTGGTGGAGCCGTCCGGGGCGGAGAAGGCCCGCATGTCGTCCTCGGAGACCCGCTGCGTCGGCACGTGCGCCTGCGCGGCCCGGGGCTTCCGCCCCTCCATCGCGTCCAGCAGCATGCGCTCCGCCTCCTCGGCCGTCGGCCGGTCCGCGGGGTCCTTGCGCAGCAGCGCGGTGATCACGGGCGCCAGCGCGCCCCCGCGCAGCGGCGGGGGCGGCTCCTCCGTCACGACCGCCTGCATGGTGGAGATGGGGGACGAACGGCGGAAGGGCGAGGCGCCCTCGACGGCCGTGTAGAGCGTGGCACCCAGCGACCACAGGTCGGACGCGGGGCCCGGATCGCCGCCGCGCACCCGCTCGGGTGCCAGATAGTCGATGGAGCCCACCAGCTCACCGGTCCTGGTGATGGTGGAGTCGCCCTCGATCGCGGCGATACCGAAGTCGGTCAGCAGGACCTGGCCGTCCCGCGCGAGCAGGACATTGCCCGGCTTCACGTCCCGGTGCAGGACACCCGCAGCGTGGGCGGCCCGCAGCGCGCCCAGCACATGGAGCCCGATCCTGGCCGCCTCACGCGGGACGACCTCGCCCGAATCCTTGGTCGCGTCGGCGAGGGAGGGCCCGTCGACGTACTGCATGACGATCCAGGGGCGGTCGTCGTACTCGATGACGTCATGGACGGTGACGACTCCCGGGTGCGTGATCCGGGCCGCGGCGCGCGCCTCCTTCTGCGTACGCGCGTGCAGCACGGCACGGTCGGCCTCGGCGACATAGAGCCCGGCGGTCAACTCCTTGACCGCGACGGTCCGGTGGAGCACCTCGTCCTGGGCACGCCACACCTTGCCCATGCCGCCCCGGCCCAGTACGTCACCCAGCCGGTACCGTCCGGCCAGCAGGATTCCCGAGTTCGTGCCCTGCGCGTGTTCCACGTGTGTCCTCGCCCCGTTCCTTGGGACGACAGGGTACGGAGGGGAGACCGTACGACGTAACCTCCCCTCCCCCACGAAACCTCACTGTGATGCTTGTCGCGTTCCGCTGTCGCCCTGTCAGGAGTCCACGCGGTACGAAGACATCGCCTGTTCGTAGATCTCGGAGACCTTGTCCCGCTCGTTCTCCGGGCCGATGACCTGGATGACGTGGTACCTGCCGTCCACGATCATGACCAGGTTACGGACGTACACCTGACGGCCGCCGCTCTCCTGCCAGGTGAACTGACCCTCCGCCATGGCCTGGCGCCCGACGTCGACACGGCGCAGACCGGTGGAGGTGGCCCAGCTGGACTCCCGGAAGGCCTTCAACTCGGGTTCCGCGGTGCGCTGGTAGTCCAGCGGGTCGCTCCCGTTGGCCTTGACGGTGTCCCGGCCGGGCACGACGAGCACGGTGAAACCGTCGCTGCCGTAGTGGACCTGACGGTCCGAACCCGCCGGACTGCGCTGCCAGTCCTCCGGCACACCGATCTCGAAGCCCTCGGCGTCCTTGCGCAGCTTGTAGCCCTTCGCGAGGGCTACGGCGGAGCGGCTGGTCTGCGGCTTCTCCGACCCGGTGGAGCCCGACGACCCCGACGACCCGCCGGCCTTCGTCGCACCGGCGGACGGGCTGCTGCCGTCACCCGGGTCGGCCGGCGCGCCGGAGCCCGAGGGCGCGGCCCCCGACTCCGCACCGGATCCCGACCTGGGCATGAACAACACGGCGTAGGCGATGGCTGCCACGATCAGCAGAAGGATCAGCACCAGCAGCAGCCGGCCGAGCCGGCGCGGCGCCCGGCCACCCGGCGGCGGCTGGCGCAGCACCTTGGGGCCCTTGGGCTCACGCGGGGCGCGCGCCGGCTTCTCGTACGGCGGCGGCTCCTGCACCTGCTGCTGCTCGTACGGCTGTGGCTTCTCGCGGCGCTGCGCCTTTCCCTGACGGTGCCGGCCTTGCGCCGCGCCACCGCGTCCCCAGCGGCGGCGCACCAGCTCGCCCCGACGGCGTACGACCGGGAGGCGGGTGGCGTCGGCGGGCGGCAGCGTGACGATGTCGGCCCCCGCCTCCGGCTCGGGGGCCGAGCGCACGAGGGAACGCAGCCAGCCGCTCAGCTCCTCGACATCGGGGCGCTCCGTGGGGTCCTGACGCAGCAGCGACTCGACGACGGGCCGCAGCGCACCGCACTCCTCCGCGAAGGCGGGTGGCTCACCGCAGACCATCTGGACGAGCTCCGCTGCGCTCTCCTCCGGATAGGGCGCGTGGCCCTGCACGGCGCGGTACAGCAGCGCGCCGAGCGCCCACAGGTCGGTGGAGGGGCCGATGGGCGGGGCGAGCTGCCAGTTGTCATGGACCGGTCCCGCCTGCTCGGGCGCCCACCGCTCGGTGACGGCACCGACCACGGCGATACGGGCCTGCCGGGCGCGTTCGGCGGCGAGGGGGGTCGCCGGGCCGCGATAGGCGGGGGTGCTGCCGCTTCCCGCGACGACCTCGTCCCACCCCCCGGCGGGCGCGGTACGGGCGGCCACCGGCTGCGGCAGCCGGTCCTGGCGCTCCACGGGCCCGGCGCCGAGGCGCCGGGAGTCGGCGCGCAGCGCGTCCTCGCCGGAACCGCCCGGCGCTCCGGAGCCGCCCGCGGGCACGGGGCGGCCCGAGCCGGGGCCGTCGTCCCAGGTGCCGGCGAGGTGGACGCGCCGGCCGGGGGGCGTGGGCCCGGGGCCCTCGTCGTCGTCATCCTCGTCGTCATCGTCGTCGTACGCATACGGGTACGGGTCGTCGGCCGCCCTGCCCCAGGTACCGGTCAGCTGCGGCCGTCCAGGAGCGGGAGGGACGGCGGGGGGTGCGGTGGACCCCTCCGCGCCCTCGGGCTCCGCGGGCTCCTCCGCGCCGGGGGCGTCGGCGCGGTCGTGTTCCGCGCGCCTGCGGTCCTCGCCGGCGCGCGCCGCGGCGCGGGCCCCCGCGCGATAGGCGGCGATGGCTCCGGCCCGGGCTGCGCGCAGCTGCGCGGCACTGCCCTCCCCGGGCTCCGCGACCGGCAGGGCGTGAGGCGGGGCGTGGGGCGGCGCGTGGGCCGGGGCCACCTCGATCTCGGCGCGGGGTCCGGGGGCCGGCACTCCGTCGCTGGACGCCCTGGGGGCGGGCAGGGCCTCCGGCGCGGGCGGGCTGTCGGACTCGGGCAGGACGTCGGCCCAGGGCAGGGCGGAGTCCGGCTCGTCGGGCGCGGGGGCCTCGTACGGACCGGACTCCACCGCGGGGGCCTCGTACGGCCCGGACTCCACGGCCGGGGGCTCGTACGGCCCGGTGGGGCCCGATTCGACCGCCGGCGGACCGTAGGCGTTCTCCTCGTCAGGATCCGTACGGGGCCCCGGAACATAGCCGCACAGCGCCTCCTCGGCCGCGCCCGCCGCAAGACCCGTCAGCACCACGCGGCCGTCGTCGCAGACCAGCACCGTGCGGACCGTGATGTTGCGGTGCGTCCAGCCGTGCGCGTGCAGCACCCGCAGCGCCGTGAGCACGTCGGAGCCGATCTCGGCGGCCCGGTAGGGGTTGAGGGGCCGCTCCGCGAGGAGCGCGGCGAGCGGCCTGGCCGCGACCAGTTCGCTCACTATCCAGAGCGATCCCGCCTCGGCGAACACGTCGAAGACCTGGTCCAGACGCGGATGGTCGGGCACCTGGGCAGCCGCCTGCGCGGCCTCGATCGCCCGCCGGACCGCGGGATCCGTGGACCGCCGCACCGTACGCCCGGTGGCGCGCCTGGCCGATGGCAGACCGTCGGCGTCCAGCACCTCCGCGTCCACGACCTCCGGTAACGGCACCTGCCGCACCAGGACTTCCTGTCCGCTGTAGGTGTCGAAGGCCCGCGTCTCGACCAGTTCGAAGGCATCGGACGGGGGCAGCGGAAGGCGGTAGCGGTCGGCAAGTACCCGACCCGCGTAGTCGTCCACGACGCCTCCCCAGAGCGCGCTGTCCCCCGGTCACCGAGACCGCATCAATCCGTCAATCGCGGTCACTTGCTGTGCAATTGACCCATCACTTCGGCTGCGTACGGTCCTCGGCCTCTCACAATACGTGGCAAGCCGCAGCCGCGCGGCCGGTCACCGCAACCCGACCGGTCAGCTGGTCGGCTCGAACGTGGCGAACGCCGTCTCGCGCAGCGTCCGGCACTCGTCGTCCTTCCACGCGTCGGCCTTGCAGCTGACCATGATCGAGTAGCCGTGGGTGGCGTCGACCTTGAAGCCCCTGTTGAGGACACGGACCCGCATGCCCTGCTGGTTCCGGGTGAACTCCCAGTCGGCGACGGTCGGGTAGCCGTTGTAGTCGACCTTCTTTATCCGGATGTGCTTGTAGCCGTTGCTCAGGCTCTTGGTGGCCGCGACCGCCCCGGCCCAGGCAGCGGCGGCGTCGTCCTTCGGGGAGGAGTTGTAGTCGATCTGGACGCGGGGGAAGCCGCCGTCGGCGTTGTAGATGGCACCCGAGTTCTGTCCCGCTATGCCGTCGAACTTGAAGTTCTCGGGCATCGCCATGGAGAAGTGGAACTGCTTGTTGGTGACCTTCTTGTACCCGTCGGGCAGCGCGTCCGGGTCCGGAGTCGCCTCGTCGGTGTCCGACGAGGCGGAGGCGTCGCCGGACGCCTCGCCCGCACCCTGGCCGTCCTTGCCGCCGTCCTCGGCGCTGTCCTCGTCCTCGTCCTTGCCCGAGCCTCCGCCGGTGGCGGGCTCGGCGTCGCCGTCGGCCGTCGCACCCGAGGAGGCGGCGGTGCCGTCCTTGGAGCCACCGCCCTCGTTGCCCTTGTCGTCGTCGCCGAGGGTGAGCGCCAGGACCGTAGCGAGGACGGCGAGCACGACGACACCGGCGATGACCGCCAGCGTGCGGCGCGGCACGACATCGGTGATGGACGCCCGCGTCACGGCCTGACGCCCGGATCCCCCGGCGGGGCCGGAGGCCGATGCCGTGGCGGCCGGGGTACCCGGCGCCTGCGGAGGCACCGGGGGAACAGCGGCGGCCGACGGGGACTTCGCGTTGCGTACGGACCGCAGCGCACCGCGCAGCCGGTCCCCCGCGCTCTCCGTGGTCCCGGACGCGCCGACCGGGGCGGTCGCGGCGGAGGAGGCGGCGCCGGAGGCCTGGCCCGCGGGGGCCGGACCACCGGTGTCCGGTCTTCCTGAGCCCGCCGCTGCTCCGGCGGCAGCGGCGGCAGCCGCCGCCTTCTTGCCGCCGCTCCTGCTGCTCCTGCCGTTCTTGCTGCCCTTGTCGTTCTTGCTGCCCGTGTCGTCACCGATCTTGGGCAGCGCCATGATCTGGGTGGAGTCGGCGGGCGGCGCGACCGGCTGTTCCGGAGCGTTGATCACCGCGTTGAGCAGGACACGCACCCCTGCGTCGTCGAGCCGCTCGTCGGGGTCCCTGGCCAGCAGACCGTAGATGGCCTCCTCCAGCATGCCCGCGTTCGCCGGGGGTTCGACCGGTTCCGTCATCACCGCCGTCAGCGTGGCGATGGCCGAGCCCTTGTCGTACGGCGGGCGGCCCTCGACGCTCGCGTACAGCAGCCCGCCCAGCGACCACAGGTCGGCGGGCGGCCCCGGCTTGTGGCCACGGGCCCGCTCCGGCGAGATGTAGGAAGGGGCACCGACGAGCATGCCCGTCGAGGTGACGGAGGGGTCACCCTCGACCTGGGCGATCCCGAAGTCGGTCAGGACGACCCGGCCGTCCTCCGAGATCAGCACGTTGGACGGCTTCACATCGCGGTGCAGGATGCCCTCACGGTGCGCCGAGCGCAGCACGTCGAGGATGGCGAGGCCGACCTCCGCAGCGCGCCTCGGCGTCAGCGTCCCGTCCTCACGGATCACCTCGGCGAGGGACTTGCCCTCGATGAGCTCCATGACGATCCACGGCCGGTCGTCCTCGTCGACCACGTCGTAGACCGTCACCGCGCTGGTGTTGCGGATCCTCGCGATCGCTTTCGCCTCACGCAGGGTTCGCGTGATGAGGCGCCGCTTCTCGTCCTCGTCGATGGACGACGGGAACCGCAGTTCCTTGACCGCGACCGTGCGTCCCAACGTCTCGTCGGCAGCACGCCAGACCGTGCCCATGCCGCCCCGGCCGAGCACCTCCCCGAGGCGGTAACGCCCCGCGAGGAGACGTCCGTCCTTGTCCCCTTGGGGCTCCCGCGCCTGCTCCGCCTCCGACATGCGTCCCCTCTGCGATCAACCCGCCCTGGCAGAGCGTTCATTGTCCCTCACCCCGGGACCGGTCATGGTGCCGGGTCCGGGGTCGGTCGTCGCCCGCCAAGCGAACCACACCTCACGACCGCATCGTCCTACCTCCCCCGGCTCGGCGTCGAGGGCAGGGCCCCCCGGTCCGCCTCACCGGCACGCCACGAGGCCCCCGGCGGCGAGGAGATGTACCGCCAGGGGGCCCGCTCCGGCGCCGCTCGGTGAAAGGACCTCAGCGCGGCAGGATGTCCGGCGCCCCCAGCCGTGCCGCGTCCGCCGTCAGGTCGTCAGGCTGCCGCTGGGACTCCCGCTCCGCCTCCACCCGCTTGCGGTAGTGCTCCACCTCCCGCTCGACCCTGCCCTCGTCCCAGCCGAGCACCGGCGCCATCAGGTCCGCGCACTCGCGGGCACAGCGGGTGCCCCGGTCGAAGGTCTCGATGGAGATCCGGGTGCGCCGGGTGAGGACGTCGTCGAGGTGCCCGGCGCCCTCGTGCGAAGCCGCGTAGACGACCTCGGCGCGCAGGTAGTCCTCGGCGCCGGCCAGCGGCTCGCCCAGCGAGGAGTCGGCCGCCACGAGCTCCAGGAGCTCCTCCGTCATCGAGCCGTACCTGTTGAGCAGGTGTTCCACCCGGACGACGTGCAGCCCGGTGCGGGCGGCGATCCTCGCGCGGGCGTTCCACAGGGCGTGGTAGCCCTCGGCGCCGAGCAGCGGGATGTCCTCGGTGACACAGTCCGCCACCCGCTGGTCGAGGCCGTGCACCGCCTCGTCGACGGCGTCCTTCGCCATCACCCGGTACGTCGTGTACTTGCCGCCGGCGACGACGACGAGGCCGGGCGCCGGGTGGGCCACGGTGTGCTCGCGGGAGAGCTTGCTCGTGGCGTCCGACTCGCCTGCCAGCAGGGGGCGGAGCCCTGCGTAGACACCCTCGACGTCGTCCCTGCCCAGCGGGGTGTTCAGCACCGAGTTCACGTGTTCGAGCAGATAGTCGATGTCGGCGCTGGACGCGGCCGGGTGAGCCTTGTCCAGGTCCCAGTCGGTGTCGGTCGTACCGATGATCCAGTGCCTGCCCCAGGGGATCACGAAGAGCACCGACTTCTCGGTCCGCAGGATGAGTCCGGTCGAGGAGTGGATGCGGTCCTTGGGCACCACGAGGTGGATGCCCTTCGACGCCCTGACGTGGAACTGTCCGCGCTCGCCGATCAGCGCCTGGGTGTCGTCCGTCCACACCCCGGTGGCGTTGACCACCTGCTTGGCCCTGATCTCGTACTCGTCGCCGCCCTCGATGTCCTGCACCCGCGCGCCGACGACCCGCTCACCCTCACGGAGGAAGCCGGTCACCCGCGCACGGTTCGCCACATGCGCGCCGTATCCCGCGGCCGTGCGCACCAGGGTCGCCACATAGCGTGCGTCGTCCATCTGGGCGTCGTAGTACTGCAGGGCTCCGACCAGCGCGTCCTTCTTGAGGGCGGGGGCGATCCGCAGGGCGTGGCGCCGGGTGAGGTGGCGGTGCACGGGCAGGCCGCGGCCGTGGCCCGATGACACCGACATCGCGTCGTAGAGCGCGACGCCCGAGCCCGCGTACAGCCGCTCCCACCCCTTGTGCTGCAAGGGGTAGAGGAAGGGCACGGGTTTCACCAGATGGGGTGCCAGCCGTCCCAGCAGGAGCCCGCGCTCCTTCAGCGCCTCCCGTACGAGCGCGAAGTCCAGCATCTCCAGATAGCGCAGCCCGCCGTGGATCAGCTTGCTCGACCTGCTCGATGTGCCCGCCGCCCAGTCGCGCGCCTCGACCAGGCCGGTCGAAAGGCCTCTGGTCGCCGCGTCCAGCACGGTCCCGGCGCCGACCACGCCTGCTCCCACGACCAGCACGTCCAGTTCGCGCTCGGCCATCGCGGTCAGCGCTTCGGTGCGCTCCGCGGGTCCCAGTGTCGCTGTCCTCACTGCTGCCTCCCGGTAATCCCGGTGCATCGGGGGTACGGCACGGGAGCGGAGACCGGCCGGGGGGCCGGGCGCTCGTGCCCACCCCTCGATTCTGTCCGCGGTCCGCGACTTCAGCCACCGCCTGTGGACAACACCAGCCCCACATGAGTCACGGAATGCGACATATAGGTCATATTTACGCCTAGTCTGACATTGCGCTGTCTCCAGCAGTTGCGCTTTCTGTCTCTTGGCCTTACGGAAAGGACGACCCACATGCCCGCAGACCTCGCCGTCATCGGACTCGGTCACCTCGGCCTGCCCCTCGCCCAGGCAGCCGTCGGCATGGGAATCCACACCGTCGGCTACGACACCGACCCACGCCCCTTCGGGGAACTCTCCGCGGGCCGTAGCCCGGTCGAGGGATCCCTCAGCGCCTCCGACATCCGCCGGATGGTCTCGGGCGGCTTCCGGCCCACCGCCGACCCGGCCGAACTCGGCCGGGTGCGCACCGCCGCGATCTGCGCTCCCACCCCCCTCGGGCCGGACCGCACCCTCGACCTCCGCGCGGTCACCGACGCGACCCGGGCACTCGCCGCCCGGCTCCGGCCGCACACCACCGTCCTGGTGGAATCGGCCGTGCCGCCCGGCACCACCGAGAACGTCGTACGCCATCTGCTGGAGGAGGGCTCAGGGCTGCGCGCCGGACGGGACTTCCACCTCGCTCACTCCCCCGGCCGCCTCGACCCCGGCAACCGCACCCATGTCTACGGCAACACCCCGAAGGTCATCGGCGGCCTCACCCCCGCGTGCACCGAATCGGCCGCCGCCTTCTACGGCCGGCTCACCGACAAGGTCGTCCGGGCGCGCGGACCGCGCGAGGCGGAGATGACGAAGGTCCTCGAAACCAACTTCCGGCACGTCAACATCGCGCTGGTCAACGAGATGGCGGTGCTCTGCCACGACCTCGGTGTCGACCTCTGGGACGTCATCAGGTGCGCCGAGACCAAGCCGTTCGGCTTCGAGCCGTTCCGCCCGGGCCCCGGTGTCGGCGGCCACGGCGCCCCGGTGGACCCCGGCTACTTCCCGTACAACAGCCGTACGCCCGGCCACCCGTTGCGCATGGTCTCGCTGGCCAAGGAGATCAACGACCGGATGCCGAGCTATGTGATCCAGCGCTGCGCGACCCTGCTGAACGAGCACGGCAAGTCCGTGCGCGGGGCCCGCGTCCTGCTGCTCGGCGTCACCTACAAGCCGGACCTCGCCGACCAGGAGGCGTCACCCGCCCGCGAGATCGCGACCCGACTGATGGACATGGGCGCCCAGATCGGCTACCACGACCCGCATGTCCTCGACTGGCGGGTGCGCGACGTGCCCGTCCCGCGCGCCGACTCGCTCTACGAGGCCGCCGCCGGGGCCGATCTGACGGTGCTGCTCCAGCACCACCGCACGTACGACCTCCAGGGCCTCGCCGTGAAGGCCCAACTCCTCCTGGACACCCGGGGGGCGACGCCGGCGGGCGCCGCGCACCGCCTCTAGGGCGCGTTTCGAAACGCGCCCTAGACCCGCCCCATGCCCAAGTCCCGCAAGGGATTCACGGTGTCCTGTGTCAGTACGGACTGCTAGCCTGCGGCGTCACTTCTCGCACTGTAGTGCGTGTAACCGTCCCAGGGGGAAGATCTACCATGAGCCAGCCCGTGCAGCCGCCGAACCCGCCTCAGCCGCCCTACGGCGGCGGGCAGCCGACCGACGGAAACCCGTACGGGGCCCAGCAGCCGAACACCCCGTACCCGGGCCAGCAGGCAGGGCCGCCGGCCGGGAGCCCGTACCCGCCGCACCAGGCCGCTGCGCCGGCCGGTAACCCGTTCGGCCAGCAGGGCCAGCAGCCCGGCCAGTTCGGCGGCGGCCAGTTCCCGCCCGCCCCGCCGGCCGCCGGCAACAAGGCCGGCCTCGGGGTGCTCGTCGCCCTGGGCGTGGCGATCGTGGCCGCCATCCTCTACGGCGTCCTCGCCGGCTCCATCGAGCGTGAGGTCGGCTACGCGGCCGTCGCCGTCGGCTTCCTGGTCGGCTTCGCCGCGAGCAAGGTCGGCGGCGTCAACCCCGCCGTCCTCGGCGCCAGTGCCGTCTTCTCCCTGGCCGCCGTCTTCCTCGGCCAGCTCATCGGCATGTCGATGATCCTCGCGGACTTCAACGGCGTCGGCTTCTCCGAGGTGTTCTTCGACCGCTTCGGTGACGTCTTCGACATCTGGAAGGAGGAGGCCGACTTCATGACGTACCTCTTCCTGCTCCTGGGCCCGGTGGCCGCCTTCGGTGGCGCCAAGCGCGCCGGCTGACGCACAGCAGGCACGACGGCCCGGACCAAGTGAATGGTCCGGGCCGTCGTGCGTGCTACGCGTCAGGTCAGCGGCGGTGCTGCGAGTCCGCGACCGTCACCTCGACGCGCTGGAACTCCTTGAGGTCGCTGTAGCCCGTGGTGGCCATCGCCCGGCGCAGCGCGCCGAAGATGTTCATCGAGCCGTCGGGGTTGTGCGACGGGCCGGTGAGGACCTCCTCGGTCGTACCGACCGAGCCCAGGTCGACCAGCTTGCCGCGCGGCACGTCCTCGTGGACGGCCTCCATGCCCCAGTGACGGCCACGGCCGGGGGCGTCCGTGGCGCGGGCCAGCGGGGAGCCCATCATCACGGCGTCCGCGCCGCAGGCGACGGCCTTCGGGATGTCGCCGGACCAGCCGACGCCGCCGTCCGCGATGACGTGCACGTACCGGCCGCCGGACTCGTCCATGTAGTCACGGCGGGCGCCGGCCACATCGGCGACCGCGGTCGCCATCGGGACCTGGATGCCGAAGACGTTGCGCGTGGTGTGCGCCGCGCCGCCGCCGAAGCCGACGAGGACACCGGCCGCGCCGGTACGCATCAGGTGCAGGGCGGCGGTGTAGGTGGCGCAGCCGCCGACGATGACCGGGACGTCCAGCTCGTAGATGAACTGCTTCAGGTTGAGCGGCTCGGCCGCACCGGAGACATGCTCGGCCGAGACCGTCGTACCGCGGATGACGAAGATGTCCACGCCCGCGTCGACGACGGCCTTGGAGAACTGCGCGGTGCGCTGCGGCGAGAGCGCGGCGGCCGTGACGACACCGGAGTCACGGACCTCCTTGATGCGCTGCCCGATCAGCTCCTCCTGGATGGGGGCGGAGTAGATCTCCTGGAGCCGCGGGGTGGCGGTCTCGACGGGCATCTCGGCGATCTCGTCGAGGAGCGCCTGCGGATCGGCGTGCCGGGTCCACAGGCCTTCCAGGTTGAGCACGCCGAGGCCGCCGAGCTCGCCGATGCGGATGGCGTGCTGCGGGGAGACGACGGAGTCCATGGGCGCGGCCAGGAAGGGCAGCTCGAAGCGGTAGGCGTCGATCTGCCAGGCGATCGAGACCTCCTTCGGGTCGCGGGTCCGGCGGCTCGGTACGACAGCGATGTCGTCGAATGCGTAAGCCCGGCGGCCGCGCTTGCCGCGCCCGATCTCGATCTCAGTCACGATGTGTGGCCTTTCCCTCTACGTCTGCGCTGACCAGTATCCCCGACACACGGGTGAGCCCGCCCGTCGCATGGGGGGTGGGTCAAGGAGCGGGGCTGGGTGCGTACAGCCGCAAGGCGGAGGATTGAGGCAAAGCGGAGCGTTGTTGATTGACGACAACGCCGCAGATGCGCGTGCCCGGCCCCGCGACGCCACCCCCCGTGCGACGGGCGGGCCAAGGGCGGTCCGGGAAACCCGGTCCGCCCCTCACCTGGGCTGATGCCTTACTTCCTGCTGTAGTTCGGTGCCTCGACCGTCATCTGGATGTCGTGCGGGTGGCTCTCCTTGAGACCCGCCGAAGTGATCCGGACGAAGCGGCCCTTGCTCTCCATCTCGTCGACGCCGGCGGCGCCTACGTAGCCCATGGTCTGGCGGAGGCCGCCGACGAGCTGATGCAGCACGTTGGCCAGCGGGCCACGATAGGGAACCTGGCCCTCGATGCCCTCGGGGACGAGCTTGTCGTCGGAGGACACCTCCGCCTGGAAGTAGCGGTCCTTCGAGTACGAGCGGCCCTGCCCACGGGACTGCATCGCGCCCAGCGAACCCATGCCGCGGTACGACTTGAACTGCTTGCCGTTGATGAACATCAGCTCACCGGGGGACTCCTCGCAGCCGGCGAGCAGCGAACCGAGCATCACCGTGTCCGCGCCGGCCACCAGGGCCTTGCCGATGTCGCCCGAATACTGCAGGCCACCGTCGCCGATGACCGGGACACCCGCGGCACGGGCGGCCAGCGCGGCCTCGTAGATCGCGGTGACCTGCGGGACGCCGATGCCGGCGACCACACGGGTCGTACAGATCGAACCGGGCCCGACACCCACCTTGACGCCGTCCACGCCGGCGTCGATCAGGGCCTGGGCACCGTCACGCGTCGCGACGTTGCCGCCGATCACGTCCACGTCCACGGCCGACTTGATCTTCGCCATCCAGTTGAGGGCGTTGCTGTTGTGGCCGTGCGAGGTGTCGACGATCAGGAAGTCCGCACCAGCCCCGGCCAGCGCCTGTGCGCGGTCCAGCGCCTCCGGGCTGGCACCGACGGCCGCGCCGACGAGCAGCCGGCCCTCGGCGTCCTTGGCCGCGTTCGGGTACTGCTCGGCCTTCTTGAAGTCCTTGACCGTGATCAGGCCCTTGAGGATGCCCGCCTCGTCGACCAGCGGAAGCTTCTCGATCTTGTGGCGGTGCAGCAGCGCCATGGCGTCCACGCCGGAGATGCCGACCCTGCCGGTGACCAGCGGCATCGGGGTCATGACCTCACGCACCTGGCGCGAGCGGTCCGACTCGAAGGCCATGTCGCGGTTGGTGACGATGCCGAGCAGCTTGCCCGCGGGGTCGGTGACCGGGACACCGCTGATGCGGAACTTGGCACACAGCGCGTCGGCCTCGCCGAGCGTCGCGTCCGGGCCCACGGTGATCGGGTCGGTGACCATGCCCGACTCGGACCGCTTCACCAGGTCGACCTGGTTGACCTGGTCCTCGACCGAGAGATTGCGGTGCAGCACGCCGACGCCGCCCTGCCGGGCCATGGCGATGGCCATGCGGGCCTCGGTCACCTTGTCCATCGCGGCGGAGAGCAGCGGAATGTTCACGCGTACGTTCCGGGAGATGAGCGACGAGGTGTCGACCGCGTTGGGCAGCACGTCAGATGCGCCCGGCAGCAGCAGTACGTCGTCGTATGTCAGCCCGAGCGTCGCGAATTTCTCGGGCACTCCGTCGACGTTTGCAGTCATGACACCTTCCCCAAATGGCCTTGATCGGTGCGGATGTCCATGCTAACGGCCCCGCGGGGTGTCTCATTCCACGGGCAAGATCACCCAGCGGTTCTGTGGCATCCTCCACACGCGGGAACCGCTGGAACCCGCCCGCGCTACTGACCTGCGAGCGCCCGCAGCCTGCTCAGCGCGCGGTGCTGCGCGACGCGGACCGCGCCGGGGGACATCCCGAGCATCTGCCCGGTCTCCTCGGCGGTCAGCCCGACCGCTACCCGGAGGACCAGCAGCTCGCGCTGATTCTCCGGCAGATTGGCGAGAAGCTTCTTCGCCCAGGCCGCGTCGCTGCTGAGCAGCGCGCGCTCCTCGGGACCGAGCGAGTCGTCGGGGCGCTCCGGCATCTCGTCGGAGGGCACGGCCGTCGATCCGGGGTAGCGCATCGCGGCGCGCTGGAGGTCGGCGACCTTGTGGCCCGCGATGGCGAAGACGAAGGCCTCGAAGGGTCTTCCGGTGTCCTTGTAGCGCGGCAGCGCCATCAGCACCGCCACGCAGACCTCCTGCGCGAGATCCTCAACGAAGTGACGGGCATCACCGGGCAGCCGGTTCAGCCGGGACCTGCAGTAGCGCAGGGCGAGCGGGTGGACATGGGCCAGCAGATCATGGGTGGCCCGCGCGTCACCGTCGACGGCACGGTGCACCAGAGCACCGATCACCGTCGTCCCGTCCTCGCGCATCGGACCATGGTGCCTCGGCGCCGTCCTGTCCGAGTCATCGCGTCCCGAGTTGTGCACCGAAGCGTTATCAGCGGGTGCCCCGGATCGCGCGTCGCGCGCTTCCGCGTGCGCCCCCGCGGGTGCGTCGGTCTGTACGTCGTCGGTGTTGTGAGCCAGTGCTCCAGCGTTCTGAGCGGGTGCGCCGGATGTCATGTCCTGCGCCCTCCCCTTCCGCTCGACCGAATGTCCCCTGAGGAACTCCACACCCCCAAGGATGCGGCATCGGCCGGGAAGCGTCACACAGCGCTGGTGGGGACGGCCCGGCCGCGGGTCCGCCGCCACCGTCGCCCCGTCCGCCGGCGTGCGGACGGGATCGCACGGCTATCGGCCGCGCCGCGGCATCAGCGGACCAGACCCCAGCGGAACCCGAGCGCCACGGCGTGCGCACGGTCCGATGCTCCGAGCTTCTTGAACAGGCGTCGCGCGTGCGTCTTCACCGTGTCCTCGGAGAGGAACAGCTCGCGGCCGATCTCCGCGTTGGAGCGGCCGTGGCTCATGCCTTCGAGCACCTGGATCTCCCGCGCGGTGAGGGTCGGCGCCGCCCCCATCTCGGCGGATCGCAGCCGGCGCGGGGCGAGCCGCCACGTCGGATCGGCGAGCGCCTGGGTCACCGTCGCGCGCAGCTCGGCGCGCGAGGCGTCCTTGTGCAGATAGCCGCGGGCACCCGCGGCGACCGCGAGCGCGACGCCGTCCAGATCCTCGGCGACGGTCAGCATGATGATCCTGGCCCCGGGATCCGCGGAGAGCAGCCGCCGGACCGTCTCCACACCCCCCAGACCGGGCATGCGTACGTCCATCAGAATCAAATCCGAACGGTCGGCCCCCCAGCGGCGGAGGACTTCCTCGCCGTTGGCCGCCGTCGTCACACGCTCGACGCCGGGAACGGTCGCAACCGCCCGGCGCAGCGCTTCTCGGGCAAGCGGGGAGTCGTCGCAGACGAGGACGGATGTCATGACCGTCCTCCGCAGCTGATGCGCGTCACCTTGAGCCTCCAGGCTGATACAAGTCGTCACCTGTGCGGTTGACCCCCTCGGACATCTGCCCGAGCTCGTTCTCCGTCAACCGCCTCTCCCCCATCAACGACGGTCACTCGAAAGAGTTACGGGCCAAAGCATCCGGTTCGGCACTCTAAGTGAGGGGGCGCACACGGAGGAGAACGACACGGGGTCATTCACCCGTCAACCGAATTCCTCACTCGGCACTCTGCCCCATTTAGCGGGTTTTCTTCCCTTTTGCTGGAGTCTGTGGCTAGATTTCCAATCAGTCATATTTACATCTACTAACACCGTGGATGTACCGTCGGGACTCCGGCCACCAAGACTCCGGTCACCGACGAGCCACAACGGTCGAGGAAGCCGTTTCCGAACCAGCAAGGTTTCGAGGGGACACGCAATGGCAGATTTCTCCCGCCTTCCCGGACCCAACGCGGACCTGTGGGACTGGCAGCTGCTGGCCGCCTGCCGCGGGGTCGACAGTTCGCTTTTCTTCCACCCCGAAGGGGAACGCGGAGCAGCCCGTAGCGCCCGTGAGGCCTCGGCGAAGGAGGTCTGCATGCGCTGCCCCGTACGCGCCGAGTGCGCCGCGCACGCGCTCGCCGTACGGGAGCCCTACGGCGTATGGGGCGGCCTGACCGAGGACGAGCGCGAGGAGCTCATGGGACGCGCCCGCAACCGGCTGATCTCCGCCCATTCAGGAGCCCATTCAGAAGCCCGTTCGGGACCGCCCCCGGAGGCCGGCAACACCTGACACCCGGCACGACCCGCCGAATGCAGAAACGTTTCCTCTCACCTGGCGTGCCCGCCGCGGGACCCGCACCCACGGCTGCGGCAGGCCGGGCGGGTCAGCGTGCGGCAGCCCGGGACAGCTCGTCCAGGGTCGCCGCGACAGCCGGCACCCGGGCCAGGTCGGGCAGGGTGAGGGCGACGATCTCCCGCTCCACGGCCGGCTCCACCGACACGGCACGCGCGCCCTTGGGCCGTACGGAGTCGAGGGCGAGCTGGGGCAGGACGGCGACCCCGAGACCCGCTCCGACCAGGCCGATCACCGCCGGGTAGTCGTCCGTGGCGAAGTCGATCCGAGGCGTGAAGCCGGAGTCCTCACAGACCTCCACCAGCTGCCGCCTGCAGCGCGGGCAGCCGGCGATCCACGGCTCGTCGGCCAGCTCCCCGATGCCCACCGCGTCGGCTCCGGCCAGCCGGTGCCCCTCGGGGACCAGGCCGATCAGCCGGTCCCTGAGCAGCGGGCGCACCACCAGGTCGTCCCATTCGCCGCCGGTCGTCCCGTAGCGGAAGGCCAGCGCGATGTCGCAGTCACCGTCGCGCAGCATCTCCACGGAGCGCGGCGGTTCCGCCTCGACGAGCGACACCTGGGTGCCGGGGTGCGCGGCGCGCAGCGCGGCGAGTGCGCCGGGGACCAGGGTGGAGCTCCCGCTCGGGAACGACACGAGCCTGACCCGGCCCGCCCGCAGTCCGGCGATGGCGGCGATCTCCTCCTCGGCGGCGGTCAGCCCCGCGAGGATGCCGGACGCGTGCCGCACCAGCGCCTCACCCGCCTGGGTGAGGCGCATCTCGCGCCCCGTACGGATCAGCAGCGGGGTGCCGGCAGAGCCCTCCAGGGCCTTCATCTGCTGGCTGACGGCGGGCTGGGTGCAGCCCAGCTCCCGCGCGGCGGCGGAGAACGAACCGGTGGTGGACACGGCGCGCAGGACACGGAGATGACGAGCTTCAATCACCCTTCAACCATAAGCGACTCTTGCAGCATTGCCCCATTAATCGTGAGCGGCTTTGGGTGGTCTCCGATTAGCCTGTGCGGTTATGAAGGTCCTCACCGTGAATCTCGGCCGCCCCACGCCCTCTGCCCACACCGACGGCGCCTCGGGACTCACCGGTATCGGCAAGCACCCTTCCGAAGGGCCCGTGCGGGTCGACGACCCCGGCCCCAAGGGCAGCGGCGGCAGCGGTCTGACGGGCGATTCGGTGTGCGATCTCCGGCACCACGGCGGATCGGACCAGGCCGTGTACGCGTACGCACGCGAGGAGCTCGACGTCTGGGAGGAACAACTGGGCCGCCCCCTGCCCAACGGCTCCTTCGGTGAGAATCTGACGACCTCCGGCATCGACGTGAGCCACGCGCGGATCGGTGAGCGCTGGCGGATCGGCGACGAGCTGGTCCTCGAGGTGACGTCGGGCCGCATCCCGTGCCGCACGTTCGCGGGCCACATGGGCGAGCGGGGCTGGGTGAAGCGGTTCACGCGTGAGGGTGCCACCGGCGCGTACCTCCGGGTGATCGTGCCGGGGACGATCCGTTCCGGTGACGCGATCGAGGTGGTGCACGTCCCCGCCCACGGGATCACCGCCGCCCTGGAGTTCCGGGCGACGACCACCGAGCGGGAGCTGCTGCCGCGCATGCTCGAAGCCGGTGACGCGCTGCACTCGGAGACCCTGCTCGCGGCGCAGGCGTACCTGGCGAAGCAGGCCGCCGCCTCCTGAGCCTTCCAGGGAGCGGACGCGGGTCGGGCACCCCCGCACCCGGAAGCTAACGTGCCGCTATGACGACTGCACTGATTACGGGCGCGACGGCGGGGATCGGGGCCGCCTTCGCACGGCGGCTCGCGGCTGACGGGCACAATCTGGTGCTGGTGGCCCGTGACACGGAGCGGCTGCGCGCGCAGGCGACCGAGCTGCACGACGGCCACGGCATCGAGGCCGAGGTGCTGACGGCCGACCTGTCCACGGATGCCGGGATCGAGGCGGTCGCGGCACGGCTGACGGACCGGGTGAGCCCCGTGGATCTGCTGGTCAACAACGCGGGCTTCGGCAACAAGGGGCGCTATCTGGACGTCCCGGTGGCCGATGAGCTGACGATGCTGAAGGTCCACTGCGAGGCGGTGCTGCGGCTGACCTCGGCCGCCGCAGGCTCGATGCGGGAGCGCGGGCGCGGCGGGGTGGTCAATGTGGCCTCGGTCGCCGCCTTCCTGCCGCGGGGGACGTACGGGGCGTCGAAGGCCTGGGTCGTCCAGTTCACCCAGGGCGCGGCGAAGGATCTCGCGGGTTCGGGGGTGCGGCTGATGGCGCTGTGCCCGGGCTTCGTGCGGACCGAGTTCCATGAGCGGGCCGGGATGGGGACGGGCAGCATCCCGGACTGGATGTGGCTCGACGCGGACAAGCTGGTGACCGCGGCCCTGGCGGACCTGGCCCGCGGCAGGTCGGTGTCCATCCCCGACCCGCGCTACAAGGCGCTGATGAGCCTGGTGAAGCTGACGCCCCGCAGCGTCCTGGGCGGAGTCACCTCCCGCGCGGGCCGGACGTACGGACCGCAGTAGGCGGAAGGTTCCAGGACAGCACCGAGGCCCGGTGCCCCCGCGACGGGGGTACCGGGCCTCGGTGTCGTACGGAGCCGTACTAGTGGCTGTGGCCGTGGCCGTGACCGGCCTCGTCCTCTTCCTCGGCCGGCTTCTCGACGACCAGGGTCTCGGTCGTGAGCAGCAGCGACGCGATGGACGCGGCGTTCTCCAGGGCGGAGCGGGTGACCTTGACCGGGTCGATGACGCCGGCCTTCACCAGGTCGCCGTACTCGCCGGTCGCGGCGTTGAAGCCCTGACCCTTGTCGAGCTCGGAGACCTTCGAGGTGATGACGTAGCCCTCGAGGCCCGCGTTCTCCGCGATCCAGCGGAGCGGCTCGACGGCGGCGCGGCGCACGACCGCGACACCCGTGGCCTCGTCGCCGGCCTTGCCGAGGTTGCCCTCCAGGACCTTGACGGCGTGGACCAGAGCGGAGCCACCACCGGAGACGATGCCCTCCTCGACCGCGGCGCGGGTCGCGGAGATGGCGTCCTCCAGACGGTGCTTCTTCTCCTTGAGCTCCACCTCGGTGGCGGCACCGACACGGATCACGCACACGCCGCCGGCCAGCTTCGCGAGGCGCTCCTGGAGCTTCTCGCGGTCCCAGTCGGAGTCCGTGGACTCGATCTCGGCCTTGATCTGGTTGACGCGGCCCTTGACGTCGGCGGAGTCGCCGCCGCCGTCGACGATGGTCGTGTCGTCCTTCGAGACAGTGACGCGGCGGGCGGTGCCCAGCACGTCCAGACCGGCCTGGTCGAGCTTGAGGCCGACCTCCTCGGCGATGACGGTCGCACCGGTGAGGGTGGCGATGTCACCGAGCATGGCCTTGCGGCGGTCGCCGAAGCCCGGGGCCTTCACCGCGACGGCGTTGAAGGTGCCACGGATCTTGTTGACGACGAGGGTGGAGAGCGCCTCGCCCTCGACGTCCTCGGCGATGATCAGCAGCGGCTTGGAGGCACCGGCCTGGATGACCTTCTCCAGCAGCGGGAGCAGCTCCTGGATGGAGCCGATCTTGCCCTGGTGGATCAGGATGTACGGGTCGTCGAGGACGGCCTCCATACGCTCCTGGTCGGTCACCATGTACGGGGAGAGGTACCCCTTGTCGAAGGCCATGCCCTCGGTGAACTCGAGGTCGAGACCGAAGGTGTTGGACTCCTCGACGGTGATGACACCGTCCTTGCCGACCTTGTCCATCGCGTCCGCGATGAGCTCGCCGACCTGCGGGTCCTGCGCGGAGAGCGCGGCCACGGCGGCGATGTCGGCCTTGTCGTCGATCGGGCGCGCGGTCGCGAGGAGGTCCTCGGACACGGCCTTGACGGCGGCGTCGATGCCCTTCTTCAGGGCGGCCGGGGACGCACCCGCGGCTACGTTGCGCAGGCCCTCGCGGACGAGCGCCTGGGCCAGGACGGTGGCGGTGGTGGTGCCGTCACCGGCCACGTCGTTGGTCTTGGTCGCCACCTCCTTCACCAGCTGGGCGCCGAGGTTCTCGTACGGGTCGTCGAGCTCGACCTCGCGCGCGATGGTGACACCGTCGTTGGTGATGGTGGGGGCGCCGAACTTCTTGTCGATGACGACGTTGCGGCCCTTGGGGCCGATCGTCACCTTCACCGTGTCGGCAAGCTTGTTGACGCCGCGCTCAAGGGCGCGACGGGCGTCCTCGTCGAACTTCAGGATCTTCGCCATGGGCTGAGCTGTCCTCTCAAACGAACTGCGCCCCTCGCCGCCCGGCTAGTTATTTCGCAGGGGGCCAGGGGCGCAGAACAGAAGCAAACGTTAAGTGAATTACTTCTCGACGATCGCGAGAACGTCGCGCGCCGAGAGGACGAGGTACTCCTCGCCGTTGTACTTCACCTCGGTGCCGCCGTACTTGCTGTACAGGACGACGTCGCCGGTCTTGACGTCGAGCGGCAGGCGCTCGCCGTTCTCGAAGCGGCCCGGGCCCACGGCCAGGACGACGCCCTCCTGGGGCTTCTCCTTGGCGGTGTCGGGAATGACCAGGCCGGAAGCCGTGGTCTGCTCGGCGTCGAGCGGCTGGACCACAATGCGGTCCTCAAGCGGCTTGATCGCAACCTTGGAGCTGGTGGTCGACACGATCCGGTCTCCCCCTTCGGAGATCTCACGGGGTTTAACAGTCTGTGGGGTGGCTTCAAGGTCGATCCGTCGTCGCGGGTGCCGGACCTGCCCTGTCGCGCGGTTGTGCTGGCACTCTCCATCGGGGAGTGCCAGCACTGAGACTATGACCGCGATTAGCACTCGGTCAAGCGGAGTGCCAATTGACCACCCTCGCGTGGCGCCGCGTCACCGGCGTACGCCCGGACAACGCGGGAGATCTCCACAGCGTTCCGTCGTCCGTCGTCCGTCATCCGGCATCCGGCGCCCGGCGCCCGGCGCCCGGCGCCCATCAGACATAGTCCTCCAGCCTGGCCACGGCGTACCCCTTGTCCGTGACCGTCTTCATGACGTTGCGGATCATGTCCGCCATGGAGGCGTCCCAGTCCTCGCGGCCCCGGAAGTGGGTGAGGATGATGTCGCCGGGGTGCAGGTCCTGGTCCTCCTCGCGCCAGTCCATGTGGTCGGGGAACGCTTCGGCGCTCCACAGGGGCACGGCCTTGATGCCGCAGGACTTGGCGATGCGCAGGGTGTCGCCGTTGTAGTTGCCGTAGGGCGGGCGGAAGAGGACGGGGCGCTTCCCCAGGTTCTTCTCGATCTTGTCCTGCGAGCCGCAGATCTCCTCGCGCTGCTCGTCATCGGAGAGCCCCGGGAGATAACGGTGGTTGAGCGTGTGGTTGTTGAGCGTGACTCCCCTGGCCTGCATGTCCT
This sequence comes from Streptomyces sp. NPDC048565, assembly GCF_040650935.1. Lineage (NCBI taxonomy): Bacteria > Bacillati > Actinomycetota > Actinomycetes > Kitasatosporales > Streptomycetaceae > Streptomyces > Streptomyces sp. NPDC048565. The sequence continues at coordinate 220,166 of NZ_JBEZIH010000005.1, forward strand.
TGAAGTAGCCGTAGTCGTCGTTGATCTCGTAGTCGCTGAGGAAGGCGCTGTACGGGATCTTCAGCTCCGACATCATCCGGAGCAGCTCGGGGTCCTTCTCGGAGCCGTCGTCCATGGTCAGGAAGACGACCCGCTCCGTGGTCGGCACGCTGGTGAAGACCGGCGGCAGCCCCTTCCCGCCGCCCTCGACCTCGAACCCCTTACGGGTGGTGATGTGCGGCTTCACCGCGGGCGCCACGGGCGCGACGAGCGGAGGCTCGGCCAGGCCCCACTTCTTCGCGACGGCGACCCGGGCGGCCTGCTCCCGCTTCAGCCGCGCCGCCTTGGCCTCGACCCCGGCGGGCCCTGCCTGCGGCGGAACCGCGACCTCCGACTGCCCGGCGGTGGCTTCGGGCCCCGCGGCCGGATTCTGCCGCCCGGCCGCCCCTTCGTCCGTGGCGTCGGCACACCCGGACGCGGCGGCACCGAGGAGCAGGGCCACCAGGACCGCGCAGGTCGATCTGTGGCGTTTCATGACGAATTTGTCTTTTTGTCGTACTAGTTGCATGGCGCCGCATCCTGCCACCGGGGCACCGGCCGCCCCATGCGACACATCCGGGCGGCCCGCGAGGTCCCCCGGCTGGCTCACAATGGACCCCGTGAACGCCCTTCCCCCTGCCGATCAGACCGACCCGGCCGACCCGCTCGCGGCCTTCGCCGCCCTGCGCACCCCCGAGGGCGCGGCCCTCCTGGACGAGCTGCGCGACCACGACCCCGCCCGGGAACTGGCGACCGCGACCCGGCTGCGCCGCACGCATCCCGCCGCCCTCGTGTCGGCGGCGCTCGGCCAGGCGCGGCTGCGGCAGCGGGCGGTGGCGAAGTTCGGGGCGGCGGACGCGTACCGCATGTTCTTCACCCCCGACGGCGTGGAACAGGCGACCCGCACCTCGGTCGCCGGCTACCGCGCGGAGCGGTTCGCGGAGCTCGGCGTACGGAGCGTGGCCGACCTGTGCTGCGGCATCGGCGGCGACGCCATCGCCCTGGCCCGTGCGGGCGTCTCGGTCCTGGCGGTGGACCGCGATCCGCTCACCGCCCGGGTCGCCCGCGCCAACGCCGAGGCGCTCGGCCTCCAGGACCTCGTCGAGGTCCGGTGCGCCGACGTCGCCGAGGTCGACACCTCCCCGTACGACGCGGTCTTCGTCGACCCGGCGAGGCGCGGCGGGCGGGGCCGGATCTTCGACCCCGAGGCCTATTCGCCGCCGCTCTCCTGGGCGACCGGGGCCGCACTGAAGGCCCCGCGCGCCGCGCTGAAGATCGCGCCCGGCGTCCCGCACGAGGCCATCGAACCTGGGGCCGAGGCCGAGTGGATCTCGGACGGCGGCGATGTGAAGGAGGCCGTGCTCTGGTTCGGCGACGGCTTCACCCCCGGCGCCTTCCGGGCCACGCTGCTCCCGTCGCGCACGACACTCGTCTCCGAAGGCCCGCTCCCCGCACCGCCGGTCGGCCCGGTCGGCCGGTATCTGTACGAGCCGGACGGCGCCGTCATCCGCGCCCACCTGGTGGCCGACATCGTGGAGCGGTGCGAGGGCAGGCTGATCGACGAGACGATCGCGTACGTCACGAGCGACAGGCCGTACGCCTCCGAGGCCACCGCCGCCTACGAGATCACCGATCAGCTGCCCTTCAACATGAAGAAGCTGAAGGCTCTGCTGAGGGAGCGCCAGGTGGGCGTCCTGACCGTCAAGAAGCGCGGCTCACCGGTCGAACCCGAGGAGCTGCGACGCAAGATGAAGCTTCAGGGCCCGCACGCCGCCACCGTCTTCCTGACCCGGGTGGCCGGGGCCCCGACGATGCTGATCGGGCAGCCGGTGCGGCAGGCCTGATCAGCCGCGCACCGTGACCAGCGGGTCCGCCGGCACCCCGGCGAGCACCCGCAGCACCCAGCGGCGGTGGGCGATCGCCTTGACGATGCCGGTCAGCCCGGTCAGCCAGCCGATGAACCCGAGCCCCACCAGCCAGGCCACCAGCCCGTACGTCTCCTCACCGGCCCTGGCGGTCGCGGGGACGGCGACGCAGCCGAACAGACCGACGGCGCAGAGCGCGAACGACATCAGCAGCCACATGAGACTCGCGCGGGGCCGGCGCAGGGCCATGTCACCCCGCGGGTCACGGTCGAGCCCGCCCCACTCCACGAGGAGGCGGTGGACCCGCAGGTCCCTGGCAACTCCGACGGCCATGAGGACGCCCGAGGGGACCAGCACGGCGGCCCCGATGGCGAGGCAGATGACCCCGGGTACGACACCGAGGGCGTCGTCGGCGTCCTCGAACATGAGGAACGCCGATCCCGCCAGGGACCAGCCCAGCGCCGCGGTCCCCGCCCACATCCACAGGATCCCGAGCCTGCCGGGTCCGATGAACATCTTCACCAGCTCACCGAGGATCAGCGCCCGGTCCCTCAGCAGCGCGTCACGGTCGGGCCACGTACGTATCTCCACGGGCGGGGGTGGCGGCGGAAGCGGTGAACTGCGAGGCATGGCCCAGACTTTACCGAGTGCGCCGGGGTCATCAGGCCGGCCGACCGGATCCCCAGGCCGACCGGATCCTCAGGCCAGCCACATCCCCAGGCCGGCCGGATCCTCAGGCCAGCGGGTACGACGCCCGGCCCGATGCCTCGTCGATCTCGTCGTGCGCCTTGGTGAGCAGCTTCATCGCCAGCTCGTTCAGCGCGCGGGCGCCGGCGATCTCCTCGCCGACCCTCGGCTGTTCGGCGTCGACGGGGTGACGGCTGGCGTATCCGTGGGCCCGCACCTCGGTCCCGTCACTCAGCCGCACCATCGCGGCCGCGCGGGTCCTGTGGGTGTCCTCCTCGAATTCCAGCTCTATGTGCCAGCCGACCATGGTCTCCATCATGTCGGTCACCTCCCTGGATACCTGCTTCCAGGGTGCGCCCGATCCCCGGCGGGCGCACGGTGTGCGCCGCCGGGCCTCAGGCGTCCCGCAGGGCCTGGACGTCGAGCTTCCGCATGCCCAGCATCGCCTTCATCACGCGGTCGGCCCTCGCACGGTCGGGGTCGCCGAGCAACTCGGGCAGCGCACGCGGGACGATCTGCCAGGACAGGCCGTACTTGTCCTTCAGCCACCCGCAGTCACTCTCCTCGCCGCCCTCGGTGAGCTTCGCCCACAGGGTGTCGACCTCCTCCTGGTCCGCACAGTCCACGCTGAGCGAGATGGCCTCGCTGAACCGGAAGTGCGGGCCGCCGTTGAGACCGAGGTACTCCTGGCCGGCGAGCACGAAGTCCACCGTGAGGACCTTGCCGGTGTCGCCCGGCGCCGCGTCGGAGTTGTAGCTGACGTCGGTGATGCGGGAGTCCCCGCCGAAGACCGAGACGTAGAACTCCGCGGCGTCCTTCGCCTGGTTGTCGAACCACAGACAGGGCTTGATCTTCTGCATGGTCTTCTCCTCGCCTCGGCGGACGTCATCGTTCGCTGTGCAAGGTAGACCGGTCCCGCACCCCGAACTCATCGGTCGGGCCCTCCACGGACGTCGCCCCGCGCTCCGCCGGCAGCAGGACGTACGCCGCCGGCCCGGCGGCCGCCAGGAGACCCGCCGCGACCCGGAACGCCGCCGCGTATCCCGAGGACAGCTCGGTGAGCCCGTGCCGCCGCCGGTGACCCGGGCGGCGGTCGGGCCGAACCCGAGGACCAGCCGCATGTACAGCGAGACGAAGTAGAACGCCCCGAACTGGGCCGAGGCCAGCAGCAGACAGAACAGGTTCGCGGTGAGCACCGGACGCCCCTTCAGCAGGACGGGCCTGATCCGGCGAGGGACGCGGGACGCTGACGCTCTTCCACTCCCGCTGACGTCCTTCCGTTCAGTCCACCGACTCGAAGCGCCAGCGGTGCACCGGGCGGGTGACCAGGGCGGCTTCGGGCTCCGGGAGCTCGGGGAGGTCGTCGTCGTACGACGCGTCCCGCCACCACGTCATCACCAGGACCCGGTCCTGCGGGGCGCGCAGCAGTTCGCTGCGGTGCGGCTCGCGGGCCATTTCGGCGGAGCGGGCCCGCGCCCACTCCAGCAGCTCGCCGCCGCGGCCCTCGGCGGCGCGGGCCTCCCACATCAGGACGACGGTCGTGGGGCTCATGAGTACAGGTTGTCCTTGCTGACCTCGTGCACATGGTCATGGCTGTGTGCGTCGTGGCCGTGTGCGTGATGGCCGTGCGCGTCGTGGCCGTGCGCGTGCACGCCCGGCACATGGGTCTCGGTGACCGGCAGCGAGGAGTCCGCCGAGAGGTCCAGGTCCGACACCGGGCGGTTGCGCGCCACCATCTCCGCGCCCAGCGCCGCGACCATGGCCCCGTTGTCCGTGCAGAGCCCCGGCCTGGGGACGCGCAGCCGGATCCCCGCCTTCTCGCACCGCTCCTCGGCGAGCGCCCGCAGCCGTGAGTTGGCCGCGACGCCGCCGCCGATCATCAGGTGGTCGACGCCCTCGTCCTTGCAGGCCCGGACGGCCTTGCGGGTGAGGACGTCCACCACGGCCTCCTGGAAGGACGCCGCCACGTCCCGTACGGGAACGTCCTCGCCGGCCGCGCGCTTCGTCTCGATCCAGCGCGCCACGGACGTCTTGAGGCCGGAGAACGAGAAGTCGTACGCGGGATCGCGCGAGCCGCTCAGTCCGCGCGGGAAAGCGATCGCCTTCGGGTCACCCTCCCTGGCCAGCCGGTCGATGACGGGGCCGCCGGGGAAGCCGAGGTCCAGCACCCGGGCGATCTTGTCGAACGCCTCGCCCGCCGCGTCGTCGATGGTCGCGCCGAGCGGCCGTACGTCGCTGGTGATGTCCGGGGCCAGCAGCAGCGAGGAGTGCCCGCCGCTCACCAGCAGCGCCATGGTCGGCTCGGGCAGCGGGCCGTGCTCCAGCTGGTCGACGCAGATGTGCGAGGCCAGGTGGTTCACCCCGTACAGCGGCTTGTTCAGCGCGTACGCGTACGCCTTGGCGGCCGACACCCCGACGAGCAGCGCCCCGGCGAGCCCGGGGCCTGCCGTGACGGCGATGCCGTCGAGGTCACGGGCGCTGATCCCGGCGTCCTTCAGCGCGCGCTCGATGGTCGGCACCATCGATTCCAGATGGGCGCGGGAGGCGATCTCCGGGACGACACCGCCGAAGCGGGCGTGCGTCTCGACGCTGGAGGCGACGGCGTCGGCGAGGAGCGTCGTGCCCCGCACGATGCCGACACCGGTCTCGTCGCAGGAGGTCTCGATGCCGAGTACGAGCGGTTCGTCAGCCATCAGTCTCTGTTCCTTGTACGGTCAGGCGCATGACGAGTGCGTCGATGTTCCCCGGCTGGTAGTAGCCACGGCGGAAGCCGATGGGTTCGAAGCCGAAGCGTTCGTAGAGTTTCTGCGCGCGGGTGTTGTCGACACGGACCTCCAGGAGCACGGCGGTGCACTCGAAGGCCGTTGCGTGCCGGAGCAGATCGGTCAGCAGCTCCGATCCGAGGCCGCCGCCCCACTGACCGCGGCTGACCGCGATCGTCTGGACGTCGGCGAGGTCGCCGGCCGAGGCGAGGCCCGCGTAGCCGACGAGCCGGCCTTCGGGATCCTCGGCGACGACATAGCGGTGGGTGGACCCCGGCCCGCGCGCACGGGCCAGCTCGGACCAGAACATGCCGGCCGACCAGGCGTCGTCGGGGAACAGCTCGTGTTCCAGCTCCAGCACCGGCTCGATGTCCCACCAGCGCATCTCGCGGAGCACAGCGGTCGCGGTGGTCACTGGGGGGTGACCACCTTGTAGTTCTTCGGGACCTGGGCGTCGGGCCTGCGCAGATAGAGCGGCTGCGGTGGCAGTAGCGCGGCGCCGGCGGTCAGCCGCTCGGCGGCCAGGGCGGCGAGCGCTCCGGCGCGGACGTGTTCCGGGCCGCGGGCCTCGGTGAAGGCCTCGGGGTAGAGCAGCGCGCCCGCACCGGCGACGGGCAGTCCGGCGAGCCGGTCCGCGATGTCGCCGGGCCGGTCGACGGCGGGTTCACCGTCCCGGGTGCGGAAGTCCTCGTACCGCGCCCAGTAGACCTCCTTGCGGCGCGCGTCGGTCGCGACGGCGAAGGGACCTTCGAGGCCGTCCAGGCCTGCGGCGTACGCGAGGGCGTCGAGCGTGCACAGCCCGTGCACCGGCACCGAGAGGGCGGAACCGAAGGTCGCGGCGGTGACCAGGCCGACACGCAGCCCGGTGTAGGGGCCGGGGCCGACCCCGACGGCCACATCGGTCACGGCGTCGAGCGTCACTCCGGCCTCGGCGAGGACCCGGTCGACGGCGGGCAGCAGCAGCTCCCCGTGCCTCCGGGCGTCGACCTGGCCGGTCTCGGCCACGACGGATGCCCCGTCGTGGAGGGCGACGGTGACGGCGGGGGTGGCGGTATCCATGGCGAGCAGCAGCACACAAACAGCCTACGGCTCCGCCGACTCGGCCATGGCAGCCCGTGCATCGTCCCGGTCTCCCCTTCCGCTGCTGGTACCGTCGCCGGGTATACGCGTGTACGACGTAAATGCTTGTACGACATATGGCGCACGGCAGGTGAAAGGGGACCTCACGGTGGCAAGGGGCAGCTCGGGAATCGTGGCCGGGCTCACTGCCGCGGCGCTGGCCGCGGTCTGTTTCCTCGCCTACCAGGCGTCGGCGAACGCACCCGATTCGGTCGCCGCACCCTCGGCCGCCCCCTCAGGGGCCACGCCCGCGCCCTCGGAGAAGCCGAAGAAGGCTCCGAAGCAGCCGCTCGCGATCCCCGAGGACTCCGACACGGGGACCCGCGTCGTGTACGCGCTGAAGGACCGCCGGGTGTGGATCGTGAACGACAAGGAGAAGCCTCTCCGGACGTTCACCGTCATGCCGAGCTCCGTGAGCCCGCTGCCCGGCGTGTACCCGGTCACCTCGCGCTCCGGCAGCATCAAGGGCTCGGACGGCGTCATGATCGAACACGTGGTGCGTTTCGCGAACGTCGGCGATGTGGCGGTCGGCTTCAGCGCCGCGCAGGACGACTCGATGGCGAGCCCCGACCCCACGATCAAGACCGGCGGGGTGCGGATGAAGCGGGCCGACGGCAACGCGCTCTGGACCTTCGCCACGGTCGGCGTGAAGGTCGTCGTCGTCCCGTAGCAGCACCCGCTACCAGCAGGGCGGCCGGCTCAGGCCGCGTCGCGCCCCACGTCTTCGGCCTCGTCCTCGTCGGCGTGCTCGTCGTCGCGGGGCGGCGTCGAGACCGCCGTCGCGGCCGCACAGGAGGCCAGCAGGTCCTTCATCGACACCGCGGACACCGACGGCTGCTCCGCCTGCGATGGCCGCGGCCGCACTTCACGCTCGGGTACCGGCATGGATGCCTCCTCGGGCTTCGGCGCGAGACCTGGTTAGGTAGACCTAACCCGTCTCCGTATCCCATGTGACCACGACGGGCCTCCCCCGCGCAACATTTTACCGACAGACCGTCGGAAAGGGTGGACCGTGGGCGTCCTCAGAACACCGGCAGCGCGCTCAGCGAGTCACCGTCCACGACGAAGACCCGGTTGCCGTCGGCAGCCAGCCAGTACTGATCGGTGTTCTTGATGATGCGGAACACCCACGGCCGGCGGTCCTCGGCCAGATCGATCACGTTGATCCCTCCCCCCGTGTCGTTCACCGCGATCGACCAGAAGCCGTCGCCCTGGACGACGAGCGGGCTCTGCGCAGCGCACTGGACCAGGCCCTGGTGGACCCAGTCGGTGGGGCCTCCGTCCTTGGCGGCCAGACGCAAGGGGTATCCCAGGAAGGCCGCGTAGACGTGGGTGCCGTGCACCGTGGGCGGGCCCCAGTAGGGATCCACCCCCGGTTGCTTCGGGTTCTCCGCGACCCAGCGCTCCTCGCCGTCCCTGGCATTCACGGCCCGCAGATGCGTCCCGGTCACGAAGACGGTGTCCGCGGCGGCCGCGATCCCGGGCCTCCCCTCGGCCTGGTCGCGCAGCTGCCAGGCCGCGCCGCCGTCATCGGTCCGCACCGCGACGACGGCACCGCCCGCCCCGGCGACGACCAGCCGCCCCGCCACCACGACGCCACGCGGCCCGGGCTTCGCGCCGAGGTCCGCGCCGGCCTCGACCGACCAGCGCACCTCGGCGTCCGCCCGCCCGACGCTGCGCAGGTGCCCGTCGCCCGTGACCACGTACACCGCCTCGTCGTCCGCCGCCAGTACCCAGGCGGCATCGACGTCAACGGTCCACTTCGGTTCACCCGTCGACGCCACGAAGGTGCGCAGGACGCCTTTGCCGTCCGCCGCGGCCACCAGCTGCCCGGAGAGCGAGACGTACCGGCGCACGGCCTTGGTACCCGGTGCCGACCAGCGGAGTTCACCGTCGGTGACACCGCGAGCCGCGATGCCTCCGCCGGGGGCGCCCACCACGACGACGTCACGCACCGGCAGCGGGGCGGGGGTGCCGTCGCCGAACACCGAGGCGTGGCTCCATATCGGTTCGGGTGTCTCGCCGTACACGTAGTCGCCCTTCTCCGCGGACAGCACACGGGCCTTCGGCGTCTTCACGGCCGGCGGGATGCTGAACGGGTCCTGACGGCCACGGCCGTTCAGCCACACGGCCGTTCCCCCTCCCACGGCGAGGACAGCCCCGCCGACGGCCAGCGCGGTCAGCAGCCGGCGCCTCGGCACGGAACGGCCCGGGCTCACGGCCACCGCCGTGGTGAGCTCGTGCAGACTGCGGCGGCGCGCCGAGACGTCCCGCGCGAGGGGACCGTGACGCCAGGCGCGGTCGGCCCCACGCGGCGGGTCGAAGGCCGTGGCCATCGCCTCCGTGGAGGGGCGCCACGCGGGATCCTTGGCGAAGCAGGGCGCGATCAGCTGCCGGAGCGCGGCCGGCACCCCGCCCAGACTCGGCTCGCCATGGACGACTTCGTACTGCACGGCGGCGGCGTGCGGGCCGTCGTACGCGCGCCTGCCGCTCGCCGCGTACACGAGCACCGCGCCCAGGGAGAAGACATCCGCCGCCGGACCCACCCGGTGCCCGAGCACCTGCTCGGGGGCGCCGTACCCCGGCGTCACCGGAACCTCTCCGGTGGCCGTGAGGGTGAGGCCGTGCTCGGGGCGCGCGATGCCGAAGTCGATGATCCGCGGGCCGGTGGCCGTGAGCACGATGTTGCCGGGCTTCACGTCACGGTGCACGAGCCCCGCGGCATGGATGTCCCGGAGTCCGCGCGCCACAGCCACGGCGAGAGCCCGTACGGCGGGTTCGTCGAGCGGACCGTGGGCGGCGACCGCCTCGTCGAGCGTCGGCCCGACCAGGAACTCGGTCGCGATCCAGGGCCGCCCACCCTCGGTCCTGCTGTCGATGACCCTGGCCACCCCGTCGCTGCTGACCGCCTGCGCCATCTCGGCCTCGCGGACGAAGCGCCGGGCGAGATCGGGATCGTGGGCGAGATGGTGGTGCAGGACCTTCACGGCGGCGACGCTTCCTCCGCCGTCCAGACCGACGTACACCTTGCCCATGCCGCCCTCGCCGAGGATCCCGAGGATGCGGTAGGGGCCGAGCCTGAGCGGATCTCCGGTGGTCAGGGGTTTCATGTTCCGAGACGCTTCCCGTGCAGTCAGAGGAGTGGGTATCCGGCGGTGTAGGCCTCGCCCTGGGCGATGAGCCGCCCGGTGGGCCCATGGACGAAGTACCGGCCGCGAGCGGCCTCGAACGGCTGGGCGGCCGCACCTGTACGGAGGTCGGCGGCGACGAGGCCGGTGGCGGACTCGCTGTACACGTAGGCGGTTCCCACCGTGGGCGGCGCGTCGGCCACGGCGTCCGCCCGGCCCGTCTGCGCCCACACGACCTTGCCGGTCCCGGCACGCACCGCGACGAGGCCTTGCCCCTTCACCGCCGCGTGGACGACGCCGTCCTTGACCGCCGGCGGCCCGTGGACCGCGCCCGGCCGGTCCTCTTCGTGGTGCCAGGCGACGACGCCGTCCGCCAGACGCCGTGCGACGAGTCCGTCCGCCGCGAGGTACACGTGCTGTGCGTCGACCGCGACCCTGGCACGGTCCAGGACCGGACCGTCCCCGTCGAGCGCGGTGTCCCACAACGGTGCGCCGGTCCTGGCGCCGAGGACGGTGAGGCGCAGCCCGCCGTCCTCGGCCTGCTGGACCAGGACCAGGTGGTCCCCCTCGACCCGGCCGGACAGGAAGTGGAGGCGTTCCGACCCGTCCGGCCTGGCGGGGAGCGCGCGGGTCCACAGCCTCTCGCCGGTCCCGGGGTCGAGCGCGAAGAGGAACCAGGACTGGTCCTCGCGGAACCCGTCGGTCGAATCGCGTCCTGCCCCGCCCACCCCGTGGAGGACCGTGTCCGTGGCACAGAGCAGCTGACCCTCGAACAGGCGGCCCCGCAGGTCCGTGAGACGCGCGACCGTCCCACCGGCCTTGCCCGTGGCCGGGTCGACGGTACGGACGACGTAGGGGGCGTCGTCGTCCAGCGAGTAGTCGACGGCGTACACGCGCTTGCCGTCCGTGACCATCTGGTGGAAGAGGAACACGTCCTCGTCGGACCAGAGGGACCGGCCCGTGCGCGGGTCCAGTGCCTGCGGCATGACGGTCTTGAGTGCGACGAGGATCCGGTCCTCCAGCATGAGCGGGGCCGACGGCCTGTCCTGGTCGGACCCGAAGTCGGACTGGACCTGCCAGAGCATGTCCGTCGCGGGAGTCTTCCGCGTGGTGGAAGCGCCCTTCCCGTCCGGGCTCCGCCGGTCGTGCCGTGCCCAGGCCCCCGTCCCCGCCAGGGCCAGCAGCGAGGCTCCGCCCACGGCCAGGACCCCGCGCCGGGAAGGCCGGACGACGGTCCCGACAGACAGGTCCGGGTGCGTGTCCGCTTCGCCGGGTGGCATACGGCGCGGCATCACGGCGAAGACCGCCGCGGCGCGCCGGACGATGTCGGTGAGGACGGCATCGGGCAGGTGCTCCGAGAAACTCCCCCTGGGTGGTTCGAGCCAGGCCGCGAGATCGGCGGCACAGGGCCGGTCCGCCGGGACCTTGCTGAGGGCCCTGGCCAGGACCGGCAGCAGTGCCGGGGGCACGCCGGTGAGGTCGGGCTCGGCGTAGCGGACCCGGTAGAGGAGGTCGGCGGGCTGCCCGGCTCCGAAGGGCCCACGGCCCGTGGCGGCGTAGGTGAGGAGACCGGCGAGAGCGAACACGTCACCGGCCGTCGTGTGTTCCTGGCCGGTCGCCTGCTCCGGGGACATGAAGGCCGGCGTGCCCGCGGCCGCTCCCGCCCGTGTGAGGTGGTCGTCCCCGTCGGCACGGGCGATGCCGAAGTCGATGACCTTGGGGCCGTCGACGGTGATCATGATGTTGGACGGCTTGAGGTCCCGGTGGACGACGTCGGAGCGGTGAAGCTGGGTCAGCGCCGCGCAGAGCAGAGCTCCGAGTGCCCGCACCGTGGGCTCGGGGAAGGCCCCGTGCGCGGAGACCGCATCGTCGAGCCCCGGCCCCAGCACGTACTCGGTCGCCAGCCACGGGATGTCGGCGGCCGGATCGGCGTCGAAGACCCGGGCCCCGTGGACCGGACCGATGATCCGGGCCGCGTCGGTCTCCAGCCGGAAGCGGCTGCGGAACGCGGGGTCGGCGGCCAGGCGGGCGTGCATCGTCTTGAGGGCCGCGGTCCGGCCGTCCGCCGCACGGGCCAGGTAGACCGTGCCCATGCCTCCGCCCCCGAGGCGGGCCACCGGGCGGTAACCGCCGAATCGGGAGGGGTCGTCGTGCGTGAGTGGGAAGAACATGGCCCTCAGTCCAGGGTGCCGGTGACGCGCGACGGGTGGGTCTCCAGGAGCTGCGCGGGCGTCCTCGGCGGCTCCGCCGCGAGCACGCCTGCCGCCACCCGGGCGAGGGCCACGGCCACCCTCGGGGGCAGGCGGGCGGCGAAGGGGGCGTCGAGCACCGTGGCCTGTGGTCCGGCCTGCGTGCGAGGGGCGCCCAGGTCAGCTTCCGGGCGACCCCCACCCGCCGCGAACATGGCCTCCAGCGCCGCCGCTTCCGGGCGCTGCGCCGGGTCCCGGGCCAGGCACGCGCTGATCACGCCACGCAGCCCTTCGGGGATCTCCTCGCGCTCGGGGGCGGTGTGGCCGGTGCTCGCGTACGAGAGGACCGCTCCGATCCCGTGGATGTCTCCGAGCGGTCGCGGCCGGCCGCCCGTCATCTGCTCCGGCGGCAGGCTGCCGTGGTCGAGGCCCGGGGTGTTCCCTCGGTGCTCCCCGTCCACACCCGTGGAGCGCACCGTCCCGAAACCGGCCAGCCGGATCCCGCCCGGGGTGACCAGCACCGCGGAGGGGGACAGCCCGGCGTGGATCACGCCCCCGGCGTGTGCGGCCCGCAGTGAAGAGGCCAGTGCCGCGCCCAGGGCGCGCACGAACGGCTCCGGCAGCGGGCCGCCCTGGGCCACCAGTGCGTCGGGGAGCGGGAGCGCCGCGACGTAGGGCGCCGCGTACCAGGGGGCCGCCGGCGTACCGCCCACCTCGTCCACCTGGAGGAAGCCCGGAACGGACAGGGCCCAGGCGTGCCGCGCCTCGGCCACCCACCGGGAAGGGTCAGCACCGGCGCGCGGAAGGCAGATGAACACGGTACGGTCCCCGTCGGCGCTCCGCGCGATGTACCGGGGCTCGGAGACGGTGCCCGTACCGCTTCCGGAGCCGAACCGGCCCAGGACCGTGTACGGACCGATCCGGACAGGATCGTCCCCTCGCAGGTGTTCCATGCGCCCGTCCCCCGTGATCGCCCCGGCCTGGGCCAACCCTACTCAGGCACCGCCGCACGGCCCCCGGCCCCCTGGGGAAGCGGGGTTTCAGGCCTCCGCCAGCTCCGCGCCCAGCCTCGCCCAGCGTGTGCCGATCCCCACCAGGGTCACCGTGCGGCGCTCGTCGTCCGTGTCGCCGACCGCGCGGTCGATCACCACCCGCAGCCGGTCGTCGGAGAGCTCCTCGACCTTGCCGTCACCCCACTCCACGACGACCACCGACTCCGGCAGCGACACATCGAGGTCCAGGTCCTCCATCTCGTCGAGGCCGCCGCCCAGGCGGTACGCGTCGACGTGGACCAGGGCGGGGCCCTCGCCCAGCGGCGGGTGGACCCGGGCGATCACGAAGGTCGGCGAGGTGACGGCGCCGCGCACCCCGAGGCCTTCGCCGAGGCCCCGGGTCAGGGTCGTCTTGCCCGCGCCGAGTTCGCCGGTGAGCATCACCAGGTCGCCGGGGGCCAGCACACCGGCGATGCGGCGGCCCAGCTCCTTCATCTCTTCGGGGGACTCGACGGCGACGTCCAGGGTGACGGTGTCCGGTGCGGCGGTGCCGGCCACCGAGCCGTTGTGCGCTGCTTCCATGCCGACCAACGGTAGAGGATCGGCGCGCCCCGGGGCCGTTCGCCCGGATCAGGCCTTGGCACGGATGCCAGGCCGGCACGGATGCCAGGCCGAACCGCCGCCGGGCCGCACCGCTGTCAGGCCGGAACCGCTCCGATCCGCACCAGCAGGTCCGCGAGCCGGTCGGTCACCGTCTCAGGGTGCTCCAGCATCACCAGATGACCGGCGTCCGGCACGATGACCAGCTCGGCGTCCGGGAGCTCGTCCGCGATGGCCTCGCTGTGCGAACTGGGCGTCACCAGGTCCTTGTCACCGGCCAGGATCAGGACCGGGATGTCGCGGAACGCCGGCAGCGCCCCGCTCTTGTCGTGCTCGGTGAAGGCCGGGTAGAACTCGGCGACCACATCGATCGGGGTGGACTCGATGAGCCGCTCCGCGAAGCGCGCGACCGCCGGGTCCACGTCCCGCGAGCCGAACGAGTACCGCTTGATCAGCCCCGCGAACAGGTCGGCGGTCGCCCGCCGGCCCCGCTCCACCAGCTCCGCCTGTGAGCCGAGCGCCTTCAGCACCCCGGGCAGCACCCGGCGCACCGCGTTCACCCCGGCCACCGGCAGCCCGAAATTCACCTCGCCGAGCTTGCCGCTCGACGTCCCGACGAACGCGACCGCGACCACCCGGTCGCGGATCAGCTCCGGACAGCGGTCGGCGAGCGCCATCATCGTCATGCCGCCCATGGAATGCCCGACCAGCACCAGCGGGCCCTCGGGCGCCGCCGCGTCGATGACCGCCTTGAGGTCGCGGCCGAGCTGGTCGATGCCCACCGGTACGCCGTCGGCCTGCGCCCTGCCCCGCTCGGAGCGGCCGTGGCTGCGCTGGTCCCAGTGGACCGTGCGGACCAGGCCGCGCAGCGCCGCGCGCTGGAAGTGCCAGGAGTCCTGGCCGAGGCAGTAGCCGTGGCTGAAGACGACGGTCAGCGGGGCGGGGTCCTTGCTGCCGAAGAGCCTGCGCCGGCGCGAGCCCGATCCCGCGGTTGCCCCGGCGCGCGTGGCCGCACGGCTCGGCCCGCCGCCCGGGTCGATCTCGTCGACCTCGTAGTACAGCTCGGTGCCGTCGTCCGCGACGGCACGTCCTGGCACCCCGCGCAGAGAGCCGTACGGACCTGAGGCGTCCAGGGCCAGGCGGGCCTTCTTGCGCATGCCCCGGCCCACGGTGAGCCGCTCGACGGCGACGCCCGCCGCCGCGCCCGCGGCGATGACGCCTATCGCCGCCCCGGCGAAGCCCGCCCGGCGCCAGCCGGCCGCCGCGACGGCCGCTGTCGCCGCCACGTCCTCCGCGCTGGTCTCGCTCACCGTGCCGTGCTCCTTCGTCGTCGTTGTGGCCTTCGTCGTCGGGCCATGATCCCCGCCGGGCCCGCGCCGGGGTCTCAGCCCCGGCCGGAGTCCTCGTGGAGATGGACGCGGGGGACGCGGGTTCCGATGCGTGTGACGATCTCGTACGCGATCGTGTCCGCCGCCCGCGCCCAGTCCTCGGCGCTCGGCTCGCCCCGGTCCCCGGGCCCGAACAGCACCGCTTCCGCACCCGCCTCCAGCCGGTCGCCCCCGAGGTCGACCACGAACTGGTCCATCGCCACCCGCCCCGCGACCCTGCGGACGGCGCCGCCGACGAGGACAGGGCCACGGCCCGAGGCATGGCGCGGGATGCCGTCCGCGTACCCGACGGGCACCAGGGCCAGCGTCGTCTCGGCGGGCGTCGTGTAGTGGTGCCCGTAGCTGATGCCGTGCCCCGGGGGCACCTGCTTGACCAGGGCGACGGACGCGGCGAGCGTCATGACGGGCCGCAGCCCGAAGTCGGCCGGGGTGCCGAGCTCGGGGCTGGGCGAGATGCCGTACATCGCGATACCGGTGCGTACGAGGTCGAAGTGGGACTCCGGCACCGTGAGCGTCGCCGGGGAGTTGGCGATGTGCCGCACCTCGGGCCTGACGCCCTCCTTCTCGGCGTAGGCCACCATGTCGCGGAAGACGTCCAGCTGGGCGGCGATCGACGGGTGGCCCGGCTCGTCGGCGCAGGCGAAGTGCGACCAGAGACCGGTGACGCGCAGGGTGCCCGCGTCCTCGGCCGCGCGGGCGGCCGAGACGAGCGCCGGCCAGTCGGCGGGCTGGCAGCCGTTGCGGCCGAGGCCCGTGTCGGCCTTGAGCTGGACCCGGGCCGGAATCCCGGCCTCCGTAGCGGCGGCGGCGACCTCGTCGAGCGCCCACATGCCGCTCACCGAGACATCGATGTCCGCCTCGACCGCCTCGCGCCAGGGGCCGCCCGGTGTCCACAGCCAGCACATCACCCGGCCGCCGATCCCGGCCTCCCGCAGCGCGAACGCCTCCTGCGGGGTGGCGGTGCCGAGCCAGGCCGCGCCGGCCTCCAGCGCCGCCCTGGCACAGGGCACCGCCCCGTGCCCGTACGCGTCGGACTTCACCACGGCCATGAGCTGCGCCCCGGACGCACGCGCACGCAGCACGCGCACATTGGCGCGCAACGCGGCGAGGTCGATCTCGGCACGGGCTCTCAGGGTCGCTGTCTCGTTCATCGCGCCCAGTGTCTCAGAGCCTGTCGGGGGTCCCGATCGGAGAGCGGACGCGTTCCGGTGCGTGGTGAGGCGGTCACCGGTGGTCGAGGGAGTGCTCCAGATGCTCGACGAGGACCGGGACCTGGCTGGTCGGTATGTCCTTCACGGCCGTGACGAGGGTGACCGCGCCGCCCCGGCGCAGCAGGGCGAGCAGCTCCTGGACGGCCTCGGTGTGCACGGGGTCGCCGAGCTCGGTGCGGTAGCGGTCCACGAAGTCGTCGTACCGGTTGCCGGGGTCCTCGTGGTACCAGGTGCGGAGTTCCTTCGAGGGCGTCACGTCCTTCGCCCACAGGTCGACCGCCGCGTGTTCCTTGGAGATCCCGCGCGGCCAGAGCCGGTCGACGAGCACCCGGGTGCCGTCGTCCTCCTCCGGTGGGTCGTACACCCTGCGTACGCGGATCTTGCTGCCGCTGCCCACGACCGATCACCTCCCGTTCCCGTACTTCCAGCGTGTCTCAGGCCCGTACGTCCCGCCAGGCGGACGGCACCGCGTCCGCGACGTCCTGCGCGGTGAGCGGCGCCCCGTCCGCGGCCCGGCGCGCCGCGAGCCCGTGCAGATAGGCGCCCACCGACGCGGCGTCGCGCGGCGCGAGACCCGCGGCCAGCAGCGAACCGGTCAGCCCGGAGAGCACGTCGCCGCTGCCCGCGGTGGCCAGCCAGGGCGTGCCGGTCGGATTGACCCGCACGGGCGGGTCCCCGGGCTCGGCGACAAGGGTCGTCGACCCCTTCAGGAGCACCGTGGCTCGGAAGCGCGCGGCCAGTTCCCGTACGGCGGCGAGCCGTCCCGCCTCGACCTCCTCGCGCGCCACGCCGAGCAGGGCCGCGGCCTCGCCCGCGTGCGGGGTGAGGACGGTGGCGGCGGTCCGCTCGCGTACGGCGCCCGCGTCCATCAGCCGGAGCCCGTCCGCGTCGACCAGTACGGGGACGTCCGCTGCCAGCGCGTCGGAGACCGCCGACGCGGCCTGCGTGCCGTCGCCGAGCCCGGGTCCCACCACCCAGGCCTGGACGCGCCCGGCCTTCGACGGCGGCCCGGGGTGCACCAGCGTCTCCGGGAAGCGGGCGATCACCGCGCCGGCGCCGGGGCCCGCGTAGCGCACGGCCCCGGCGCCGCCGCGCAGTGCCCCCGCGACCGCGAGGACGGCCGCGCCCGGGTAACGCTCGGATCCAGCGGCCACGCCGACGACCCCGCGCCGGTACTTGTCGCTCTCGGCGTCGGGCTGGGGCAGCAGGGCGGCCACATCGGCGTACTGAAGAGCCTCCAGGTCAGGGCGGTCCGGAAGTTCAGGGCCCAGGCCGATGTCGACGAGCCGGAGCGCGCCCGCGTGTTCGGCGGCCGGGTCGATGAGCAGCCCCGGCTTGTACGCACCGAAGGTGACCGTCGCGTGGGCGCGTACGGCCGGGCCGAGCACCTGGCCGGTGTCCGCCTCGACTCCGCTCGGAAGATCCACCGCCAGCACGGGCGCGTGGCCGGCGGTGACCTTGCGGACCAGGTCGGCCGCACCTGGCCGCAGGCCGCCACGCCCCCCGATCCCGGTGATGCCGTCCACGACGAGGTCGACGCGGCCCAGCCCGTCGGAGGTGTCCAGGACCTGTCCGCCCGCCGCAAGCAGGGCGTCCAGTGCGGCCCGGTGCACCTTGTCGGGCGAGGTGAGCACGGCCCTGACACCGGCTCCGCGCCTGGCCAGCCGGGCGCCCGCGTACAGCGCGTCGGCGCCGTTGTCGCCGCTGCCCACGAGGAGCAGCACCCGGGAGCCGTACACCCGGCCGCGCCGCCGGAGCAGGTCGCCGCAGGCCACCGCGAGCCCGGCGGCGGCGCGCTGCATCAGCGCGCCCTCCGGCAGCCGTGCCATGAGCGCCTTCTCGGCGGCCCTTACGCTCTCGACGCTGTACGCATGTCGCATGCCGTCAACCCTCCGCGATCACCACGGCGGACGCCACCCCCGCGTCGTGGCTCAGCGACACGTGCCAGCTCCGCACGCCCAGTTCGGCCGCCCGCGCCGCGACGGTGCCGCGGACCTCCAGGCGCGGCTTCCCGCTGTCCTCGACGCACACCTCGGCGTCGGTCCAGAGCAGCCCGCCCGGGGCCCCGAGCGCCTTGGCCAGGGCCTCCTTCGCGGCGAACCTGGCCGCGAGCGAGGCGATCCCCCGCCGTTCCCCGCCGGGCAGCAGCAACTCCCGCTCCACGAAGAGCCGCTCGGCCAGCTGCGGCGTGCGCCCCAGCGCGGCGCCGAAACGCTCGATCTCCGCCACATCGATCCCGACCCCAATGATCACGCGCTCACTCACTCATTCGACTGTCACGGACTTCGCCAGATTGCGCGGCTGGTCCACCTCGTTGCCCCGGGCTGTCGCCAGTTCGCAGGCGAAGACCTGCAACGGCACCGTGGCGACCAGCGGCTGAAGCAGCGTAGGCGTAGCAGGGATCCTGATGAGGTGATCGGCGTACGGGACGACCTCCTCGTCGCCCTCCTCCGCGATGACGACGGTACGGGCGCCGCGGGCCCTGATCTCCTGGATGTTCGACACGATCTTGTCGTGCAGCACCGAACGGCTTCGCGGTGAGGGCGCGATCACCACGACGGGCATTCCCTCCTCGATCAGGGCGATCGGCCCGTGTTTGAGCTCCCCGGCGGCGAAGCCCTCGGCGTGCATGTAGGCGAGCTCCTTGAGCTTCAGCGCACCTTCCAGAGCCACCGGGTAGCCCACGTGCCGGCCCACGAAGAGCACGGTGGGGCGGGTGGCCAGCGAGCGGGCCAGCTCGCGTACGGGCTCCATGGTGGCCAGGACACGGTCGACGGCGCCCGACATCTCGGAGAGCTGGCGCACGACGGTACGGATCTCGTCGCCCCACTTGGTGCCGCGCACCTGTCCGAGGTACAGCGCGACGAGGTAGCAGGCGACGAGCTGCGTCAGGAACGCCTTGGTGGAGGCGACGGCGACCTCCGGCCCCGCGTGCGTGTAGAGGACGGCGTCAGACTCCCTCGGGATGGTCGACCCGTTCGTGTTGCAGATGGCGAGGACCTTCGCCCCCTGCTCACGGGCGTGCCTGACCGCCATCAGGGTGTCCATCGTCTCGCCGGACTGCGAGATGGCGACGACGAGGGTGCGCTGGTCCAGGATCGGGTCGCGGTAGCGGAACTCGCTGGCCAGCTCCGTCTCGCAGGGCAGCCTGGTCCAGTGCTCGATGGCGTACTTCGCGATCATCCCGGCGTGGAAGGCGGTCCCGCAGGCGACGACGACGACCTTGTCGACCTCACGGAGCACGGCCGCCGGGATGCGCACCTCGTCGAGACGGAGCACCCCCTCCCCGTCGATCCGACCCAGCAGCGTGTCCGCGACGGCCTTGGGCTGGTCGGCGATCTCCTTGAGCATGAAGGAGGCGTAGCCGCCCTTCTCGGCTGCCGACGCGTCCCAGTCCACGTGGTACTCGCGTACGTCGGCGGGCAGACCGTCGAAGCCGGTGACCGTCACCCCGTCCCGGCGGAGCTCGACCACCTGGTCCTGGCCCAGCTCGACGGCGTCCCTGGTGTGCGCGATGAAGGCGGCCACATCGGAGGCGAGGAACATCTCCCCGTCGCCCACCCCGACGACCAGCGGCGAGTTCCGCCGGGCCCCGACCACCGTGCCCGGCTCGTCGGCGTGCACGGCGACCAGGGTAAACGCGCCCTCCAGCTGCCTGCATACCTGCCGCATGGCCTCCGCCGGATCGCCGCTCGACGAGTACGCCTCGGCGAGCAGATGGGCGACCACCTCGGTGTCGGTCTCGGAGGCCAGGTCATGACCGCGCCCGGCCAGCTCCTCCCGCAGCGCCGCGAAGTTCTCGATGATCCCGTTGTGCACGACGGCGACCCGGCCCGCGTTGTCGAGGTGCGGGTGGGCGTTGGCATCGGTGGGCGCGCCGTGCGTGGCCCAACGGGTGTGCCCGACCCCGGTGTTCGCGGCCGGCAGCGGCCGGTCCTTCAGCTCCTTCTCCAGATTGACGAGCTTCCCCGCCTTCTTCGCCGAGGCCAGCCCTCCGTCCGCGAGGACGGCGACCCCCGCGGAGTCGTACCCCCGGTACTCCAGCCGCTTGAGCCCCGCGACCACGACATCCTGCGCCGACTGCGCCCCGACGTAACCCACGATTCCGCACATATCGGCACCATAAGGCCGTACGGGGACGGGGGACAGCAGGGGTGGGCCGTCGTGGTCAGGCCGCGGTCGGGGCCGGGTCGTCCGCCGTCCCGTCCGCCCGCAAGGCGTTCACCGAGCCCCGTCGCTCGATCATGCCGAGCGCCACTCCGGCGACGATGATGACGCCGCCCGCCGCCTGGGCCGGGCGGATCGACTCGCCGTTGATCACGACGGCGCCGACGACGCCGAAGACCGGGACGAGGTTGAGGATGTTCACGGCGACGCTCGACGCCATCCTGCGCAGGCCGTAGTTGTAGAGCAGGAAGCCGCCGACCGAGCATGCGACGGCGAGGTAGACCAGCAGCGAGGCGGAGGCGGCGCCCGGCATCCGCCAGTCGCCGGCCTCCAGCAGCGAGGCCAGGAGGAATCCGGCGGCGCCCGCCAGGGTCTGGTAGTACGTGACACTCACGGCGCTCCGACCGGCGCTCGCGCGCTTGCCGAGCACGTTGTACCCGGCCCAGGCCAGACCGCCGAGCAGCAGCAGGACGTCTCCGGTCCACCGTGCGTTCCCGCCGACCTCCGCCCCGTTACGCACGACGAGGAAGGCGCCGACGGTGGCCAGCAGCACGCCCGCGACGCGCGACAGCGGCATCCGGCTGCGGAAGAGGGCCAGCTCCAGACCCATCGTCATCAGCGGATACGTGGCCACGATCAGGGACGCGTCGGACGCCGTGGACAGATCCACGCCGACGTTCTCCAGGATGAAGTAGACGGTGATACCGAGGAGTCCGCTCAGGTAGAGCTGCCGCCGCTGCCGTGCGTCCGGCCGGGACGGGCGGTTCCGGCCCAGCCGGACCATCACCGCCAGGAGTACGGCCGCCAGGGTGAACCTGATCGCGCCGATGCCGAGCGGGCCGACGTCCTCCAGCACCTCCTTGGTCACCGCGTACGAACTGCTCCAGAGCAGCGCTGCCGCCACCACCGCGCACACCGCCGACAAGCCGGGCCCTCGCTCCCGCATCCGAATCACACCTCTCCCGACCAAACAAACATCAGCCAACCCGGGAGAAGGTAACAACATCGACGGCTGTCACGAGTAGACTCCGAACTACCTTCGGAATCCGACAGAGCGAGGCATGCGTGGACGAACTAGATTCGGCGTTGGTGCGGATGCTCCAGGAGGATGGCCGGCGTACCAACCGGGACATGGCCCAGGAGCTCGGCATCGCCCCCTCCACCTGCCTGGAGCGGATCCGAGCACTGCGTGAGCGAGGCGTCCTGACGGGGTTCCACGCGCAGGCCGACCTCGCTTCGATCGGCCGGGGACTACAGGCCATGATCGCGGTCCGGGTCCGCCCTCCGACACGTTCGGTGATCGAGAATTTCCAGGCCTTCCTGGAGCAGATGCCCGAAGTGGTCTCGCTCTTCGTCCTCACCGGGAACGACGACTTCCTGGTGCACGTGGCCGTCCGCGACACCGAGCATCTGCACTCGGTGGTCCTGGACAAGCTGACGAAGCGCCGGGAGCTCGCCGACGTACGGACATCGGTGATCTACGCACACATGCGCAAGCCGGTCATCGAACCCACGTGACACCGGGCCGTACGCTCTGGGTTCATGACAACTTCCGAGTGCTACATATGCGTGAAGGAAGCGAAGTTCGACGATCTGCCGCCCAGGGAGTGCGTCGCTTTCGACGAGCACTGGCGGGTGGCCCATGCCTTCGACACCGCGCTTCCGGGCTGGCTGGTGCTCCTACCCCGTCGCCATGTCACGGCCGTCCACGACCTCACCGACGCGGAGGCCGCCGCCCTGGGAACGTGGCAGGTCGGCCTCTCCCGGGCGCTCCGCGGCGTGACCGGGTGCGACAAGACCTATGTCGTCCAGTTCGCCGAAGCTGAGGGCTTTGCCCACGTGCACTTCCACATCGTGCCGCGCACAGCGGATCTACCGCAGGAGCAACGCGGTCCGGGCGTCTTCGAGTTGCTGAGGCGCTCGGAGCCCGAACGGGTGACGGACGAGCAGGCGGACCGGATCGCCCTCTCGCTCCGAGCCCGGCTTCGCGAGCACCCGGATCTCGCGTAGCCCGCCGCAGGGCAGGGCCGCAACGGCCCGTAGTACGCGTCCGGGCCGCCGCGGACGGGTACCTCGGTCACCTCCAGGCGTCGACCACCCGATCCGGCCCCCGGTCAGCCGTCAGCCGACGTCGTGGATACGGTGCTCCCGCAGGTCGGGGGCATGTCGAGCGACAGTGCGGTAGTCCGCGTCGTCGTGGAGGACGGTCAGCCCGTGGTGCGCGGCGGTAGCAGCGATGATCAGATCCACGGCCGAGGCGCTCCGATGCTGTCCCGCCCTGGCCATGCGCTGTTGCACCGCCCCGATCCAGCGCCCCGCGTTCTTCGGCACCGAGACTTCGGGATACAGGTCGGTGAACATCTCCACGATCTCGTCGTACTCTCCGCCGGTAGGAGCGCTGAACAGGAACTCCGCGCGCTGCGGATAGCAGGAGCCCACCGCGCCGGCGCAGATGGTCTCGTACCAGGGCAATGTGGGCCATGTACAAAAGACTGTAGGCCATCCACATGCGCCGCTCCTCTGCCCGCAGAACCGCACCCACGTGACCGAGCCCACCCCCCACTGCGTCAAAACTCCCGCAACAATGAGTAGGTGATCACCTCACCCGCACGGAGCCCCCGCCGCACCGAGCACGCGCCGACGCCCTACGTCGACCTGACCAGGGACGAGTGGAGCGCTCTGCGTGACAAGACTCCGCTGCCGCTGACCGCCGACGAGGTCGAGAAGCTGAGAGGGCTCGGCGACGTCATCGATCTCGACGAGGTCCGGGACGTCTATCTGCCGCTCTCCCGGCTGCTCAACCTCTACGTCCAGGCCACATCGGGCCTGCGCGGCGCGCTGAACACCTTCCTCGGGGACGCGGGCAACGGGCACGGCGAGCAGCGCGGCACCCCGTTCGTCATAGGGGTCGCCGGAAGCGTCGCCGTCGGCAAGTCCACCACCGCCCGTATCCTCCAGGCGCTGCTCGCGCGCTGGCCGGAGCACCCCCGGGTGGAGCTGGTGACGACCGACGGGTTCCTGCTGCCGATGAAGGAGCTCCAGGCGCGCGGCCTGATGTCGAGGAAAGGTTTCCCCGAGTCGTACGACCGGCGGGCGCTGACCCGGTTCGTCGCCGACATCAAGGCCGGCAAGGACGAGGTGACGGCCCCCGTCTACTCGCACCTGATCTACGACATCGTGCCCGGCGAGCGGCTGACCGTACGCCGTCCCGACATCCTGATCGTCGAGGGGCTGAACGTCCTCCAGCCCGCGCTGCCCGGCAAGGACGGCCGGACCAGGGTCGGGCTCGCGGACTACTTCGACTTCAGCGTGTACGTGGACGCGAAGGCCGAGGACATCGAGACCTGGTACCTGCACCGCTTCCGCCGGCTGCGCGAGACGGCGTTCCAGAACCCGTTCTCGTACTTCCGCAAGTACACGCAGGTCTCCGAGGCCGAGGCGCTCGACTACGCGCGCACCATGTGGCGCACCATCAACAAGCCGAACCTGCTGGAGAACGTGGCGCCGACGCGCGGCCGTGCCACTCTGGTGCTGCGCAAGGGGCCGGACCACAAGGTCCAGCGTCTGTCACTGCGCAAGCTCTGACCAGGAAAGGTGCACCGTGCTGCATCTGCGCCTCATCGTGCCCGCCGACCGCACCGACGAGGTCGTGGAGCTGGTGGAGCGTACCGTCGGCGCCACGCATCTCGCGGTGCTGGCCGGTGCCGCCCGCAGCCCCGCAGGGGACGTGGTGGTGTGCGACGTGGCGCGACAGGCGGCCGACGAGCTGATCGACGCGCTGCGCGAGCTCGGCATCGACAGGTCCGGGGCGATCACCGCCGAGGAGATGGACCTGGCGCTGTCCGCCCGCGCCGAGGAGGCGGAGAGGCAGGCACCCGGCGACAGCGCGGACGCGGTGCTCTGGGAGGAGCTGACCGAGGTCACGCACGAGGAGTCCACCTTCAGCGCCACCTATGTGGCCTTCCTCGGCGTCGCGATGATGCTGGCCGCCTGCGGGGTGATGCTCGACAACGTGATCCTGATCGTCGGCGCGATGGCGGTCGGCCCGGAGTTCGGCCCGCTGGCCGGGGTCTCGACCGCCCTGGTGCAGCGTGCCCCGCGCCTGGTCGCCGCATCCCTGTGGGCCCTGATCGGCGGGTTCGCCGCCGCGATCGTGCTGACGATGGGGTTCGTGTGGCTGATGGACGCGCTCGGGTCCTTCGACGCCGGCATGCTCACGGCCGACCGGCCCAACACCAACTTCATCTGGCACCCGGACCAGGTCTCCTTCATGGTGGCGCTGCTCGCGGGCGTCGCAGGAACGCTCTCGCTGACCTCCGCGAAGTCGGGGGCGCTGATCGGCGTGGCGATCTCCGTGACGACGGTTCCGGCAGCCGCCAACGCCGCCATCGCCTTCAGCTACCAGGATCTCCAGCAGGCCTGGGGGTCCTCCCAGCAGTTGCTGGCCAACCTCGGCGGGATCGTCCTGGCAGGCACTCTGACGCTGCTGGTCCAGAAGGCGCTGTGGAGCCTGCAACGCAGGGCGGACCCGGCCGTGAAGCCGCCCGGGGAGTAGGGCGTGTTTCGAACCCACGGACCCGCTCGGCTCTCCGACGGCCCTCGTCTGGGCGGCCTCGGGCACCGTGACCACGCTGGGAATGCTCGCCTGGGCCTGGCACGCCACCCGCATCCGTACGCCTGGAGCCGCCGCGGTGCCCGAGGCCGGGGCGGCCGAGGAGAAGGAGGACCGGTTCCTCGCCGCCCGGTTCCTCGAACACACTGAATACAACCCGAACGGCTTCGGTACCCACATCGTCCTGGGTGGCGGCGTCCGCCCGTGGTGACGCCCCACCCCGGCCCCGGCAGGTTCGCCGCGAGACGCATCCCGGTGGAACGGCTCACCGTCACGAAGGTGCGGCGCGCGAGGGGAAGCGACGGCGACGCCGTCCCCCGCAGCTGGCACATCGCCGAACTCGACGACGCGGGCCGGCCGGTCCGTCTCGCGGCAGCCCCGGCCGACCTGATCCGCATAACCGCTGAGCTGGAGCGGGCCCGACGCACGAAGGACCCGGCCGTGGAGCCGGGTCCTTCCTGAAGGTGCCGGCAGGTCAGCCGAGCGCGGCCTTCACCACGTCGGCGAGCTGGCCCGCCACGGCGCGCGCCTGTTCGAGGTCGGCGGCCTCGACCATGACCCGTACGAGCGGCTCGGTGCCCGACTTGCGCAGGAGTACGCGCCCGGTGTCGCCCAGCGCGTGCTCGGCCTGGGCCACCGCGGTGGCCACCTCGGGCGAGGTGTCCACCCGGGACTTGTCGACGTCCGGCACGTTGACGAGGACCTGCGGGAGGCGCTGCATCACGCCCGCCAGGTCGGCGAGCGTACGTCCGGTGGCGGCGACCCTGGCCGCGACCATCAGCCCGGTCAGTGTGCCGTCACCGGTCGTGGCGTGGTCCAGGACGATGACGTGGCCCGACTGCTCGCCGCCCAGCGCGAAGCCTTCGGCTTTCATCGACTCCAGGACGTAACGGTCGCCGACGGCGGTCTGGACGAGCTGGATGCCCTCCCGCTCCATCGCCGTCTTGAAGCCGAGGTTCGACATGACCGTGCCGACGACGGTGTCCTTGCGCAGATGCCCGGACTCGCGCATGGCGACGGCGAGCACGGCCAGGATCTGGTCGCCGTCGACCTCCTCACCGGTGGCGTCCACGGCCAGGCAGCGGTCCGCGTCGCCGTCGTGCGCGATGCCGAGGTCGGCGCCGTGCTCGACGACGGCGGACCGCAGCAGCTCCAGGTGGGTGGAACCGCAGCCGTCGTTGATGTTCAGGCCGTCCGGCTCGGCGCCGATGGTGATGACCTCGGCCCCGGCCCTGGCGAACGCCTCGGGTGAGACACGGGCGGCGGCGCCGTGCGCCTCGTCGAGGACGACCTTCAACCCGTCGAGCCGGTTCGGGAGGACACCGATGAGATGGGCGACGTAACGGTCGAAGCCCTCGTTGTAGTCGGTGACACGGCCCACGCCGCCGCCGGTCGGGCGGCTCCACGGCTCACCGCCCCGGTGCTGCTCGTAGACCGTCTCGATGCGGTCCTCCAGCTCGTCGGCGAGCTTGTGCCCGCCCCGCGCGAAGAACTTGATGCCGTTGTCGGGCATGGCGTTGTGGCTGGCGGAGAGCATCACGCCGATGTCCGCGCCGAGCGCGCCGGTGAGGTACGCCACCGCAGGAGTGGGCAGCACCCCGACGCGCAGCACGTCCACGCCCGCGCTGGCCAGGCCCGCCACGACGGCGGCCTCCAGGAACTCCCCGGACGCGCGGGGGTCACGGCCCACCAGAGCGGTCGCCCGATGCCCTTCGAAGGTGCCCGCCTCGGCCAGTACGTGCGCCGCCGCGACCGAGAGTCCGAGCGCGAGCTCGGCTGTCAGGTCCGCGTTGGCGACGCCGCGCACGCCGTCCGTGCCGAAGAGTCGTCCCACTGGTGTCCTCCGAAGGTGCTCCGAAACCGCAAACCAAAGTAATCAAAACAGGGCAGAGCGAGGCAAGGCACAGCAAAGAGAGGGTGCGCTTGAGGCTTCCGACCCTATAAACGTGCAAACGTCTTAAGCCGTTATACGCCCGCGAGGGCTGATAGACGAACGCCCCAGCAGCACGGGGTGTGCCGCCGGGGCGAACGTGTAAAGCAGACGAGCAGGCGATTTAGCGCTTGCTGTACTGCGGGGCCTTACGGGCCTTCTTGAGACCGGCCTTCTTGCGCTCGACCGCACGGTCGTCGCGGGAGAGGAAGCCGGCCTTCTTCAGCGTGGCGCGGTTGTTGTCCGCGTCCGCCTCGTTCAGCGCACGGGCCACGCCGAGACGCAGGGCGCCGGCCTGACCGGAGACGCCGCCACCCGAGATGCGGGCGATGACGTCGTAGCGGCCGTCGAGCTCGAGCACCTTGAAGGGCTCGTTGACTTCCTGCTGGTGCACCTTGTTGGGGAAGTAGTCCTCAAGGGTGCGACCGTTGATCTTCCACTTGCCGGTGCCCGGGACGATCCGGACACGGGCGATGGCGTTCTTGCGACGGCCAAGGCCGGCGGCGGGCTGCGGGTCGCCGAAGCGGCCGGCGAGCGACTCGGAGGTGTACTCACCCTCGACGGGGACCTCCGACTCGAAGGTGGTCACCTCGGCGAAGGTCTCTTCGCCCTCGGTGCCCTCGACGGGCGTCTCAACAGTGGTCTCGGCCACGATTCTCCTCAGATCTTTCTTTAACGTCTTAGGGGGGAGGCCGGAACTACTGTGCGACCTGGGTGATCTCGAACGGGACCGGCTGCTGCGCAGCGTGCGGGTGCTGGTCGCCCGCGTAGACCTTGAGCTTCGAGAGCATCTGACGGCCCAGGGTGTTCTTGGGGATCATGCCCTTGATGGCCTTCTCGACGGCCTTCTCGGGGTTCTTCGAGAGCAGCTCGTCGTAACGCACGGAACGGAGACCGCCCGGGAAGCCCGAGTGGCGGTACGCCATCTTCTGGGTCTTCTTGTTACCCGAGAGGTGAACCTTCTCGGCGTTGATGATGATGACGAAATCGCCCATGTCCATGTGGGGGGCGTAGATCGCCTTGTGCTTGCCTCGCAGGAGGTTCGCAGCCGTGGTGGCAAGACGGCCCAGGACGATGTCCTCGGCGTCGATGATGTGCCACTGGCGAGTGACATCGCCGGGCTTGGGGCTGTACGTACGCACTTCGTAGCCTTCGCTTCTTCAGTGGATGGGGTGAAGACACACTGCACCTCTGAAGCGATCATGCAGCTGGGGCTCACAATGCCGGGACGCTGCCCGTATGCGAGCCACTGGTAACTGCTCCAGAGAACCTACGCAAGACCCTGCGCGTGAGAACGACCGAGCCAATGCGTATAACAACAGCCGAGAGTACCCGCCCCTCACCGGACGGGTCAAAACGCGCCGTCCCTACCGCGCGCGCTCCACCCTGCGCTCGTCCCAGACGGGCTCCGTGGACTCCCGCACCACCCCGTCCGAGCCGAAGACCAGGTAGCGGTCGAAGGACTTCGCGAACCAGCGGTCGTGCGTGACGGCCATGACCGTCCCGTCGTACACCTCGAGACCGTCCTGGAGGGCCTCGGCCGACTCCAGGTCCAGGTTGTCCGTCGGCTCGTCCAGCAGCAGCGCGGTCGTGCCGGCCAGCTCCAGGAGCAGGATCTGGAAGCGTGCCTGCTGCCCGCCGGACAGCCTCTCGAAGGCCTGGTCGCCCTGGCGCTCCAGCTCGTAGCGCCGCAGCACCGACATCGCTCCGCCGCGGTCCTTGGCGTGCTCCGTCCACAGGATCTCGACCAACGTCTTGCCGAGCAGCTCCGGATGGGCGTGCGTCTGCGCGAAGTGGCCGGGCACGACCCGTGCGCCGAGCTTCCACTCACCGGTGTGCGCCACGGGCTCCCCCGCCAGCAGCCGCAGGAAGTGCGACTTCCCCGACCCGTTGGAGCCGAGCACCGCGACCCGCTCGCCGTAGTAGATCTCCAGGTCGAACGGCTTCATCAGACCGGTCAGCTCCAGGCGCGTGCACGTCACCGCCCGCACTCCGGTCCTGCCGCCGCGCAGCCGCATCCTGATGTCCTGCTCGCGGGGCGGCTCCGGCGGCGGGCCCGCCTCCTCGAACTTCTTGAAGCGGGTCTGCATCGCGTGGTAGCGGTTCGCCATGTCGGGGCTGTTCGCCGCCTGCTGCCGCATCCGCAGGACGAGCGCCTTCAGCCGGGCGTGCTCCTCCTGCCAGCGCCTCAGCAGCTCCTCGAACCGCGCGAAGCGCTCCTTGCGCGCGTCGTGGTACGTGGCGAAGCCGCCACCGTGCACCCATACGTCGCTGCCCGCCGCGCTCGGCTCCACGCTGACGATCTTCTCGGCGGCGCGGGAGAGCAGCTCCCGGTCGTGGGAGACGAAGAGCACCGTCTTACGGGTCTCCTTGAGCTTCTCCTCCAGCCACCGCTTGCCGGGCACGTCCAGATAGTTGTCCGGCTCGTCGAGGAGCAGCACCTCGTCCGGGCCCCGCAGCAGCGCCTCCAGGACCAGACGCTTCTGCTCGCCCCCGCTGAGCGTGCGCACCTCACGCCACTGCGCCTTCTCGTACGGGACGCCGAGCGCGGCCGTCGTGCACATGTCCCACAGCGTCTCGGCCTCGTAGCCCCTGGCCTCCGCCCAGTCGCTCAGGGCCTGCGCGTACGCCATCTGCGCGGCCTCGTCGTCGACCGTGAGGATCTTCTCCTCGGCCGCGTCGACCGCCTTCGCGGCCTCCCTGATACGGGGCTGGGCCACGGACACCAGCAGGTCGCGGACGGTCCGCTCATCCCGTACGGAGCCCACGAACTGGGCCATGACCCCGAGCCCGCCGCTCACCGAGACCGAGCCGCCGTGCGGCTGGAGCTCCCCGGCGAGCAGTTTCAGGAGTGTCGTCTTCCCCGCCCCGTTCGCGCCGACGAGGGCGACGACGGCGCCGTCGGCCACCCGGAACGAAGCGTCGCCGAGCAGCACCCGTCCGTCCGGTAGGTAGTACTCCAGGTGGCCCGCTTCAAGATGTCCCATGCACAGCATTGTCACGGCATGCGAACCGTTCACCCAACCGGATTACGGTCCGGTGCCCCAGCGCTAGGATTCGCCGCATGAGCTACGGGCAAGGGGGGCCCTCCTGGGGGCCGGGAGGACCGGGAGAGAGCCGGACTCCGGACTGGGCGGCGCTGGCCGAAGCGTCCGCCACGCGCGGCAGACGCAGGAAGTGGCTGCTGGTCGGCGGTGGCGCACTGGCCACAGCCGCCGTGGCCGCGATCGTCGCCACCGCCGTCATCACGACCAACACGAGCAGCACCTCCGGGTCGGACAAGAAGGCGAGCGAGCTGCCGGCCCCCGCCGACCTGCCCTCGGAGTCCTCCGCGCCCGAGCCTTCCTTCTCCTCGGTCGCACCGCCGCCCCCGCCGGACCCGAAGGACTACATAGCCGACGAGAAGAAGGACAAGACCCCGGTCACCGTCGACGCCTTCTTCCCCGGCAAGAAGCTGACCATGGGCGACCGCGTCTACGCCAAGGGCGCCACCGCCCGCACCAGCAGCTGCGCCACGACGACCCAGGGCGCCCTCGGCTCGATCCTCGACAGCAACGGCTGCGACCAGGTCATCCGCGCGACGTACAGCAAGGGCGGCACGGCCGTCACCGTCGGACTCGCCGTCTTCGGTACCGAGGCCGAGGCCAAGAAGGCCGCCCAGCAGGCGTCCGGCGGCGTCGCCTCCCTCAGCGGTGCAGGAGTCCCCACCTTCTGCCGCGGCGGATCCGTCTGCCGGCGCACCGCCAACTCCTACGGCCGCTACGCCTACTTCACCGTCGGCGGCTACACCAGCGGCAAGAACGTCACCACGGCGGCCAAGGACGTGTACGCGGTCGGTGACGACCTGACCGACTTCACCTTCCGCCAGATCCGTCACCGCGGCGAGGTCCAGGCCTCGGCGGCCGCAGGAGCCCCCGCCGCCTGACCGGCCGTGCCCTCCCCCCACGCACAGTCCCAGTCCCTCCCCTCGACCGAGGACCCGTCGCCGTGCGTCTGACCACCCTCTTCAGCCTCCCCCGCGTGCTGCGCCACAGCCACGCGATGGGTGCCGGCCTGCCCCCGGACGAGGCCGTGGTCCTCGACGCCCCCGACCCCTCGCTGCGGGCGGCACTCGCCGCCGCCGCGACGGGGAACCACGCCCCGGCCGCCGAGCTGCTGGCCCTCACCAGGGAGCACGCCCAGTGGGAGCGCAGGGACACCTGCGTCTCCCGCCTGGCACGGGCCTCCCTGCACCACCCGGGCTGGCTGGACAGCTGGCTGGAGGACTCCCCGGAGAACCCGGACGCCGTACTGGTCAAGGCCGACCAGTACGTCTACGAGGCCTGGCAGATACGGACCGGGGCCCGTGCCAGCCATATCGAGGACGACCAGTTCCGGGCGTTCCACGCGGTGCTGCGGGACGCGGTGCCGGTGATCTCCACCGCCGCCGAGCTCAACCCCGACGACCCGGTCCCCTGGCGCGTCGCCCTGACCCAGGCCCGGGGCATCCAGGCACCCAGGACCGTCTTCGACACCTATCTCGCCGAGGCCAACGCCCGCGACCCGCACCACGAGGGCTGCCACGTCCAGGCGCTCCAGTACCTCTGCGCCAAGTGGTACGGCTCCCACGAGGAGATGTTCGCCTTCGCCGAGCGGGCCGCCGGCCAGGCACCCCCGGGCTCCAGGCTCCACGCACTGCCCCTCCAGGCCGTCGTGGAATACCTGATCTCCGAGGAGGAGACACCCGGCGCCGACCCGTACACCGAGCGGGCCGAAGCGGCGGTGGCGCGCGCACAGGCCCTGTCGGACAGCTACGCCCCCGGGGAGCGGGAGGCCGCCGGCTTCCGCAACCATCTGGCCCTCGTCCTGTGGTCGATGAACCGCTACGACGAGGCCCTCACCGTCTTCCGCACCATCGGCGTGCACGCCACGACGTTCCCCTGGACCTATTTCGGCGAGCCACGTGCCGAATTCCTCGAAGCCCGCTCCGACACCTGCGTGGAGCTGGCGATGAAGGTCCCCTTCTTCCGCGCGGCTCCCGAGCCCCCGGCCACCGACCTGCCCGACTGGGAGCGCGACCTGGCACCGCGGTCGGTCGCCATCGCGTCCACCGGCCCCACCGAGGTCGCCCAGGCCGCCCTGATCTGCGGCCAGAGCCTCAGGACCGCCCCGGCGGGCAACCACCACACATACGTCGAGATCGTCCCGGACCCCGTACGCGGCAAGCGCGCGGCCCTGCTCCCGGAGGACCCGCTCACCTCGGCAGCCGACAACTTCACCACGGCCGAGGAGTGGCCCACCCTGGTCCTGCACCGCACCCCGGAACGCGGCAGCTTCACCCTGCTGCACCGGGGCAAGCAGGTGGCGGACCACACCTGGGAGACCGCCGCGCCCGCCACCGACCACGCCGAGGCAACCAGGACGGCCGCCGCGCTCGCCCGGGTGTACGGGCTGCCCGACCCGCGCCCCCTGGCGCACATCCTGAGGGCCACGGGCGACCCCGCCCGCCACCAGAGCGAGCTCGTCGCCGCACTGGGCCTCCCGCCGCTGCCCGCCGGATACGGCGGCGAGCAGGAGATACTCGCCACGCTTCCGGGCGCCCGGCTGCTCGCCCGGCGGGGCTTCCTCGCGGGGATGCGGGACACCATGACGACGAAGGCCGGCGTCCACCCGGAGGCTCCCCCACCGGACGAACCGCACCCGGCCCGCTGGTGGGCGCTGCGCACCGCGGCCCTGCTGCTCTTCACCGCGGCGGCGGTCTACGCCTGGTGGACCCCGGACATCGGCTGGTTCCGCTCCACCGCGTCCAGCGCCCTCGCCCTGTACTTCGCGGCCGAGCTGTACCGCGCCGTGCGCCGCAGACCCCTCAGCAGCAGCCCGCCCCCGGAAGCGTCCTGACGTTCCGCGCCTCCAGAGCCCTGGCCGCCAGCAACTCATCGGCCGGGTACGCCACTTCCTCCAGCGTCAGCCCGTGCGGCCGCACCACGTGCACCGCCGGATCCCGCACCTTCGCGGCCAGCACCTCGGCCGGCCACCCGGCCGGCCTGCGCCCGTCCCCGACGAACAGCGCCGCACCGATCAGAGCCCGCACCATGTTGTGGCAGAACGCGTCGGCCTGCACGGTCGCCGTCAGCACACCGGACTCCCCGTCCCGTATCCAGTGCAGCTTCTGGAGCGTACGGATGGTCGTGGCGCCCTCACGCTTCTTGCAGTACGCGGCGAAGTCGTGCTCCCCCGTCATCAGGGCCGCCGCCTCGTTCATCGCGTCCACGTCCAGCGGCCGGTCGTGCCACAGCACATGCCCCCGGGTCAGCGGATCCACCCCGCCCGGCCGGTCCCCCACGCGGTAGGCGTAACGCCGCCACAGCGCGGAGAAGCGCGCGTTGAACCCGGCGGGTGCCGCGGCCGCCCGCCAGATCCGTACGTCCAGCGGCAGGCGCCCCGCCATCCGCCGCAGCAGCTTCTCCTCGTGCTCGGCCCACACCTCGGCCGGCAGGTCGACGTGCGCCACCTGCCCGCGCGCGTGCACCCCGGCGTCGGTGCGCCCGGCGACCGTCAGGTCGTACGTCACCGCCGACCGCGTCACGGTGCGCAGGGCGTCCTCGATCTCGCCCTGCACGGTGCGCCTGCTGGTCTGCTTCGCCCAGCCGGAGAAGTCCTTCCCGTCATAGGAAAGGTCCAGCCGTACCCGTACAAAGCCGGGCTCTGCCTCGTCACTCACCCGCAGATCCTCTCAAAACCGAACGGGCCCGCACCGCCCCGAAGGGTGATGCGGGCCCGTACCTGGGTCTCAGAACGCTCAGGCGTCCTTGGACTCCTCAGCGGCGTCGGCCGGCTTGGCGTCCTCGACGGTCTCGGCCGGAGCCTCGTCCTTCTTGAGGGCGTCTTCCTTGACGGCGCGCTTGGTGGCGGCCTCGGCCTCACCGGTGGCGGCCTGCGCCACGGTCAGTGCCTCGACCAGCTCGATGACAGCCATCGGGGCGTTGTCGCCACGACGGTTGCCGATCTTGGTGATGCGGGTGTAACCACCGGGGCGGTTCTCGTACCGCGGGGCGATCTCGGTGAAGAGCGTGTGCACGATGCTCTTGTCCGTGATCGACTGCAGCACCAGGCGACGGTTGTGGATGTCGCCCTTCTTGGCCTTGGTGATGAAACGCTCGGCGACCGGACGCAGGCGGCGGGCCTTGGCCTCGGTCGTGGTGATGCGGCCGTGCTCGAACAGCGACTTCGCGAGGTTGATGAGAAGAAGCTTCTCGTGCGCAGCGCTGCCGCCCAGACGGGCACCCTTGGCGGGCTGAGGCATGGTGTTTCTCCTTGTGTGCTGCACCGGCCGTATCAGGTACCGGTGTCAGTTCCCGCGAGGCGGCCGCCCCGCGGAAGTCTTCGTACGTCAGCCGGACATCAGCCAAGATTCAAGCCGGTCCGACTCACCGGACATCAGCCGATCTCAAGCCCGTCCGGCGTTTGAGGACAAAGCCTCAGCCCCGGCACGGGGCACCCTCGAATCCGGGCACCCCCAGCCGGGAGGCGACTAGTACTGCTCGGTCTCCACGAAACCGGCGTCCGCGTCGTCATCCGCACCGAACGCGTCCGCGGCGGCGGTCGGGTCGAAGCCGGGAGGCGAGTCCTTGAGCGCCAGGCCCATACCGGCCAGCTTCGCCTTGACCTCGTCGATCGACTTCGCACCGAAGTTACGGATGTCGAGCAGGTCCGCCTCGGAACGCGCCACGAGCTCACCCACCGAGTGGATGCCCTCGCGCTTGAGGCAGTTGTACGAACGGACCGTGAGCTCGAGCTCCTCGATCGGCAGCGCCAGATCGGCGGCGAGCGCGGCGTCCGTCGGGGAGGGGCCCATGTCGATGCCCTCGGCGTCGATGTTGAGCTCGCGCGCCAGACCGAACAGCTCGACCAGGGTCTTACCGGCCGACGCCATGGCGTCACGGGGACGCATGGCCTGCTTGGTCTCGACGT
This sequence comes from Streptomyces sp. NPDC048565, assembly GCF_040650935.1. NCBI lineage: Bacteria > Bacillati > Actinomycetota > Actinomycetes > Kitasatosporales > Streptomycetaceae > Streptomyces > Streptomyces sp. NPDC048565. The sequence continues at coordinate 254,784 of NZ_JBEZIH010000005.1, forward strand.
CGACGATCAGCTTGTCGAAGTCGGTGCGCTGCTCGACACGGGTCGCCTCGACCTTGTACGTGACCTTGAGCACCGGCGAGTAGATGGAGTCGACCGGAATACGGCCGATCTCCTGGCCCACCTGCTTGTTCTGGACGGCGGAGACGTAGCCGCGACCGCGCTCGACGGTCAGCTCCATCTCCAGCTTGCCCTTGCCGTTGAGCGTGGCCAGGACCAGGTCCGGGTTGTGGACCTCGACACCGGCCGGCGGGGCGATGTCAGCAGCGGTGACCAGGCCGGGGCCCTGCTTGCGCAGGTACATCACGACCGGCTCGTCGTGCTCCGAGGAGACGACCAGCTGCTTGATGTTGAGGATGAGGTCGGTCACGTCCTCCTTGACGCCCGGCACGGTGGTGAACTCGTGCAGGACACCATCGATCCGGATGCTGGTGACAGCGGCACCGGGGATCGAGGAGAGGAGCGTGCGACGCAGGGAGTTGCCGAGGGTGTAACCGAAGCCCGGCTCCAGCGGCTCGATCACGAACCGGGAGCGGAATTCGTCGACGACCTCTTCGGTCAGCGACGGACGCTGAGCGATAAGCATGTGGTGATCCTTCAGTCGTGGGCACCCGCTATTTGATGCCCGACAGATAAGACAAGGGTACGGGCGACACGCCCCCTAAGGGACATGCCGCCCGCAACCAGCGCTACTGACGCACGGCCGTCACCGACCGTAGCGGCTCAGACGCGGCGACGCTTCGGCGGACGGCAGCCGTTGTGCGGCGTCGGGGTGACGTCCTGGATCGAACCGACCTCGAGGCCCGTGGCCTGGAGGGAGCGGATCGCGGTCTCACGGCCGGAGCCGGGACCCTTGACGAAGACGTCAACCTTGCGCATGCCGTGCTCCTGCGCGCGGCGGGCGGCCGACTCGGCGGCCATCTGCGCGGCGAAGGGGGTGGACTTGCGCGAGCCCTTGAAGCCGACGTGGCCGGCGGAGGCCCAGGAGATCACGTTGCCCGAGGGGTCCGTGATCGAGACGATGGTGTTGTTGAACGTGCTCTTGATGTGCGCGTGGCCGTGAGCGACGTTCTTCTTTTCCTTGCGACGCACCTTCTTGGCTGCGCCCTGACGACCCTTGGGGGGCATGTCTTGACTCCAGATGGAGAGGGGAGGTGATCGGTCCTACAGCGAAGACCGCTGGTTTCCGCGAACGCCCGGTGACCCGGACCCTCGCGGTGCGTCCGCTGAGGACTACTTCTTGCCCGGCTTCTTCTTACCGGCGATGGCGCGACGCGGGCCCTTGCGGGTACGCGCGTTCGTGCTGGTGCGCTGACCGTGGACCGGCAGACCACGACGGTGCCGGATGCCCTGGTAGCAGCCGATCTCGACCTTGCGGCGGATGTCGGCCTGGATCTCGCGGCGAAGGTCACCCTCGGTACGGAGGTTGGCGTCCACGTACTCGCGGATCTTGACCAGGTCCTCTTCGGCCAGGTCACGAACGCGGGTGTTCGGGTTCACGCCGGCGCTGGCGAGGATCTCCTTGGACCGGGTACGCCCGATACCGAAGACGTAGGTGAGGGCAACCTCCACGCGCTTTTCGCGCGGGATGTCAACACCTGAAACGCGTGCCATTCAATGGCTCCAGTTGTTATTTCGGGGGTCTTCCGCAGTGCCACTCCCCGACGCCGACCTCGTCCGCGTGGGAGGAGGTGGTACGCCCAGGTCCCCGGCCCCCGCCGGAGGTGTCGTCAGCCGAAGCTTGGACGGGCTCTGCGTATGTACGTTTACGTGCGTCGCGCGAAGAACTGCGAGATGCAGGTGGTCGTGCGTCAGCCCTGGCGCTGCTTGTGGCGCAGGTTGTCGCAGATGACCATGACCCGGCCGTGACGGCGGATCACCTTGCACTTGTCGCAGATCTTCTTGACGCTCGGCTTGACCTTCATGGGATGTCAGGTTCTCCGGGTCAGTGCCCTCACCACGCCGAAGCGGGATGGCGGCAAGATCTACTTGTACCGGTAGACGATCCGGCCACGCGTCAGGTCGTACGGAGACAGCTCCACGACGACCCGGTCATCGGGAAGAATACGGATGTAGTGCATCCGCATCTTGCCGCTGATGTGCGCGAGGACCTTGTGACCGTTCTGGAGCTCCACCCTGAACATCGCGTTAGGGAGAGACTCGATCACGGTGCCCTCAATTTCGATGGCACCTTGCTTCTTGGCCACGCTTCGCCTTTCGAATCGGCTACCTTGATCGACTCACGTCCCGCCGCATGAGGACACACGGATGCACGAGAGCCGACGAGTCAGTCTACGTCAGCGGACTCCAAAAGACGAATCCGTCAAGTTTGCCCACTTCCGCTGATCCTTAGACACGGATCAGCCGGACAGTCCTGGTGAGCGGCTGCTTCAGCGGGTCGGGCGGGGTGAGCCTCAGCCCAGCGGGTCCGGCGCCGCCTCGATACCGTACTGGGCGAGCTTCGCCCGGCCGCAGTCCGGGGAGGTCAGGACCAGCGGGCCCTGCTCCGTGAGGGCGATCGAGTGCTCCCAGTGCGAGGACCAGGTGCCGTCGGTCGTCAGGACCGTCCAGTCGTCCGCCAGGACCTTCGTCTGCGCCGTGCCCAGCGACACCATCGGCTCGATGGCCAGGCAGACGCCGGGGACCAGCTTGATGCCCTTGCCGCGCTTGCGCGAGACGTAGTTCAGCAGGTGCGGGTCCATGTGCATCTCGGTGCCGATGCCATGGCCGCCGTAGTCCTCGATGATCCCGTACTTACCGGTCGCCGGACGGGGCTGGCGGCGGATGTAGGACTCGATGGACTTCGAGATGTCGACGAGCCGGTTGTTCACCTTCATCGCCGCGATCCCGGCCCACATGGACTCCTCGGTCACCCGGGAGAGCTCGATGAGCTCCGGCGCGTGACCGGTGCCCACGAAGGCGGTGTACGCAGCGTCCCCGTGCCATCCGTCGATGATCGCGCCGGCGTCGATCGAGATGATGTCGCCGTCCTTGAGGACGGTCTTCTCGTCCGGGATGCCGTGCACCACGACCTCGTTGACCGAGGTGCAGATCGTCGCGGGGAATCCGCCGTACCCCAGGAAGTTCGACGTGGCGCCGTGGTCGGCGATCACCTTGCGGGCGACCTCGTCCAGGTCCCTCGTGGTGGCGCCGGGCACGGCCGCCTCGCGGGTGGCGGCGTGAATGGCAGCGACCACGAGGCCCGCCTCGCGCATCTTCGCGATCTGCTCGGGGGTCTTGATCTGCACCATTGCGCGGCGCCTCTCTGCGTACGAAGGGGACGGTCTGAAGGGAGGGACGGTGGAGAAGAGGGACGGTGGAAAAGCCCGTACTCCACGATACGGCGCACACGCAGTCGGCCGCGACGCCCGAGGGGCGCCGCGGCCGGACGCGGTGACTGGGGACGAGAGGGTCAGACCTCGTCGGACTTCTTCAGGGCCTCCATGGCCCGCTCGGTCACCTCGGTGACCTTGCCGAGCGCGGAGATCGTCACGACCAGTCCCTGGGACCGGTAGTAGTCGATGATCGGCTCGGTCTGCGAGTGGTAGACCTCGAGACGGGTGCGGACCGTCTCCTCGGTGTCGTCGTCCCGCTGGTACAGCTCGCCGCCGCAGGTGTCACAGACACCCTCGGTCTTCGGCGGGTTGTACGTCGCGTGGAAGACATGCGCGCTGTCGTTACGGCAGATACGGCGGCCTGCGATGCGCTTGACCACCTCGTCCTCGGGGACCTCGAGGTCAAGAACCGCGTCGAGCTCGACGCCCTCGCTGTGCAGCATCTCGTCGAGTGCCGCGGCCTGCCCCACATTGCGGGGGAAGCCGTCCAGGAGAAAGCCGTTCTCGGCGTCCGACTGGGACATGCGGTCCTTGGCCATCGCGATGGTGACTTCGTCCGGCACCAGCTGCCCCGCGTCCATGTAGGAGCGGGCCTGCTTGCCAAGGTCGGTGCCCTGGCTGATGTTGGCGCGGAAGAGGTCGCCCGTGGAGATGTGCGGAATCGAGAGATTCTTGGCAAGAAACGCAGCTTGCGTTCCCTTGCCGGCACCGGGCGGCCCGACGAGGACGATTCGCATCAGCGGAGGAACCCTTCGTAATTGCGCTGCTGGAGCTGACTCTCGATCTGCTTCACGGTCTCCAGACCCACACCCACGATGATCAGGATGCTCGTCCCGCCGAACGGGAAGTTCTGGTTAGCGCCACCGAAGCCTGCCAACGCCATCGTCGGCACCAGAGCGATCAGACCCAGGTACAGCGAGCCCGGCCAAGTGATCCGGTTGAGCACGTAGCTCAGATACTCGGCGGTAGGTCGACCTGCCCGGATACCCGGGATGAAGCCACCATACTTCTTCATGTTGTCCGCGACTTCCTCGGGGTTGAACGAGATCGCCACATAGAAGAATGCGAAGAACACGATCAACAGGAAGTACGTCGCGATGTAGTACGGGTGGTCGCCCTTGACGAAGTGAGCCTGAATCCAGGTCGCCCAGCCCGCAGTGGAGTTGGAGAACTGAACAATTAGAGCAGGAATGTAGAGCAGCGAAGAAGCGAAGATGACGGGGATCACACCCGCCTGGTTCACCTTCAGCGGGATGTAAGTGGACGTACCACCGTAGGACCGGCGTCCGATCATCCGCTTCGCGTACTGCACCGGAATCCGGCGTTGGGCCTGTTCGACGAAGACGACGAGGCCGACCATCACGAATCCGATGAGGATGACGGTGATGAACTCGATCCAGCCGTCGGCCAGCTTGCCGCTCGTCCTGATGGCCCACAGTGCGCCGGGGAAGCTGGCGGCGATCGAGATGAACATGAGGATCGACATGCCGTTGCCGATGCCGCGGTCGGTGATGAGCTCACCGAGCCACATGACGGCCGCGGTGCCGGCGGTCATGGTGACCACCATGATGACGGTCGTGAAGATCGACTGGTTCGGGACGACCTGATCGGCCACGGAGCAACCGCTGAACAGCGCGCCGCTGCGAGCGGTGGCCACCAGACCGGTTCCCTGGAGGATGGCCAGCGCGATGGTCAGATAACGCGTGTACTGCGTGATCTTGGCCGTGCCCGACTGCCCCTCCTTCTTCAGGGCTTCGAGTCGTGGGATGACGACGGTCAGCAGCTGAAGAATGATGCTGGCCGTGATGTACGGCATGATGCCGAGCGCGAAGATCGTGATCTGCAGCAGTGCACCACCGCTGAACATGTTGACCAGGCCGAACAGGCTGTTGTTGCCCTGACTCGCCTGGTCGACACATGTCTGGACGTTCTCGTAGCTCACTCCCGGTACGGGAATGTGCGCCCCGAGCCGATAGAGCACGATGATGCCGAGCGTGAAGAGCAGCTTCTTGCGCAGGTCGGGCGTCTTGAACGCCCGGGCGAACGCGGTGAGCACGGTGCCTCCTGCGACCCCCGCGCAAAGCGTGAGGTGACGGTCTTGAGGATCGACGAATAGGTAACAGCCAAAGGTCCCCGGGCGGTTGCCCAAGGCGTACCACAGCTACAGTGCCCGCCACCTTACCGGCGGACATGCCCCCCTAGGAACGACCAACCGGGGATGCCCCAAATGAGAGGCATCCCCGGTCGGATGTTCAGTCCACCTGCTTGTCCGAGTTGTCTCAGACGAGTTCGGTGACGGTGCCACCGGCGGCGGCGATCTTCTCCTTGGCGGAGCCGGAGACGGCGTCAACCGAAACCTGCAGCGCAACGGAGATCTCGCCCTGTCCGAGGACCTTGACGAGGTGGTTGTTGCGGACGGCGCCCTTGGCGACCAGATCGGCCACCGTGACCTCTCCACCCTCGGGGTAGAGCGTCGCGAGCTTGTCCAGGTTCACGACCTGGTACTCCGTCTTGAACGGGTTCTTGAAGCCCTTGAGCTTCGGGAGACGCATGTGGAGGGGCATCTGGCCACCCTCGAAGCGCTCCGGAACCTGGTAACGGGCCTTCGTACCCTTGGTACCACGGCCTGCGGTCTTACCCTTGGACGCCTCACCACGACCCACACGGGTCTTGGCGGTCTTGGCGCCCGGGGCAGGCCGGAGGTTGTGGGCCTTCAGCGGGCTGTTCTCCGCCATGTCAGTCAACCTCCTCAACCGTCACGAGGTGGCGGACGGTGTGAACCATTCCGCGGAACTCGGGGCGGTCATCCTTGACAACCACGTCGTGCAGGCGCTTGAGCCCGAGCGAACGCAGGGTGTCGCGGTGGTTCTGCTTGCTGCCGATGTACGACTTCGTCTGCGTGATCTTGAGGCGAGCCATTACGCACCCGCTCCCGCACGTGCACGAAGCAGAGCCGCGGGGGCGACGTCCTCGAGGGGCAGACCGCGGCGGGCCGCGATCTCCTCGGGACGCTGCAGGCCCTGGAGGGCCGCCACGGTCGCGTGCACGATGTTGATCGGGTTCGAAGAACCGAGCGACTTCGACAGGATGTCGTGAACGCCGGCGCACTCCAGAACGGCGCGCACCGGGCCACCCGCGATCACACCGGTACCGGGGGAAGCAGGCTTGAGCAGGACGACGCCCGCGGCCTTCTCGCCCTGGATCGGGTGAGGAATGGTGCCCTGGATACGCGGGACCTTGAAGAAGCTCTTCTTGGCCTCTTCGACGCCCTTGGCGATGGCCGCGGGAACTTCCTTGGCCTTGCCGTATCCGACACCGACGGTGCCGTCACCATCGCCCACCACGACCAGCGCGGTGAAGCTGAAGCGACGACCACCCTTCACAACCTTGGCGACGCGGTTGATCGCGACGACACGCTCGACGTACGCGGTCTTCTCGGCCGCAGCACCGTCACGGCCCTTCCGGTCCCGCCGCTCGCCGCCACCGGCACCGCTTCCGCGGCGCTGGGGTCCAGCCATTGGATTTACCTCTCTCTGTTACGTCCGCTGTGCGTTGGAACCGGGGCTTAGAACTTCAGCCCGGCTTCACGGGCGGCGTCAGCCAGAGCGGCAATCCGCCCGGCGTACTGGTTACCACCGCGGTCAAACACGACGGCCTCGACGCCTGCAGCCTTCGCACGCTCGGCGACCAGGGCGCCGACCTGCTTGGCCTGGGCGCTCTTGTCACCCTCCGCACCGCGGATCGACGTGTCCAGGGTCGACGCGGACGCGAGCGTGTGGCCCGCGATGTCGTCGATGACCTGGGCGACGATGTGACGGTTGGAACGCGTCACGACCAAGCGGGGACGCTCCGGCGAACCGGAGATGTGCTTGCGGACGCGGATATGGCGCCGCTTGAGAGCGGCACGCTTGTACGCGTCGCCCTTGGCGATCTTCACACCGTATGCCATGGCTACTTACCAGCCTTTCCGACCTTGCGCCGGATGACCTCGCCGGCGTACTTGACGCCCTTGGCCTTGTACGGGTCGGGCTTCCGCAGCTTGCGGATGTTGGCGGCTACCTCGCCGACCTTCTGCTTGTCGATGCCCTCGACGCTGAGCTTCGTGGGCGACTCGACCTTGAAGGTGATGCCTTCCGGAGCCTCGATGAGGATCGGGTGGCTGTAGCCCAGGGCGAACTCCAGGTTGGAGCCCTTCGCCTGGACGCGGTAACCGACACCGCTGATCTCGAGCGCCTTGGTGTATCCCTGGGTCACACCGGTGATCATGTTCGCCACCAGCGTGCGGGACAGGCCGTGAAGGGCCTTGTTCTGACGCTCGTCGTTCGGGCGGACGACGCTGAGCACGCCGTCATCGCCCTTGGTGACCTCGATCGGCGCTGCGACGGTGTGGGAGAGGGAACCCTTGGGGCCCTTCACCGCGACCGTGCGGCCATCGATGGTGACGTCCACACCGGCGGGAACCTGGATGGGGAGCTTGCCGATTCGCGACATGAGCTTTCCTTCCTTTCCCGACTACCAGACGTAGGCGAGGACTTCCCCACCTACGCCCTTCTTGCCTGCCTGCTGGCCGGTCAGGAGACCGTGGGACGTGGAGATGATCGCCACGCCCAGGCCGCCGAGGACCTTCGGCAGACTGGTGGACTTTGCGTACACACGCAGACCCGGCTTCGAGATGCGCTTGATGCCGGCGATCGAACGCTCGCGGTTCGGCCCGAACTTCAGCTCGAGAACGAGGCTCTTGCCGACCTCGGCGTCCTCGACCTTCCAGCCGGTGATGAAGCCCTCCTGCTGGAGGATCTCCGCGATGTGCGACTTGATCTTGCTGTGCGGCATCGAAACATCGTCGTGATACGCCGAGTTCGCGTTACGCAGACGCGTGAGCATGTCTGCGATGGGATCAGTCATGGTCATGAGTTGGCCTTCGGCCTCTCTCGCCGGGGTTTCCTGTATGCGCCATCCCTCTCCCCACTCAGTGGCGGGACGGGTGCGGTGCGGGGACCTACGGCGTAGTAAGTCGGTCAGGGCGGCAGGCGCCCAACCCTTCAAGCCTACGGCATGAAGAGCGGGGCTCCTGCCGTCCGGATACTTACCGAGAGCCTCCTGGTCCTACGACGCCCGAGGGCGAAGGAGGATTACCAGGAGCTCTTGGTCACGCCCGGGAGCTCTCCACGGTGAGCCATCTCACGAAGGCACACGCGGCAGAGGCCGAACTTGCGGTAGACGGAGTGGGGCCGGCCGCAGCGCTGGCAGCGGGTGTAACCGCGCACGCCGAACTTCGGCTTACGGGCGGCCTTAGCGATCAGAGCCTTCTTCGCCACGGTCAGTTCTCCTTGAACGGGAAGCCGAGGTGACGAAGCAGGGCACGACCCTCGTCGTCGTTGGTCGCCGTGGTGACCACGGTGATGTCCATGCCCCGGACCCGGTCGATCTTGTCCTGGTCGATCTCGTGGAACATGACCTGCTCCGTGAGACCGAAGGTGTAGTTGCCACGGCCGTCGAACTGCTTCGGCGACAGACCACGGAAGTCACGGATACGCGGAAGCGCGAGCGACAGCGTACGGTCCAGGAACTCCCACATGCGGTCACCACGGAGGGTGACGTGGCAGCCGATCGGCTGCCCCTCGCGCAGCTTGAACTGCGCGATCGACTTGCGGGCCTTCGTGACGGCCGGCTTCTGGCCCGTGATCGTGGTGAGGTCCTTGACGGCACCGTCGATCAGCTTGGAGTCGCGGGCGGCGTCGCCCACACCCATGTTGACCACGATCTTGACCAGACCGGGGATCTGCATGACGTTCTCGTACGAGAACTCCTCACGCAGCTTGCCGGCGATTTCCTCGCGGTACCGCGTCTTGAGACGCGGCGAAGTGGTGGTCGTCATCAGATGTCCTCACCGTTCCGCTTGGCAACGCGGATCTTCTTGCCCTCGTCGTCAAAGCGGTAGCCGACGCGGGTGACGACCTTGTTGCCGTCCTTCTCCACGACCAGCTGTACGTTGCTGACGTGAATCGGGGCCTCGGTGGTGACAATGCCACCCGTCTGCGAACCGCGAGCCGTCTGACCGGCCTTGGTGTGCTTCTTGACCCGGTTGACACCCTCGACGAGAACACGGTCCTGCGTGGGGTAGGCCACAATGACCTTGCCCTGCTTGCCCTTGTCCTTACCGGTGATGACCTGAACCAGGTCGCCCTTCTTGATCTTCATGCTTACAGCACCTCCGGCGCGAGCGAGATGATCTTCATGAACTTCTTCTCGCGCAGCTCACGGCCCACCGGGCCGAAGATACGGGTGCCGCGGGGGTCGCCGTCGTTCTTGAGAATGACAGCGGCGTTCTCGTCGAAGCGGATGTACGAGCCATCCTGACGACGACGCTCCTTGACGGTGCGAACGATGACGGCCTTGACGACGTCACCCTTCTTCACGTTGCCACCGGGGATCGCGTCCTTGACGGTGGCGACGATGACGTCACCGATGCCCGCGTAGCGGCGACCCGAGCCACCGAGAACACGGATGGTGAGAATTTCCTTCGCACCCGTGTTGTCGGCGACGCGCAGTCGCGACTCCTGCTGGATCACGTCTATCTCCTGATCGTCTGCCGGTTCCCGGCGGGGGCTCCGGTGAAGGAGCCCCCGCCGAGCCTGGCGGAACTTACCTGCGGGGGATGCCCCTCAGGGATTACTTGGCCTTCTCGAGGATCTCGACGATGCGCCAGCGCTTCGTGGCGGACAGCGGACGCGTCTCCATGATGACAACGCGGTCGCCGACGCCTGCAGCGTTCTGCTCGTCGTGGGCCTTGAGCTTGTTCGTACGGCGGATGACCTTGCCGTACAGCGCGTGCTTGACGCGGTCCTCGACAGCGACGACGACGGTCTTGTCCATCGTGTCGCTGACGACCAGACCCTCACGGGTCTTACGGAAACCGCGGTCGGTCTTGGTGGTCTCAGTCACAGTCTTCTCGCTCATCAGACGCTCTCCACCGTCTCGATGCCGAGCTCGCGCTCGCGCATCAGGGTGTAGATCCGGGCGATGTCCTTACGGACGGACTTGAGCCGACCGTGGTTCTCGAGCTGGCCCGTCGCCGCCTGGAAGCGGAGGTTGAACAGCTCTTCCTTGGCCTCGCGGAGCTTGTTGAGAAGCTCCTCGTTGCCCAGCTCGCGCAGCTCGGACGCCTTGGTACCGGCCGACATCACGACTCACCTGCCTCGCGCCGAACGATCCGGCACTTCATCGGAAGCTTGTGAGCAGCGCGGGTGAGCGCCTCACGAGCAATCTTCTCGTTCGGGTAGGACAGCTCGAACATCACCCGGCCAGGCTTGACGTTCGCGATCCACCACTCGGGAGAACCCTTACCGGAACCCATGCGGGTCTCGGCAGGCTTCTTCGTCAGGGGGCGGTCCGGGTAGATGTTGATCCAGACCTTGCCGCCACGCTTGATGTGGCGGGTCATCGCGATACGAGCTGCCTCGATCTGGCGGTTCGTCACGTACGCCGGGGACAGCGCCTGGATGCCGTACTCGCCGAACGCAACCTGCGTGCCACCCTTGGACATACCGCTGCGCTTCGGGTGGTGCTGCTTGCGGTGCTTGACCCTACGGGGGATCAGCATTTCGGTCAGGCCTCCGTTCCGGTGCTCTCAGCCGGAGCAGCGGCGGCGGGAGCGTCGGCCTTGGGGGCCTCGGCTGCCGGCGCGGACTGCTGCGGCTTGCGGCCGCGACCGCCGCGCTCGCCACCACGGCCACCACGGCCGGCCGGGCGGTCAGCGCCGCCACGAGCCGGACGGTTGCCGGCGCGAGCCGCTGCGTTCTCGGCGCGGACCTCGGCGATGTTCTTGACGTCGCCCTTGTAGATCCAGACCTTCACACCGATACGGCCGAAGGTCGTCTTGGCCTCGAAGAAGCCGTAGTCGACGTTCGCACGGAGCGTGTGCAGGGGCACGCGGCCCTCGCGGTAGAACTCCGAGCGGGACATCTCGGCGCCGCCGAGGCGGCCACCGCACTGGATCTTGATGCCCTTGGCGCCCGCCTTCATCGTGCTCTGCATGCTCTTACGCATGGCACGACGGAAGGAGACACGGGAGGAGAGCTGCTCGGCGACGGCCTGGGCCACCAGCTGAGCGTCCACCTCGGGGTTCTTGACCTCGAGGATGTTCAGCTGGACCTGCTTGCCGGTCAGCTTCTCCAGCTCGCCACGGATGCGGTCGGCCTCGGCGCCGCGGCGGCCGATGACGATGCCCGGGCGGGCGGTGTGGATGTCAACGCGGACGCGGTCGCGGGTGCGCTCGATCTCGACCTTCGAGATGCCGGCCCGCTCCATGCCCTTCGTCATCATGCGACGAATGGCGACGTCTTCCTTGACGTAGTCCTTGTACAGCTTGTCGGCGTACCAACGGGACTTGAAGTCCGTGGTAATGCCGAGCCGGAACCCGTGCGGGTTTACCTTCTGGCCCATTACCGGGTTCCTTCCTTGCTGCTGACGACCACGGTGATGTGGCTGGTCCGCTTACGGATCCGGTAGGCACGGCCCTGAGCACGCGGACGGAACCGCTTCAGGGTCGGGCCCTCGTCCACGAACGCCTCGCTGATGACCAGCGAAGAAGCGTCAGGGTGGTCGTAGTTGTGTGCAGCGTTGGCGATGGCGCTGTCAAGCACCTTGCCAACCGGCACGCTCGCGGCCTGCGGGGCGAAACGCAGGACCGCCTGAGCCTCCGTGGCATCCATGCCACGGATGAGGTCCACCACGCGGCGGGCCTTCATGGGCGTGACGCGGATGTACCGCGCCTGGGCCCTGGCTTCCATGGTTGTCCCTTCGGTGTGAGTCATAGTCGTTTCCACCCCGCGCTAGCGGCGCTTCGACTTCCGGTCGTCCTTGACGTGGCCGCGGAAGGTGCGAGTCGGCGAGAACTCGCCGAGCTTGTGGCCGACCATCGACTCGGTGACGAACACCGGGACATGGATCTTGCCGTTGTGCACCGCGATGGTGTGACCCAGCATGGCCGGGATGATCATCGAGCGACGGGACCAGGTCTTGATGACGTTCTTGGTGCCTGCTTCGTTCTGGACGTCCACCTTCTTGACGAGGTGGCCGTCGACGAAGGGCCCCTTCTTGAGACTGCGCGGCATCTAAACCCGCTCCTAGCGCTTCTTGTTCGTCTTGCGGCGGCGGACGATGTACTTGCTCGATGCCTTCTTCGGCGAGCGAGTACGACCCTCCTTCTGACCCCACGGCGAGACCGGGTGACGTCCACCGGAGGTCTTGCCTTCACCACCACCGTGCGGGTGGTCAACCGGGTTCATCGCGACACCGCGGACGGTCGGGCGAACGCCCTTCCAGCGCATACGGCCGGCCTTGCCCCAGTTGATGTTCGACTGCTCGGCGTTGCCGACCTCACCGATCGTGGCGCGGCAGCGGGCGTCGACCAGCCGGATCTCTCCGGACGGCATACGAAGGTGGGCCATGGTGCCCTCCTTCGCCAGCAGCTGCACGGAGGCACCCGCGGAACGGGCGAACTTCGCGCCGCCGCCGGGCCGCAGCTCGATGGCGTGGAGCGTCGTACCGACCGGGATGTTGCGCAGCGCCAGGTTGTTGCCCGGCTTGATGTCAGCGCCCGGACCGTTCTCGACGCGGTCACCCTGCGACAGACCACGGGGGGCGACGATGTAACGCTTCTCGCCGTCCGCGTAGTGCAGCAGCGCGATGCGCGCGGTGCGGTTCGGGTCGTATTCGATGTGCGCGACCTTGGCCGGCACGCCGTCCTTGTCGTGACGACGGAAGTCGATCACTCGGTAGGCGCGCTTGTGGCCACCGCCCTGGTGGCGAACGGTCACACGACCGGCGTTGTTACGGCCGCCCTTGTTGTGCAGGGGGCGGACCAGCGACTTCTCCGGCGTGGACCGCGTGATCTCGACAAAGTCGGCGACGCTGGAGCCACGACGGCCCGGGGTCGTCGGCTTGTACTTGCGGATACCCATTTCTCAGTCCTCGTCCGATTCCGGACGACTCGACCTCACTAGGAGGTCGGGCCGCCGAAGATGTCGATACGGTCGCCCTCGGCGAGGGTCACGATGGCGCGCTTCGTGTCGGCGCGCTTGCCGAAGCCGGTCTTGGTGCGCTTGCGCTTACCCTGCCGGTTGATCGTGTTGACCCCGGTGACCTTGACCGAGAAGACCGCTTCCACGGCCTGCTTGATCTGGGTCTTGTTGGAGCCGGGCGCGACGATGAACGTGTACTTGTTCTCGTCGAGCAGCGCGTAGCTCTTCTCGGACACGACGGGCTTGACGAGAACGTCACGCGGGTCCGAGTAGGTCTTGCTGGTAACGGTCGCCTCACTCATCAGGCGGCGCTCCCTTCGGTCTCAGCGGTCTGGGGGCCAGACACGAAGGACTCGAAAGCGGCCTGGGTGAAGACCACGTCGTCAGAGACGATCACGTCGTACGTGTTCAGCTGGCCCGGCTCCAGGATGTGCACCTGGGGCAGGTTGCGAGCGGACAGCCACGCGGCCTCGTCGGCGCGGTCGACGACCAGGAGCAGGTTGCTGCGCTCCGAGATCTTGCCGAGCAGCGTCTTGGCGGCCTTGGTGGAGATCCCACTCTCGACCACGCCGGTGACGACGTGGATGCGGGAGTGACGCGCCCGGTCCGAGAGGGCACCGCGCAGGGCGGCGGCCTTCATCTTCTTCGGGGTGCGCTGCGAGTAGTCACGCGGCTGCGGGCCGTGGACGACGCCACCGCCGGCGAACTGCGGCGCACGGGTCGAACCCTGGCGCGCGCGGCCGGTGCCCTTCTGGCGGTACGGCTTGCGCCCACCACCGCGGACCTCGCCACGGGACTTGGTCTTGTGCGTGCCCTGACGGGCAGCTGCCAGCTGTGCGACGACGACCTGGTGGATCAGCGGAACGCTGGTCTTCGCGTCGAAGATCTCCGCGGGGAGCTCGACGGTACCGGCCTTGTCGCCTGCCGGCGAAAGGATGTCAATGGTGCTCATTACCTCAAGCCCCCTTGGCCGCGGTACGGACCAGGACGAGGCCGCCGTTCGGACCGGGGACCGCGCCCTTGATGAGCAGCAGACCCTTCTCCGCGTCAACCGCGTGGATGGTCAGGTTCTGGGTGGTGACGCGCTCGTTACCCATCCGACCGGCCATGCGCATGCCCTTGAAGACACGCCCAGGGGTGGCACAGCCACCGATCGAACCGGGGGAACGGTGCTTGCGCTGGACGCCGTGGCCGGCGCCGAGGCCCTTGAAGTTGTGACGCTTCATGACACCGGCGAAGCCCTTGCCCTTGCTCTTGCCCGTGACGTCAACCTTGACGCCGGACTCGAACACCTCGGCAGTGACCTCCTGGCCCAGCGTGTACTCGCTGGCGTCAGGGGTGCGGAGCTCCACCAGGTGGCGGCGCGGGGTCACGTCGGCCTTGGCGAAGTGGCCCTTGAGGGGCTTGTTCACCTTGCGCGGGTCGATCTCGCCGAAGGCGATCTGGACCGACTCGTAGCCGTCGCTGTCGTTCGTACGAACCTGCGTCACGACGCACGGCCCGGCCTTGACGACGGTCACCGGGACAACCCGGTTGTTCTCGTCCCAGACCTGGGTCATGCCGAGCTTCTCGCCCAGGACGCCCTTGATGTTCTTGCTCATCTCGGCCCGTCCCCTCAGAGCTTGATCTCGATGTCGACGCCCGCCGGCAGGTCGAGGCGCATCAGCGAGTCAACCGTCTTCGGCGTGGGGTCGAGAATGTCGATGAGGCGCTTGTGCGTGCGCATCTCGAAGTGCTCGCGAGAGTCCTTGTACTTGTGCGGCGACTTGATGACGCAGTACACGTTCTTCTCAGTGGGCAGCGGCACCGGGCCTGCGACCGACGCACCAGTGCGGGTCACCGTCTCGACGATCTTCTTCGCCGAGGAGTCGATGACCTCGTGGTCGTAGGCCTTGAGCCGGATGCGGATCTTCTGTCCCGCCATGGCTACTAGTAGTCCTGTCTCTCAATAACGCTCTGGAACCCGGGAGTTCTCGTAACTCCGCCTCCGACCCACGCGGTCGGGCGTGTCGCATCCCCTCTACGAAGATCTCCCGAAGGATTTCCCAACCAAGGGTGTGCGGGCCGAAACCGCGCTGCCGGGGGCGAAACCCCACCGGGTGCCTGGTCAGCGCCCCACTGACACTTCCCGGAAGATTCCCGTACGTCCGGCCCTGGGGGGCCGACGAGTACTGTGGGACTCGCTTCCGGTCCTCCCGGCGGGAGGCGCGCAGCATTGACACTCAACCGAGCAACCTGGCTAGTGTGACACACGGGCTATGGCACTGGCCAATCGGGGCGGGGATCTTACCCCCTGCGAGGGACCGGTCAAACGCGGGCACGCCCCGGGAGCCCCCACCTGCGGTCACTCATCCGCCCACCACCGGCCCGGCGCAGACGTCAGGCGCGGGTGACGTTCTCGGTCAGCAGCCGGAGCAACTGCTTGGCGGTCGCGTCCTGTTCGGGCGTCAGGCCCATCACGTCCCCGATGGCGAGCGGCACCGCGCGCGCCCGCTCCCGTAGGTCCGCGCCGGCCTCGGTGAGACGCACGGACACCGAGCGCTCGTCGTCAGCCCGCCGCTCGCGGCGGACCAGGGCGTTCGCCTCCAGGCGCTTGAGCAGCGGCGAGAGCGTGCTCGTCTCCAACTGCAGCGCGCCGAGATCACCGCGTTCGCCGCTGCGCGCCACCGTCGACCAGCTCACCGGGCTGCCCCCGGCCCTGGTCATCACGGGTGAGGCCGACGTCCTGCGCGACGAGGGCGAGGCCTACGCGGCGAAGCTCCGCGAGGGCGGGTGTGCCGGTGACCGCCGTCCGCTACCAGGGCGTCATCCATGACTTCGTGATGCTCAACGCCCTGCGTGAGACGCACGCCGCCGAGGCCGCCGTCGCCCGGGCCGTCGCCACCCCGCGCACGGCGCTCGCCACCTCCTGAGGCCCTGCGGTGGCCGCGGTGACCGCACGAAAGTGCGACGCACCACCAGTCCGGGTGAAGCTGTGGCCTCCGGCATATGCCGGAGGCCACAAGGCCTTAGCTTCCTGACCATGGTCAACTCATCGCACGAGGCGATGCACCGGATCTTCCAGGAAGATCCGGGCATCTTCACGAGGACGTTCAGGACTTTGGGCATCCCGTTCCCCGACACCACCGAGGTGTCGGTGCTCACCACTGATCTCACCGAGACCCAGCCCCTGGAGCGCCGTCTCGACACCCTGCTACAGGTGGGGACCGTCGACGGCAGGAGCTATCTGCTCGCCGTGGAGGCCCAGGGCCGGAAGGACCCGGCCAAACACAGCAGCTGGACGTACTACCTGGCGCACCTCCACGCGAAGTACGGCCTCGATCCCGTGCTGCTCGTCGTCTGCCAGGACGAGTCGACGGCACGGTGGGCCGCCCAGCCCATTCGCATCGGCCCACCGGAGTGGCCTTCCCTCACTGTCCGGCCTCTTGCGCTGGGCCCGCACAACGTGCCCGTGGTGACCGACCCCTCGGCCGCGGCACGTGATGTCCCGCTCGCCGCGTTTTCGGCGATTACGCATGGTAAGGATCCGAATGCGGCTGCCATACTCGAAGCGCTGGCCACCGCACTGAAGACCGTCGACGAAGAGACCGCCACCATCTTCGGCGAGCTCACCGAACTCGGGCTGGGCAACACCCCGGCCGCCCAGATCTGGAGGGACCTCATGGCCATCGACCTTTCCTTCTTCCGCTCGGAGTCCTCACAACGACTGCGCGCGGAAGGCAAGGCCGAAGGCAAGGCGGAGGGCAAGGCTGAAGCCGTGGTCACCGTTCTGGAGCGCCGCGGGATCGCCGTCGGGGACGACGTCCGCAGCCGCGTCCTCGACTGCGCCGACGTGGAGACGCTCGACCTCTGGCTGAGCAGGGCGCTCACGGCAACCACTGCCGAGGAGCTCTTCAGCCAGGCCTGAAGCCGTTGGCCGTGCCGGGCCGCACCTCAGCCGGACCGGTGCGGCCCCTTCTGCTTCAATCCGGCTATGTCTACGAGCACCATCCAGGCCTGGAGCCTGCGCCCGGCCACACCCGAGGACGTCGAGGCCATAGCCGAGCTCCGGGCCGTCGTCATGCGTCCCGATCTGGAGCGCCTCGGCAGGTACGACGAGCACCGCGTCCGGCAGCGCCTGCGGGACAGCTACGTCCCCGAGCACACCTCAATCGTGGAGGCGGACGGGGCCTTCGCCGGCAGTGTCACCCTGCGCCCCGCCGAGGTCGGCCGGGTTCTGGAGAGCTTCTACCTGGACCCGGCACTCCAGGGCAGGGGCATCGGCGGCGCCGTCCTGGCCGGACTCCTGGCCTGCACGGACGCCGAAGGCGTGCCGGTCCGCCTACAGGTCCTCCAGGGCAGCGCGGCTCGGAGGCTGTACGCGCGGCACGGGTTCGTCCCGGAGCGCGAGTACGCGGTGGACATATATATGGTGCGGGCACCCCGAGACCGCGGGAATCCCTTGGCCCTTTAGGACCACGGGCGCCCCCGCCCGGAGCGGTCAGCTTGCGGACGCGTGCGTCACGAAGGCCGTCCATACGTCGGGCGTGAAGCCGAGCTGCGGGCCCGGCACGTTCTTGGAGTCGCGCACGTGCACCGTGGCTGCGGTTGCTGCGACCTCTATGCAGTCCGGGCCGTCGTTCGTGCTGTAACTACTCTTGAACCACAGAAGCGTGGAACCGTCGGTAGCAGAGGGCTTGAGGTTCACGTCTCTCCTCGTAGTTTCTCGATGAAGGCCAGCGAGTGGCTCGGGGTGAGCGCTTGCGCCCTGATCATGCCGTAGCGCATCTCCAGGATCTGAACCTCCTTGGGGTCGGAAACAAGACGACTGGTGAGCTGTACTTCGTCGTGTCCCACAGCCGTGCCGTCCCGGAGTTTCAGTACGCGCAGTGACCCGGCCAGCCCCGCATGCTCCCCGCTCTCCGTTGGCATTACCTGAATCGCGACCTATCCCAATTGGGCGACTTCCAGAAGGTGTTCGAGCTGGCGCCGCAGCACCATTCTGCCCCCGACCAGCCGCCGCAGCGTCGCCTCTTCCTGAACGAAGGTCAGTAGAGGCGCGGGCCGCCGCTCGAAGATCCTCTGCCGGGCCATGCGTGCGGCCAGCAGCCGCTCCACCTCATCCGTCTCGTACGCGGGCTGCCGCTGCTGGAACAAAGCGCGTGCGTAGTCCTCGGTCTGCAAGAGCCCCTGCACACCGGTGTTGACGTACGCACCCAGCTCGATCGCGTCGGCCTCCAGCTTCGCGAGGTCCCGCACCTTTTTCGGGTACCGCGCCTCCGCGACATCCCCCTGCATCGCCGCGATCTTGCCGCCCGCCCCCAGGGCCCGGTCCGCGTTGTCCAGGAACTCGGGCTTCGGGGCGCGACGGCCGCGTTCGACGCAGGAGACCATCTCCTCGCTGTACCCGATGGCCTCGCCCAGCTCCGCCTGGCGGAGGCCCGCCGACTCCCGCCAGAGCTTGATCTGCCGGCCGACCGCCTTCATCACCGCTCCGGAGTCGTCCTCCAGCCCCGCACCGGCACCACCCATGCGTCCACCTCCGTCGTGCCCTCGTGTGCAACCGGATCCGTCGCCGTGCGTCACGGCGTACAGGCCGGACCGATCCGGGCCGTAGCCGGACAAGAAGCCTCCGCACGGGCTTCGCTTCTTCCGAGAGTAGCTACGAATGGCCACTCTGAGTGACGTGAGCAGAGAAATCACCCGAACCGGAAATTCCGCTCCCACCAGGGAGTTCACCGTGCTGCTGTCCCCCACCCGCCGCGGAGCGCGTCTGGCCCGGTTTCTGGCCGTAGCCCAACTGGCCGACTGGGGCGTCTTCTCCGACGCGGCGGCGCACATCGTCGCCGAGCTGGCCGCCAACGCCGCCGTCCACGGCCGGGTACCGGGCCGGGACTTCCGGCTGAGCGTCGCGGTCCGCGGGGACGGGGTGCTACGGATCGAGGTCACCGACACCCGGGGCGATCAGTCGCCCGCACCGATGGCGCCCACCGGCGACGCGGAGACCGGGCGCGGCCTGCTGATCGTCGAAGCCCTCGCCGACCGCTGGGGCATGGATCGGGGCCTCGTACCCCGCAAGACCGTCTGGGCCGAGATCGATCTCGCGCCATGACCCGTCGCCACCGGGTCGCGGGATTCGCGACCCGGTGAAGCGCGACCCGGTGCGCAGCGACCCCGTGAACCGCGTCCCGGCGGCCCGCGACGCATAAAGCTTTTGAGTATGTGGAGAAATGACTTTCCCCACCCAACCCACCCCATTACGGTCTCGTCACTCACTCGGGTGACATAGGGCAACTGGGCTGGATTAGGGACGGGTTGCCGTGCATATGCTCGGCTCGACAACCACAGACATGAGACGGCCCCCGACGGGACAGGAATCCCGGCCGAGGGCCTGACCACCGAGGAAGTGAGGCTTCCCGATGGGTACCCAGCAGGTTAGCGCGCCTCCGTGCGCCCCACCCGGCCCGGCCGGGGTTTCAGCGCCCATTTCGCGCACTTCCGGCGTCATCCACGTCAACGTCCGGCACACGGCTGGTTTCACCGTGATCGGTAACCACCTCAGCCAGCACCGAGGGCTGTCCCTGGTCGCCGTCGGGCTCGCCGTGCACATCCAGTCGCTGCCCGCCGGGGCCAAGATCGGCATCAAGCGGCTCGCCGAGCGCTTCCCCGAGAGCGAGACCCGCATCGCCGCCGCCCTGCGGGAGCTGGAGGCCGCCGGTTACCTGCACCGCAGCCGCGTGCGCCTCACCGACGGCCGTGTCGTCACCCGTACCGTCTCGTACAACCAGCCCGGCGCCGAGGCCCCTGTCACACCTGTACCTCAACAACGGCAGCGGACCGGGCAACAGGCAGCGACGCCGGCACCCGCATCGCCCCCGCCTCCCCCTCCGCCGAGCGCGCCGCTGCCCACCCATGGGCCGGTTCCCACCGCCCGTACCGTGCCGCCCCCGCCGCTCCCCCGGCCGATGGAGGCCACCCCCGAGCTGCACCGGGCCGCTGCCGCTCTTCTCGCCGATCTGCGCCGCCACGCACCGCAGTTGGTCCTCTCGGAGCGCGACGTCCAGGCGCTCGCTCCCGGTGTCGCGGCCTGGCTCGAACGTGAGGCCCGCCCCGAGGACGTACGTCGTGCCCTCACCGCCGACCTGCCGGTGCCGCTGAAACACCCGGCCAAGCTCCTGCGGCACCGGATCACGGCTCTCCTGCCGCCTCCACTGCCGGGCGCCAACGAACTCGCGCCCGTACGCCGGGGTGTCATCGTGATCCCGCTCCAGAACTGCGACCACTGCGACCGCGCCTTCCGCTCCCGACACCCCGGGCCCTGCCGCGACTGCCGCGCCGACGCGGGCGTCACACCGGTCGTGATCGCCTCCACAGCAGCGTGACCGCCACGAGCGCGGCCAGACTCGGGGCCGTGCCGGCCAGGCCCAGTACCGTGGGCAGGCCGGTATCGCCCGAGGTGTCCCTGGTGAGCAGTCCGGTCAGTGCGATGCCCGTGCCGATCACGAACAGCGCGGTCGCGACCGGGCGCGCCCACCGCTTCCGTCCCTTGACCGCCCGGATCGTCCAGAGCCAGGCGAGGACGCCCAGCGCTCCGGCTACGGACAGCAGGACCAGATAGGTGGTGACGGCCGAATCGACCCGCGCATCGGTGTACGAGGGGTAGCCGGCCCGGATGTGGTCGGCCAGCAGATGGGTGGTGACGCGGTCGACGTACGGCAGGATCGTCGCGACGACGGTGAGCCCCAGCCCTGTGTACATCGCTCCGAGGGTCATTCGCCCATGACCGGTCTTCGTCATCGGTGCTTCCTTTCGTGCCAAAGAAGGGTCATGCCACGAGAGAGGCCCTCAGGAACGCCAGGATCTCCGCCCGCGCGGGCTCGGCCTGTTCCGCCAGGCCCGGCATGCTGAGGAACCCGTGCCCCGCTCCCGGGTATTCGGCGAGCCGCGCGCTCGTGCCCGCCGCTCTCAGCCGCTCGACGTAGCGACGGCCGTGATCGGCGATGGGGTCATGGGTCGGCACCACCACGAGCGCCGGGGCCAGCCCGCCCAAGTCATCGGCGTACAGCGGTGAGAGCGGGCGAGGGTCGGCGCCCGCGGGGACGGCGAGCCTCTGGAACACCCGCAGTTGCTCCACGGCGAGGGTCGGGGTCTGCGCGTGCTCGGTGATGGAGGGGTGGTCGAGCATCGTCCCGGAGACGTCGACGGCCGGGTTGACCAGCACCTGTGCCCGAAGGGACAGACCGGCCTCGCCGGCCCGGATCGACGTCAGGGCGGCGATCAGCGCTCCGCAGCTCTCACCGAACACGGCCGTACGCGACGGGTCGACGCCCCACTCCTCCGCGTGCCGCACCAGGTGCTGGAGCACGTCCCAGGCGTCGTCGACCGCGTCCGACAGCGGGCTGTCCGGGGCGAGCAGGCGATGCTCCACCGAGACGACGACCGCGGGCAGGTGGGCGGCTATGTGGCTGGCGACCCAGTCGCACTGCGCCGCCGTCCCGACGAACCCGCCTCCGTGCACATGGACCACCAGGGGCAGGCTGCCGGCACTGCCGTGCGCCGGCCGGTACACCCGGACCGGGAGATCGCGGCCTGGCAGCGCCACCTCCTGCCAGGCGATCACGGCGCCGGGGTCCGGGTGCCCGGTCATCGCCCGCGCCCCTTCGGACGCCCGGAAGCGGTTCTCCGCGTCGCGGTAGGCGAACAGTTCCTCGGTCGTCGCCGTCTGCCAGTCCGGTTGGGCCGGCCGTGCCGCAGTGCCCTCACTCATGCCTGCTCCTCACGCAGAAGGTTTCGCTACCTTAGGTATCGAAACCAAGAGTAGCGAAAAGGTACCGTGGGGGTCATGCCTTCGCACACATCCGCCCGACCGCCGTCCGCCCGACCCCCGTCCGCCAGACCGCCCGGCCGTCCGCGTGCCGGCGTCCACACGGCGGTCTTCGCCGCGACGCTGAGTACGGTCCAGGAGCTCGGCTACGCACGCGCCACCGTCGAGCGGATCGCCGCCGCGGCCGGCGTCGCGAAGTCGACGGTCTACCGGCGCTGGCCGTCCAAGGGCGAACTGATCGTGGACTGCCTCCTCGACGCGTTCGGCCCGGCGCCGCTGGTGGGCGCGGGCCGGGCGGAGCTCATGTCCTCGACCATCCACTGGATCGCGGCGAAGATCGGGGAGCCCGGAGTGGGCGACGCGTTCGCCGGCGTGTTCAGCGACGCCGTCAGCGATCCGGCCCTGCGCACGATCCTGGCCGCGCGGCTCCAGGACCCGTACCGGATCGCGCTCCAGGACGCACTCGACGAGCCGGAGGACCGGGTCCTGTTCTTCATCGACACCGTGGTCGGAACGTTGCTCCACCGGATGGGCATGACCGGTGAGCCGATGGTCGAGGCCGACGTAACCGCGCTCGTCAAGATGGTCCTGCCGCACTTCGCCGACGGACCCGGCCGACCGTAAGGCCTCGCGGCGTGCCCCCGGCCGACCGTAAGTCCTCGCGGCGTGCCCCGGCCGGCCGTAGGGCCTCGCCGGCACACCCCCGGCCGGCCGCAGGGCGTCGTCGGCGTACCCGGCCGGCCGACAGGGCCTCGCGGCGTACCGCGGCTGCGTCAGGTACGCGTGACCGTGCCGCAGGAACCGTCGCTCTGCCACGCGTCGCGGTCGTACGGGTCCACGTCGTCGCCGCCGGCCCCCGGGGCGGGGGTGTCACTCGGGAAGGAAGGGTGCAGGAAGCCGTCGTTCACCTCGCAGGCGCTGTTGCCGAAGTTCTGGTCCGACGTACGGATGGAAAGCTTGCCGCCCGTCGCCTCGAACCGCTTCGGATCGTGCAGCACCGTGGTCAGCCGCCGCCGCACGATGGTGCGCGCCACCTCGTCGCCTCCCGGCTTCACCAGCGGGTACACGAAGGTGTAGTCGGCATGCACCTCCACCGAGCCCGGGTCGCCCGCCTCGAACGTCATCACCCCGCGAGTCTTGACCACATCCCCCGCCAACTGCGCCTCGTCCGGGTCGAACCGGCTGAACATCATCAGCGGGTCCTGCTCTTCGGTGGGCTCCGCGAGCGACCGCTCCAGTCGCTTGCGTTCCCCCTTCTGGAGAGGGTCGAGCAGATCCAGTGCCGCGCCGGGCCTCTCCCCCCGCAGGGTGGCCGGATCGAGGTTGGCGGCGATGAGCAGCTGCCGGGTCGACCGCAGGGCCCGCTCGACCTCGGCCCGGCTCATCCCGCCGGCCGCCTCCGCCTCGGGCAGCTCGATGCCCTCCGCCCCGTCCGCCCAGCTCAGCGCGGGTGAGCCCTCGAAGGGCCGCGCCGGGGTCGGCCGGTCCTCATCGAACTCGGCGACCCCTCCGGCTCCTCCGGCCCCTCCGGGAAGGTGGTCGGTCACCAGGCTCGGCCGCATGGTGACCACGAAGATCCCCAGGATCGCGCAGAACCCCAGGACCGCCGCGAGCCGCCTCCCCTTCCGGGGCCGGCCGGCCCCGGCCTGCGGGCCGGGTCCTGTCCGCCAGCCCTCGGGCTGCCACGGTTCGGCCGGCTTCCTGCGCCAGGGCCGCCCCGCGCCCCTGGCCTGCGCGGCCTCCTCGTCCAACGCCCGCAGGCGTGCGGTGACCATCCGCGCGCGGGCGGAAGGCTCCTTCGGCGCCCCGGCCCCACCGCTCTCGGCCTGCCGGATGAAATCCGCCCACTGTTCGTCCGGGACGGAGCCCCCCTGGTCCGGATGCTCGGACGACTCCCCCGGTGGCGTACTGGTGCTCACTGTTCTGTTCAACTCCCCCACACCGCTCTGGCGTCATTACTCCAATGCGTCGCGCCGGTCCGGACAAGAGTGTGGAAGAAACTGTGACGAGCACGTGACGATCACGTGCCGCTCCCCGCGCCGCGAGGGGCCGCGCCACAGAAGAGGCACCCGTACACACAGAAGAGGGGCCCCGGCCCACCGCTTGCGCGGCGGGCCGGGGCCCCTCTCGGTGCTCTGTGCGGAGCAACCAGGTCAGACGATCAAGTAATTACTTGATGATCTTGGTGACCTGGCCGGCGCCCACGGTCCGGCCACCCTCACGGATGGCGAACTTCAGGCCCTCTTCCATGGCGACCGGCTGGATCAGCGCGACGTCCATGAGGGTGTTGTCACCCGGCATGACCATCTCGGTGCCCTCGGGAAGGGTCACAACGCCCGTCACGTCCGTGGTACGGAAGTAGAACTGCGGGCGGTAGTTGTTGAAGAACGGGGTGTGACGGCCACCCTCGTCCTTCGACAGGATGTAGGCCTGGGCCTGGAAGTCGGTGTGCGGCGTGACCGAACCCGGCTTGATGATGACCTGGCCGCGCTCGACGTCCTCGCGCTTGATGCCACGGAGGAGCAGACCGACGTTCTCACCGGCCTGGCCCTCGTCGAGCAGCTTGCGGAACATCTCGATACCGGTGACCGTGGTGGTGGTCTTCTCCTGCTTGATGCCCACGATGTCAACGGTCTCGTTGACCTTCAGGACACCACGCTCGATGCGGCCGGTGACGACCGTACCGCGACCCGTGATCGTGAAGACGTCCTCGATCGGCATGAGGAACGGCTTCTCGACGTCACGCTCGGGCTGCGGGATGGCCTCGTCGACAGCCTTCATCAGGTTGAGGACGGACTCACCCCACTCCTTGTCGCCCTCGAGCGCCTTGAGCGCCGAGACCTTGACGACCGGAACGTCGTCGCCCGGGAACTCGTACTCGGAGAGGAGCTCACGAACCTCGAGCTCGACGAGCTCCAGGATCTCCTCGTCGTCCACCATGTCGGCCTTGTTCAGCGCGACAACGATGTACGGCACGCCTACCTGGCGGGCCAGGAGCACGTGCTCCTTGGTCTGCGGCATCGGGCCGTCGGTGGCCGCGACCACGAGGATGGCGCCGTCCATCTGCGCCGCACCCGTGATCATGTTCTTGATGTAGTCGGCGTGACCCGGGCAGTCGACGTGCGCGTAGTGACGCTGCTCCGTCTGGTACTCGACGTGCGCGATCGAGATCGTGATACCGCGCTGGCGCTCCTCGGGAGCCTTGTCGATCTGGTCGAAGGCCGAGGCCTCGTTCAGGTCCGGGTACGCGTCGTGCAGCACCTTGGTAATGGCGGCCGTGAGGGTCGTCTTACCGTGGTCGATGTGACCGATGGTGCCGATGTTGACGTGCGGCTTAGTCCGCTCGAACTTTGCCTTCGCCACTGGGGTCCTCCTGAGTGGTTCTGTACGCCTTGCTTCATCGGCGCCAGGTGATCTTTGCTGGAATGCCGGTGCCGGGGGCATCCGCCACGCCGCTTACGCGGCGCTACGCATGCCCGACCGGGCTCCGGTGACAAGCCTAAAGCGTGAGCTCGGGAGAGCTACTCGCCCTTGGACTTCGCGATGATCTCCTCGGCGACGTTCCGCGGAACCTCGGCGTAGGAGTCGAACTGCATCGAGTAGCTTGCGCGACCCGAGGTCTTGCTGCGGAGGTCTCCGACGTAGCCGAACATCTCCGAGAGGGGCACGAGGCCCTTCACGACGCGAGCGCCGCTGCGCTCCTCCATGGCCTGGATCTGGCCACGGCGGGAGTTGATGTCGCCGATCACATCGCCCATGTAGTCCTCGGGCGTGGTGACCTCGACGGCCATCATCGGCTCGAGAAGCACGGGGGACGCCCTGCGGGCACCCTCCTTGAACGCCTGCGAACCGGCGATCTTGAAGGCCAGCTCCGAGGAGTCGACCTCGTGGTAGCCACCGTCGAGAAGGGTGATGCGGATGCCGACCATCTCGTAACCGGCCAGGATGCCGAACTGCATGGCTTCCTGAGCGCCCGCGTCCACCGAGGGAATGTACTCACGGGGGATGCGGCCACCGGTGACCTTGTTGACGAACTCGTAGGACGCGTCGCCACCCTCGATGGGCTCGATGGCGATCTGCACCTTCGCGAACTGGCCGGTACCACCAGTCTGCTTCTTGTGCGTGAAGTCGATACGGTCGACGGCCTTGCGGATCGTCTCGCGGTACGCGACCTGGGGCTTGCCGACGTTCGCCTCGACGCGGAACTCGCGCTTCATGCGGTCGACGAACACCTCGAGGTGAAGCTCGCCCATACCACCGATGATGGTCTGGCCGGTCTCCTCGTCCGTGTGCACCTGGAAGGAGGGGTCCTCCTCCGAGAGCCGCTGGATGGCGACACCCAGCTTCTCCTGGTCACCCTTGGACTTGGGCTCGATGGCGACCTGGATGACCGGCGCCGGGAAGTCCATGGACTCCAGGATCACCGGGTGCTTGTCGTCGGACAGCGTCTCACCCGTGGTGGTCTGCTTCAGGCCCATGACGGCGACGATGTCACCGGCGCCCACCGACGCGATCTCCTCACGCTTGTTCGCGTGCATGCGGTAGATCTTGCCGATGCGCTCCTTCTTGCCCTTGACCGAGTTCAGCACCGCGGTGCCGGCCTCGAGGCGACCGGAGTAGATCCGGACGAAGGTGAGCTTGCCGAGGTGCGGGTCGCTCGCGATCTTGAACGCCAGGCCGGAGAACGGCTCGTCGTCCGAGGGCTGGCGCTTGATGACCAGCTCCGGGTCCTTGACGTCGTGGCCCTCGATGGCCTCGACGTCCAGGGGGGAAGGCAGGTAGCGGACGACCGCGTCGAGCAGGGGCTGGACGCCCTTGTTCTTGAACGCGGTGCCACAGAACACCGGGGTGACGGTGACCGAGTCGGCGGTGCCCTTCGACGCGAGGGTGATCCGACGGACCGCCTCGTACAGCTGCTCCTCGGTGGGCTCGACGCCCTCCAGGTACAGCTCCATCATGGCGTCGTCGTTCTCCGAGACGGTCTCGAGGAGCTTGCCGCGCCATTCCGCGGCGGCCTCCTTGAGGTTGTCCGGGATCTCGACGGTGTTGTACATCTCGCCCTTGGCGGCCTCTTCGGGGTACACGAAGGCCTTCATCGTCACGAGGTCGACGACACCCGTGAAGTCGGCCTCGGCGCCGACGGGGAGCTGCATGACGATCGGGACAGCGCCGAGGCGCTGGACGATCATGTCGACGCAACGGAAGAAGTCCGCGCCGGTCCGGTCGAGCTTGTTGACGAAGCAGATACGCGGCACGCCGTAGCGGTCCGCCTGACGCCAGACAGTCTCGGACTGGGGCTCGACGCCGGCCACACCGTCGAACACGGTGACGGCACCGTCGAGGACGCGGAGCGAACGCTCCACCTCGACGGTGAAGTCGACGTGACCCGGGGTGTCGATGATGTTGATCGTGTGATCGACATCGTCGAGCGGCCAGTGACAGGTCGTCGCGGCGGACGTGATCGTGATGCCGCGCTCCTGCTCCTGCTCCATCCAGTCCATCGTGGCTGCGCCGTCGTGGACTTCACCGATCTTGTACGAAACGCCGGTGTAGAAGAGGATCCGCTCAGTGGTGGTCGTCTTGCCCGCGTCGATGTGGGCCATGATCCCGATGTTGCGGACCTTGGCCAGGTCAAGCGAAGTGGTGGCCATAAGGCTCAATCTTCTCTCGGTCTCGATGGGGTGAGCGACTACCAGCGGTAGTGCGCGAAGGCCTTGTTGGACTCGGCCATCTTGTGGGTGTCCTCGCGCTTCTTGACGGCAGCGCCAAGACCGTTGGAGGCGTCGAGCAGCTCGTTCATGAGGCGCTCGGTCATGGTCTTCTCGCGACGGGCGCGGGAGTAACCGACGACCCAGCGGAGCGCGAGGGTGGCGGCGCGACCGGGCTTGACCTCGATCGGCACCTGGTAGGTGGCGCCACCGACGCGGCGGGACTTGACCTCGAGCGAGGGCTTGACGTTCTCAAGCGCGCGCTTCAGCGTGATGACCGGGTCTGCACCGGTCTTCTCGCGCAGGCCTTCCATCGCGCCGTACACGATCCGCTCGGCGGTGGAACGCTTGCCGTCGAGGAGGATCTTGTTGATCAGCGAGGTGACAAGAGGAGAGCTGTAGACCGGGTCGATGATGACCGGGCGCTTCGGGGCGGGGCCCTTACGAGGCATTCTTACTTCTCCTTCTTGGCGCCGTAGCGGCTGCGGGCCTGCTTGCGGTTCTTGACACCCTGGGTGTCGAGCGAACCGCGGATGATCTTGTAACGAACACCCGGCAGGTCCTTCACACGGCCGCCACGCACGAGCACGATGGAGTGCTCCTGCAGGTTGTGTCCCTCACCCGGGATGTAAGCCGTGACCTCGATGCCGGAGGTCAGACGCACACGCGCGACCTTACGCAGCGCCGAGTTCGGCTTCTTCGGGGTGGTCGTGAAGACACGCGTGCAGACACCACGACGCTGGGGCGAACCCTCGAGCGCGGGCGTCTTGTTCTTCTCGACCTTGTCCTGCCGGCCCTTCCGGACCAGCTGCTGAATCGTAGGCACTACTTCTCCGGTTTCTGTGTGCCGTCGGTGAAACTAACCTGGAACACTCGCCGACCCACGCGGTCGGGTGTGTCGAATACTGCAGGCCCCTGCCGAAGGCAGGGGAGACACAGATTGCGGTGGCCACTTACGGACTCGCCATGCGGTTGAGGACACGCACCCGAGCCCAGGCACACCCCAGGCACAAGGCTTGAGCGTACCTACCTCACGGAGCTGGGTCAAAACAAATGCCGGTCGCCACGGGCCCATGAACCCGGCGGTCAGGCGAAACCGGACGTGACAGCCACCCCCGGCGGCTGCCGTCCGGTCGGCATACCCGCTCCCACCAGCGCGAACGCCCTGCCCGGTAGCCGTGACCACGTCATTTGCCCGGAAGTCGCCCGCCGCTCACCGGTCACCCCGGGTGACCGACCTCACGGTGGCGCGCGGACGGCACGCGGCGGGCACGCAGAAGGGCGGCCACCCCGCCGTAGCAGGATGGCCGCCCCTCTCACTCACTTCTACTGGTTGTACGGACCGTAGTCGTAGTCCTCCAGCGGAACGGCCTGGCCGGAGCCCGTGCCGAACGGCGAGTAGTCGATGTCGTCGTAACCGACGGCCGAGTACATCGCGGCCTTGGCTTCCTCGGTCGGCTCGACCCGGATGTTGCGGTAGCGGGACAGGCCCGTACCGGCCGGGATGAGCTTACCGATGATGACGTTCTCCTTGAGGCCGATCAGGGAGTCCGACTTGGCGTTGATCGCCGCGTCGGTCAGAACCCTGGTCGTCTCCTGGAAGGACGCCGCCGACAGCCACGACTCGGTGGCGAGCGAGGCCTTGGTGATACCCATCAGCTGCGGACGGCCGGAGGCGGGGTGACCGCCCTCGGTGACCACACGACGGTTCTCGGTCTCGAACTTCGAACGCTCGACGAGCTCGCCCGGCAGCAGCTCCGCGTCGCCGGACTCGATGATCGTCACACGGCGCAGCATCTGCCGGATGATGATCTCGATGTGCTTGTCGTGGATCGACACACCCTGCGAGTTGTAGACCTTCTGGACCTCGCCGACCAGGTGGACCTGGACCGCGCGCTGACCGAGGATCCGCAGCACGTCGTGCGGGTTGGTGGCACCGACGGTGAGCTTCTGGCCCACCTCGACCGCGTCGCCCTCGCCGACCAGGAGACGGGCACGCTTGGAGATCGGGAACGGCGTCTCCTCGCTGCCGTCGTCCGGGGTGACGACGAGCTTCTTGGTCTTCTCGGTCTCCTCGATCCGGACACGGCCCCTGGCCTCCGAGATCGGGGCGACACCCTTGGGCGTACGCGCCTCGAAGAGCTCGACGACACGCGGCAGACCCTGCGTGATGTCGTCACCTGCCACACCACCGGTGTGGAAGGTACGCATCGTCAGCTGGGTGCCGGGCTCACCGATGGACTGGGCGGCGATGATGCCGACCGCCTCACCGATGTCGACCAGCTTGCCGGTGGCGAGCGAGCGTCCGTAGCAGAAGGCACAGGTGCCGACCGCGGACTCACAGGTCAGGACCGAGCGGGTCTTGACCTCCTCGACGCCGGCGCCCACCAGGGCGTCGATCAGGACGTCACCGAGGTCGACGTTGGCAGGCGCGATGACCTTGCCGTCGACGACGACGTCCTCGGCGAGCATGCGGGCGTAGACCGAGGTCTCGACGTCCTCCGTCTTGCGGAGCACGCCGTCGGCGCCCTTGACGGCGATCTTCAGCTTGAGGCCACGGTCGGTGCCGCAGTCCTCCTCGCGGATGATCACGTCCTGCGAGACGTCCACCAGACGACGGGTCAGGTAACCCGAGTCGGCGGTACGCAGGGCGGTGTCCGCCAGACCCTTACGGGCACCGTGCGTGGAGATGAAGTACTCCAGGACGGTGAGGCCCTCACGGAAGGACGCCTTGATGGGACGAGGAATCGTCTCGTTCTTGGCGTTCGACACCAGACCACGCATACCCGCGATCTGACGCATCTGCATCATGTTTCCTCGGGCACCCGAGTCGACCATCATGAAGATGGGGTTCGTCTTCGGGAAGTTCGCGTTCATCGCCTCGGCAACCTCGTTGGTCGCCTTGGTCCAGATCGCGATGAGCTCCTGCGTGCGCTCGTCCTTGGTGATCAGACCGCGCTCGTACTGCTTCTGGACCTTCTCGTCCTGGTCCTCGTAGCCCTTGACGATGGCCTTCTTGGCCTCGGGCACGACGACGTCGGAGATGGCCACGGTCACACCGGAGCGGGTCGCCCAGTGGAAACCGGCCGCCTTCAGGTTGTCGAGCGTCGCCGCCACGATCACCTTGGGGTAGCGCTCGGCCAGGTCGTTGACGATCTCGGAGAGCTGCTTCTTGCCCACCGAGTAGTCGACGAACGGGTAGTCCTCGGGCAGCAGCTCGTTGAAGAGCGCGCGGCCCAGGCTCGTACGCAGCCGGAAGGTGTCACCCGGCTGGTACTCGGGCTCGCCCTCCTCGGCGACCGGCGGCACCCAGCCACGCGGCGGCATGGTGCCGACCGGGAAGCGGATGTCGACCTTCGCCTGGAGCGAGAGCTCCCGGGCGTCGAAGGCCATGATCGCCTCGGCCGTGGAACCGAAGGAACGGTCCGCGCCCTTGACGTTGCGGCCCTCGTCGTCCGTGGTGAGGAAGAAGAGGCCCAGCACCATGTCCTGGGTCGGCATGGTGACGGGACGACCGTCGGCCGGCTTCAGGATGTTGTTCGAGGACAGCATCAGGATGCGGGCCTCGGCCTGTGCCTCCGCGGAGAGCGGCAGGTGCACGGCCATCTGGTCACCGTCGAAGTCCGCGTTGAACGCGGTGCAGACGAGCGGGTGGATCTGGATGGCCTTGCCCTCGACCAGCTGCGGCTCGAAGGCCTGGATGCCGAGGCGGTGCAGGGTGGGCGCACGGTTCAGCAGCACCGGGTGTTCGGCGATGACCTCTTCGAGGACGTCGTACACGACGGTGCGGCCACGCTCGACCATGCGCTTGGCCGACTTGATGTTCTGCGCGTGGTTCAGGTCCACCAGGCGCTTCATCACGAACGGCTTGAAGAGCTCCAGCGCCATCGCCTTCGGCAGACCGCACTGGTGCAGCTTGAGCTGCGGACCGACGACGATCACGGAACGCGCGGAGTAGTCCACGCGCTTGCCGAGGAGGTTCTGACGGAAACGACCCTGCTTGCCCTTCAGCATGTCGCTGAGGGACTTCAGGGGACGGTTACCGGGACCGGTGACCGGGCGACCGCGGCGGCCGTTGTCGAACAGCGCGTCGACGGCCTCCTGCAGCATCCGCTTCTCGTTGTTCACGATGATCTCGGGGGCACCGAGGTCAAGGAGACGCTTGAGACGGTTGTTGCGGTTGATCACACGGCGGTACAGGTCGTTCAGGTCGGAGGTCGCGAAGCGGCCACCGTCCAGCTGCACCATCGGACGCAGGTCCGGCGGGATGACCGGGACGCAGTCGAGCACCATGCCCTTGGGCTTGTTGCTGGTCTGCAGGAACGCGGAGACGACCTTGAGGCGCTTGAGCGCACGGGTCTTCTTCTGGCCCTTGCCGGTACGGATGATCTCGCGGAGGCGCTCGGCCTCCTCGTCGAGGTCGAACGACTCCAGGCGCTTCTGCAGGGCGGCAGCGCCCATGCAGCCGTCGAAGTACGTGCCGAAGCGGTCACGCAGCTCCCGGTAGAGCAGCTCGTCGCCCTCGAGGTCCTGGACCTTGAGGTTCTTGAAGCGGCTCCACACCTCGTCGAGACGGTCGATCTCGCGCTGCGCACGGTCACGCAGCTGCTT
Organism: Streptomyces sp. NPDC048565; assembly: GCF_040650935.1. NCBI lineage: Bacteria > Bacillati > Actinomycetota > Actinomycetes > Kitasatosporales > Streptomycetaceae > Streptomyces > Streptomyces sp. NPDC048565. Next base: position 287,263 of record NZ_JBEZIH010000005.1, read on the forward strand.
CATCTCACGCTCGGCACCTTCGCGCACCTTGCGGCGAACGTCGGCCTTGGCGCCCTCGGCCTCAAGCTCGGCCAGGTCGGTCTCGAGCTTCTTGGCGCGGTTCTCGAGGTCCGAGTCGCGGCGGTTCTCGACCTGCTGGCGCTCGACGGAGACATGCGCCTCCAGCGACGGGAGGTCACGCGTGCGGCGCTCCTCGTCGACGAACGTGATCATGTACGCGGCGAAGTAGATGACCTTCTCGAGGTCCTTCGGCGCGAGGTCCAGCAGGTAGCCAAGACGCGACGGGACGCCCTTGAAGTACCAGATGTGGGTGACGGGAGCGGCAAGCTCGATGTGACCCATGCGCTCACGGCGCACCTTGGCGCGCGTGACCTCTACGCCACAGCGCTCACAGATGATGCCCTTGAAGCGGACACGCTTGTACTTGCCGCAGTAGCACTCCCAGTCCCGGGTCGGACCGAAGATCTTCTCGCAGAAGAGTCCGTCCTTCTCGGGCTTGAGCGTGCGGTAGTTGATGGTCTCCGGCTTCTTCACTTCGCCGTGGGACCAGGTCCGGATGTCGTCCGCGGTGGCAAGGCCGATCCGCAGCTCGTCGAAGAAGTTGACGTCGAGCACTTGTCGTCAATCCCTCTTTCGGGGGTTCGAGCCCCCTCGCATCACGCGAGAAATCGGGGCACTTCAGCAATGGTCTGAACGGGTCCGGGGAGAGCCGGCCGGATCACGAGGATCCGGCCGGCCAACCCGTCAGACCTCTTCGACGCTGCTCGGCTCGCGCCGGGACAGGTCGATACCGAGCTCCTCCGCCGCGCGGAAGACGTCCTCGTCCGTGTCACGCATCTCGATGGACATACCGTCCGAGGACAGCACCTCCACGTTGAGGCAGAGCGACTGCATCTCCTTGATGAGCACCTTGAAGGACTCGGGGATGCCGGGCTCGGGGATGTTCTCGCCCTTGACGATCGCCTCGTACACCTTCACGCGGCCGGTCACGTCGTCGGACTTGATCGTCAGGAGTTCCTGGAGGGCGTATGCGGCGCCGTAAGCCTCAAGGGCCCACACCTCCATCTCACCGAATCGCTGACCACCGAACTGCGCCTTACCACCCAGCGGCTGCTGCGTGATCATGGAGTACGGGCCGGTCGAACGGGCGTGGAGCTTGTCGTCGACCAGGTGGTGCAGCTTGAGGATGTACATGTACCCGATCGAGACCGGGTCCGGGAACGGCTCGCCGGAGCGGCCGTCGAACAGGTTGGCCTTGCCCGAGGGCTGGACCAGGCGGTCGCCGTCGCGGTTCGGGATCGTGGCCTGGAAGAGGCCGGTGATCTCGTCCTCGCGCGCACCGTCGAAGACGGGCGTGGCGACGTTGGTGCCGGGGTCGACCTGGTCGGCGCCGATGGCCTGCAGGCGCTGGGCCCACTCGTCACCGAGGCCGGAGACGTCCCAGCCGCGGCTGGCGAGCCAGCCGAGGTGGATCTCCAGGACCTGTCCCGGGTTCATTCGGGACGGGACACCCAGCGGGTTGAGGATGATGTCGACCGGGGTGCCGTCCTCGAGGAACGGCATGTCCTCGATCGGGAGGATCTTCGAGATGACGCCCTTGTTGCCGTGACGGCCGGCGAGCTTGTCACCATCGGTGATCTTGCGCTTCTGTGCGACGTAGACGCGGACCAGCTGGTTCACGCCGGGCGGCAGCTCGTCGCCCTCCTCGCGGTCGAAGACGCGGACGCCGATGACCTTGCCGATCTCGCCGTGCGGGACCTTCAGCGAGGTGTCGCGCACCTCGCGCGCCTTCTCACCGAAGATCGCACGGAGCAGACGCTCCTCCGGGGTCAGCTCGGTCTCACCCTTGGGCGTGACCTTGCCGACGAGGATGTCGCCGGCGACGACCTCGGCACCGATACGGATGATGCCGCGCTCGTCGAGGTCGGCGAGGACCTCCTCGGAGACGTTCGGGATGTCCCGGGTGATCTCCTCCGGGCCGAGCTTGGTGTCACGGGCGTCGACCTCGTGCTCCTCGATGTGGATCGAGGAGAGGACGTCGTCCTGCACGAGGCGCTGCGACAGGATGATCGCGTCCTCGTAGTTGTGACCCTCCCACGGCATGAACGCCACGAGCAGGTTCTTGCCCAGCGCCATCTCACCGTTCTCGGTGGCGGGGCCGTCGGCGAGCACCTGGCTCTCGATGACCCGGTCGCCCTCGGAGACGACGACCTTCTGGTTCACCGAGGTGCCCTGGTTGGAGCGCGAGAACTTCGAGATGCGGTACGTGGTGTACGTGCCGTCGTCGTTCGTCACGGTGATGTAGTCCGCGGAGACCTCCTGGACCACACCCGCCTTCTCCGCCTTGAGCACGTCACCGGCGTCGGTGGCACAGCGGTACTCCATGCCGGTACCGACCAGCGGCGCCTCGCTCTTGATGAGCGGGACGGCCTGACGCATCATGTTCGCGCCCATGAGGGCACGGTTGGCGTCGTCGTGCTCGAGGAACGGGATCATCGCGGTGGCGACCGACACCATCTGGCGCGGCGAGACGTCCATGTAGTCGACGTCGTCGCCGGGGATGTAGTCGATCTCGCCGCCACGGCGACGGACCAGGACGCGCGCCTCGCTGAAGCGCATGTCCTCGGAGAGCGTCGCGTTCGCCTGGGCGATCACGAAGCGGTCCTCTTCGTCGGCCGTCAGGTAGTCGACGTCGTCCGTGACGACGCCCTCGACGACCTTGCGGTACGGCGTCTCGATGAAGCCGAACGGGTTGATGCGCCCGTAGGAGGCCAGCGAGCCGATCAGACCGATGTTCGGGCCTTCGGGCGTCTCGATCGGGCACATGCGGCCGTAGTGCGACGGGTGAACGTCACGGACCTCGAAGCCGGCGCGCTCACGGGACAGACCACCCGGGCCGAGGGCGTTGAGACGACGCTTGTGCGTCAGACCCGACAGCGGGTTGTTCTGGTCCATGAACTGCGACAGCTGGCTGGTGCCGAAGAACTCCTTGATGGAGGCGACGACCGGCCGGATGTTGATCAGGGTCTGCGGCGTGATCGCCTCGACGTCCTGGGTGGTCATGCGCTCACGCACGACACGCTCCATACGGGCGAGACCCGTACGGACCTGGTTCTGGATGAGCTCACCGACGTTACGGATACGGCGGTTGCCGAAGTGGTCGATGTCGTCGGTCTCGACCATGATCGAGCGGCCGGACTCGCCGACCGTCTCGGTCTCACCGGCGTGCAGCTTCACCAGGTACTTGATGCTGGCGATGATGTCGTCGCTGGTGAGGACACCGGCGTCGAGCGGCTCGTCGGCGCCGAGCTTCTTGTTCACCTTGTAGCGGCCGACCTTCGCGAGGTCGTAGCGCTTCGGGTTGAAGTAGAGGTTCTCGAGCAGCGTCTGAGCAGCCTCACGCGTGGGCGGCTCGCCCGGACGCAGCTTGCGGTAGATGTCGAGCAGCGCGTCGTCCTGGCCCTGGGTGTGGTCCTTCTCCAGGGTGGCGCGCATGGACTCGTACTCGCCGAACTCCTCCAGGATCTGCTCGGTGGTCCAGCCGAGAGCCTTCAGGAGGACGGTGACGGACTGCTTGCGCTTGCGGTCGATGCGGACACCGACCATGTCGCGCTTGTCGATCTCCATCTCCAGCCAGGCACCCCGGGACGGGATGATCTTGGCGGAGAAGATGTCCTTGTCGGACGTCTTGTCGATGGAGGAGTCGAAGTAGACACCCGGCGAGCGCACGAGCTGCGACACGACGACACGCTCGGTGCCGTTGATGACGAAGGTGCCCTTGTTGGTCATGAGCGGGAAGTCGCCCATGAAGACCGTCTGAGACTTGATCTCGCCGGTCTCGTTGTTGGTGAACTCGGCCGTGACGAAGAGCGGCGCGGCGAACGTGAAGTCGCGCTCCTTGCACTCGTCGATCGAGTTCTTCGGGGGCTCGAAGCGGTGGTCGCGGAAGGTGAGCGACATCGACCCGGAGAAGTCCTCGATCGGGGAGATCTCCTCGAAGATTTCCTCCAGGCCGGACTTGGTGGGGACGTCTTGTCCGCTGTCCAGAGCAGCCTCGACGCGAGCCTTCCAGGCGGCGTTACCCAGGAGCCAGTCAAAGCTCTCGGTCTGCAGCGCGAGGAGGTTCGGAACCTCGAGGGGCTCCTTGATCTTTGCAAAAGAGATGCGCAGCGGGGCGGTGCTGGCACCGTTGTTCGTATTCGAGGTCGAGGCGTTGCGCGAGGCGGCCAAGAGGGGGTCCTTCCGAGGGCTCGGACTCACTACGCGCGTACCGGCCCCAAGCCGCACACAGAGACAGGAATCCCAAGGTCAGGGAATATCCGGTCATCGGTGCTAGGCGTGGGCATGCCCCTGGTGACGGGCAGGAGGCAGCTAACAGGCAGCGCAAAGGGTCAGTGTAGCCAAGCGGCACACTGATGTCCAGTCGGGGTTCTCAGAGACCCACGTTGCTCTCAACAGCTGTTCTCAACACCTATGAATAGCCCTCGCGCGGTGTGCGCTCTTCTTTACTGCCCTCTTCGCTCCCGATCCATGCCTCGGATGCGGATCGAGATGACGACGCGTCCTGAGAATTGCGCGCCGCGTGCGGTTCGTCAAGGCCCCCGAGTCCCGGCGAGCGCTCGTCGATCTTCACCTGCGCCAGAGGGACGCCTGTTGACGCCCCGTGGCGCCCCGGAGAAACGCACGGCGAAAGATCACCCTACTCGTCGCGCGCGGAAGATCAAGGCAGCCTCCGAGGGCACGCCAAAGGGCGATCACCCGGATGGGTGATCGCCCTTTGCGATGTGACATCCCGCCTCGCGGCAGGACGGTCCTACGGAGTCAGAGGACTCGCAGGGTCACTTGACCTCGACGGAAGCGCCGGCGGCCTTGAGGGACTCGGCAGCCTTCTCGGCGGCCTCCTTGGCGACCTTCTCGAGGACCGGCTTCGGGGTGCCGTCGACGAGGTCCTTGGCCTCCTTGAGACCCAGCGAGGTCAGCTCACGCACGACCTTGATGACCTGGATCTTCTTCTCGCCGGCACCCGTGAGGATGACGTCGAACTCGTCCTGCTCGGCCTCGGCCTCGGCGGCGGGGCCACCCGCGGCGGGACCGGCGACGGCGACCGCGGCGGCGGCGGTGACGTCGAACTTCTCCTCGAACGCCTTAACGAACTCGGAGAGCTCGATGAGGGTGAGCTCCTCGAACTGGGCGAGCAGGTCTTCCTGGCTGAGCTTCGCCATGATGGCGTCCTTCCACTAATTCGGCAGGTGCCGGATGTATATGTAGGCGGGCGTACGGGCCCGCTGCGAGCCGTGGACGCGGAGTGTTACTCCGCCACCTCGGCGTCGGCGGGAGCCGACGTGTCGGCACCGCCCTGCTCGGCCTTCTTGGCGCGAAGCGCTTCCGCGGTGCGGACGAACTTCGACGGCAGAGCCTGGAAGAGCTGCGCAGCCTGAGTCTGCTTGCCCTTCATGGCGCCGGCCAGCTTGGCGAGCAGAACCTCGCGGGACTCGAGGTCCGCGAGCTTCTTGAACTCGTCGGCGGACAGCGCCTTGCCATCAAGGACACCGCCCTTGATGACGAGGTCAGGGTTCTCCTTGGAGAAGTCACGAAGACCCTTCGCCGACTCCACCGGGTCACCGGTGACGAAGGCAACCGCCGTCGGACCCGTGAACAGGTCGTCCAGCGTGTCGATCCCGGCCTCGTTGGCCGCAATCTTGGTCAGCGTGTTCTTCACCACGGCGTACTGGGTGTTCTCACCGAGCGAACGGCGCAGCTCCTTGAGCTGTGCCACGGTGAGACCCCGGTACTCGGTCAGCACAGCGGCGTTCGAGCTGCGGAACTGGTCCGCCAGCTCGGCTACCGCGGCAGCCTTGTCGGGCCTTGCCATGAGCGTCGGCCTCCTTCCGGGTGATGAGGACCGCTCAGAAGGGACCGGGAAAGAAAAAACGCCCCGGCACAGGCGCCAGGGCGTAGCTCGACCGAATGAATCCGGGAGCCTTCCACAGTCACCTGCGCAGGTCGTCCGTTCTCGACGGATCCTTCGGTCACCGTCCCCTCTTACGAGGAAGCGGCGACGACCAGCGGTCTTTGGCTTCCTGGTGAGACTACGCGACCGGGACCGTTCGGAGCAAATCCGTCCCGGTTCGACCACTGCGAGAGGTTTAAGGGGCTTCCCGGCCGGCCAGGAGCTGCTGCCCCGGGGCCTCCATGACACGAGGACGGGCCCCGCGGTCTCCGAAGAGGCTGCGGGGCCCGTCCCATGCCATGACACGCGGCTGCCGGGTGAGCACGGGGGCTCAGACGGCGGCCGGGTCCTCCTCGACGAGGAGGTTGCGCACGCGGTTGGCGTCCAGCGGGATGCCGGGGCCCATCGTCGTGCTCATGGTCGCCTTCTTGATGAAGCGACCCTTGGCGGCGGACGGCTTCAGACGGAGGATCTCCTCCAGCGCCGCACCGTAGTTCTCGACCAGCTTCGTGTCATCGAAAGAGGTCTTTCCGATGATGAAGTGCAGGTTCGAGTGCTTGTCGACGCGGAACTCGATCTTGCCGCCCTTGATGTCGTTGACAGCCTTGACGACATCGGGGGTGACGGTGCCGGTCTTCGGGTTCGGCATCAGACCACGCGGACCGAGCACGCGGCCCAGGCGGCCGACCTTGCCCATGAGGTCCGGCGTGGCGACGACGGCGTCGAAGTCCAGACGGCCCTTCGCCACCTCGTCGATGAGCTCGTCGGCGCCGACGATGTCGGCGCCCGCGGCTTCCGCTGCCGCAGCACGGTCACCGGTCGCGAAGACCAGGACCCGGGCGGTCTTGCCGGTGCCGTGCGGGAGGTTCACGGTGCCACGGACCATCTGGTCGGCCTTGCGCGGGTCGACACCCAGCGCGAACGCGACCTCGACGGTGCCGTCGAACTTGGTGGTGGAGGTGTCCTTGGCGATCCGGACGGCCTCGAGCGGGGCGTACGTACGCTCCCGGTCGATCTTCGCGTCCGCAGCGCGGAGGTTCTTGCTGCGCTTCACATCTACTCCTGTGGTTTTCAGAGTGTGGAGTCGTGGTGCGGACCAGCGCTTGGTCCTACCACTGTGGGGCTACGAGGCTGACTCAGCCTTCGACCGTGATGCCCATGGAACGGGCGGTGCCAGCGATGATCTTCGACGCGGCGTCGAGGTCGTTGGCGTTCAGGTCGGGGAGCTTGGTCGTGGCGATCTCGCGCACCTGGTCGGCCGTGAGCTTGGCGACCTTGGTCTTGTGCGGCTCGCCGGAGCCCTTGTCCACGCCCGCGGCCTTGAGGATCAGCTTGGCGGCCGGCGGAGTCTTCGTGATGAAGGTGAAGGAGCGGTCCTCGTAGACCGTGATCTCCACCGGCACGACCATGCCACGCTGCGACTCGGTCGCGGCGTTGTAGGCCTTGCAGAACTCCATGATGTTGACGCCGTGCTGGCCCAGTGCGGGACCGACCGGCGGCGCCGGGTTGGCCGCACCGGCGTTGATCTGGAGCTTGATAAGCCCCGTGACCTTCTTCTTCTTGGGAGGCATTGCTCTCTCCGGGTCCTAGTGAGAGTGTTTCGCCGCCATTCCGGTCATCCGGATGGAGGCATACCGCACAACGATAACGGGTATAGCTGCGCGACCAAAAACCGAGCAGGTCAGACCGGCTGCGAAGCCTGTCTGACCTGCTCGGTAGGCATGTGTCCAGGAACGGGCGGAAAGACCGTCAGTTCTTCTGGATCTGGTCGAAGCTGAGCTCGACCGGGGTCTCACGACCGAAGATCTCGACGAGGCCCTTGACCTTCTTCGAGTCGGCGTTGATCTCGTTGATCGTCGCCTGCAGGGTCGCGAACGGGCCGTCGGTGACAGTGACCGAGTCGCCCACCTCGAAGTCCAGGACCTGCACCTCGACCTTGCGGGCCGGAGCCGGCTTGCCCTCGGCCTCGGCAGCCTCGCGGGCCGCCTTCTCCTCGGCCTCGGGGGCGAGCATCTTGACGATCTCGTCCAGGGTCAGCGGGTACGGGTCGTAGGCGTTGCCCACGAAGCCGGTGACGCCCGGGGTGTTGCGGACAACGCCCCAGGACTCGTTCGTCAGGTCCATGCGCACCAGGACGTATCCCGGGAGCTTGTTCTGACGGACGTTCTTCCGCTCACCGTTCTTGATCTGGACGATCTCTTCCTCGGGCACCTCGGCCTGGTAGATGAAGTCCTCGACGTTGAGCGAGACGGCGCGCTGCTCCAGGTTGGCCTTCACGCGCTTCTCGTAACCGGCGTACGTGTGGATGACGTACCACTCGCCGGGAAGTCCGCGCAGCTCGTCGCGGAGGGCGGCGACGGCGTCCACCGGCGCGGCCGGCTCGTCGGCCTCTTCGTCCTCGGAAGCGGCTTCGTCCTCCGCGACCTCGGCGGCCGCTTCGTCCTCGGCGGCCTCCTGGTCCTCGTCGGACTCGACACGGACAGCATCCTGCTCGGCGGGCTCGCCCGCGGCGGCGTCAGCAGCGTCGACCTGGTCCGGGGCCACGGCATCCGCCGCCTCGACGATGTCGAGCTCGTCCTCGGCGGACTCGACGGCGCTCGCCGTGGGCTCGGCGTCGTCGTTCAGGTTCGGGTCAGACACGATGGCTGCTTCTTCCTGGATACAAATGGGTGGAACATGCGAAAGGGGCGCCGGTGAGGCGCCCTCCGCGGGGATCAGCCGAAGACGTACTTGACGAGCCGCGCGAATCCGAAGTCAATCACGGTGACGAGGCCGATCATCACGACCACGAACACGATCACCACGGCCGTGTAGGTCGACAGCTGGCTGCGCGTGGGCCAGACGACCTTGCGGAGCTCGGCGACGATCTGGCGGTAGAACAGCGCGAGACGGCCCAGAGGGCCCTTCTTTCCGCGCTTGCCGCCCTTCCGTGTCTTCTTCTTCGACTCGGGGGCTTCGTCCTCGGCATCAGGCATGTCGATGGAGCCCACGGCGTCCGTCACGCTACTCACCTGATTCCGGGTCGTGGCCGTGCCGCGCCCGGTGGAGCCGCACGGCGGTGCATTGAAGTACGTACATGCGCACACATCCTGGCGAAGGAGTGTGTAGCAGGGCCGGAGGGACTTGAACCCCCAACCGCTGGTTTTGGAGACCAGTGCTCTACCAATTGAGCTACGACCCTTTGTGGTTTCCACCAACCTACCGCATCCCCTCCGGTGGGCCGGTCGGGAAAACGGTGTGGCTGATGAAGGCCAACGACAGGTGAGTGTACGTGTTCAGGGCCGCCGCGTCGAACAGACAACTACCGACCGGTCCTGTCCGAGTCCTGTCCGGTCCCTGAAACCCCTGTGCCGAGGGGATTTCCGGTCTGCGAGCATGGGGGCATGAGCGCTGCAACTTCTCCGTCCGAGCGCCGGGTTTCGGCCCGCATCGGTGCGATCTCCGAGTCCGCCACCCTCGCCGTCGACGCCAAGGCCAAGGCTCTCAAGGCCGCCGGACGTCCGGTGATCGGTTTCGGCGCCGGTGAGCCCGACTTCCCGACCCCCGGTTACATCGTGGACGCCGCTGTCGAGGCGTGCCGTAACCCGAAGTACCACCGCTACACCCCGGCGGGAGGACTCCCCGAGCTCAAGGCGGCCATCGCGGCGAAGACGCTGCGCGACTCCGGCTACGAGATCGACGCCTCCCAGGTCCTGGTGACCAACGGCGGCAAGCAGGCCATCTACGAGGCCTTCGCCGCGATCCTCGACCCGGGCGACGAGGTCATCGTCCCCGCCCCGTACTGGACGACCTACCCCGAGTCGATCCGTCTCGCCGGCGGTGTCCCGGTCGACGTGGTGGCCGACGAGACCACGGGCTACCGCGTCTCGGTCGAACAGCTCGAGGCCGCGCGCACCGAGCGCACGAAGGTCGTCCTGTTCGTGTCCCCCTCCAACCCGACGGGCGCGGTCTACACCGAGGCCGAGACCGAGGCGATCGGCCGCTGGGCCGTCGAGCACGGCCTGTGGGTGATGACGGACGAGATCTACGAGCACCTGGTCTACGGTGGCGCGTCCGCCGCCTCGCTCCCCGCGGTCGTGCCCGAGCTGCGTGACAAGTGCATCGTCGTCAACGGTGTCGCCAAGACGTACGCCATGACCGGCTGGCGGGTGGGCTGGATCATCGGCCCCAAGGACGTCGTGAAGGCCGCGACCAACCTGCAGTCGCACGCCACCTCCAACGTCAACAACGTCGCCCAGGCCGCCGCGCTGGCCGCCGTCTCCGGACCGCTGGACGCGGTCGCCGAGATGCGGACGGCCTTCGACCGCCGGCGGACGACGATCGTGCGCATGCTCAACGAGATCGACGGCGTGCTCTGCCCGGAGCCCGAGGGCGCGTTCTACGCGTACCCGTCGGTGAAGGGGCTGCTCGGCAAGGACATCCGTGGCAAGCGCCCGGCGGACTCCGTCGAGCTGGCCGCGCTCATCCTGGACGAGGCCGAGGTTGCGGTGGTTCCCGGAGAGGCGTTCGGCACGCCTGGTTACCTGCGGCTGTCCTACGCGCTGGGGGACGACGACCTCGTCGAGGGCGTCTCCCGCCTCCAGAAGCTGCTGGGTGAGGCGCGCGACTGATCAGCCCACTCACGTGAGTAGGCAAGTGGTCCCCGGCTCCGGCCGGGGGCCACTTCTTCGTTCGAGAGGTAACTCAGGAGGGGAACCGGCTACCGCCACACGCCCCGCATGCGGCAAGATCGGTCAATGGAGCGTGACGTACGGCTGTTGCCCAAGGCCCACCTGCACCTGCACTTCACCGGGTCGATGCGGCCCACGACCCTGCTCGAACTCGCGGACAAGTACGGCGTCCGCCTGCCCGACGCACTGACCGGCGGCGAGCCGCCCAAGCTGCGGGCCACCGACGAGCGCGGCTGGTTCCGTTTCCAGCGCCTCTACGACATCGCCCGGTCCTGCCTCCGCTCGCCCGAGGACATCCAGCGGCTCGTGCGCGAGACCGCCATGGAGGATGTCGCGGACGGTTCGGGGTGGCTGGAGATCCAGGTCGACCCCACCTCGTACGCCCCGCTGCTCGGCGGGCTCATCCCGGCGATCGAGATCATCCTGGACGCCGTGGACCGAGCGGCCCGCGAGACCGGGCTCGGGATCCGGGTGGTGATCGCGGCGAACCGGATGAAGCATCCGCTGGACGCCCGGACACTGGCCAGGCTCGCCGTGCGGTACGCGGACCGCGGCGTCATCGGCTTCGGTCTCTCGAACGACGAACGGCGCGGGATGGCCCGCGACTTCGACCGCGCCTTCGCCATCGCCCGCGAGGGCGGGCTGCTCGCCGCCCCGCACGGCGGTGAGCTCTCGGGCCCGTCCAGCGTCCGGGACTGCCTGGACGACCTGGACGCGGCCCGGATCGGGCACGGCGTACGGGCGGCCGAGGACCCGAGGCTGCTGCGCAAGCTCGCGGAGCGGGGCGTGACCTGCGAGGTCTGCCCCGCGTCCAATGTGGCGCTCGGGGTCTACGAGAAGCCCGCCGACGTGCCCCTGCGCACGCTGTTCGACGCCGGGGTCCCGATGGCGCTCGGCGCGGACGACCCGCTGCTCTTCGGTTCCCGGCTGGCCGCCCAGTACGACCTCGTACGCCGGCACCACGCGTTCACCGACGAGGAACTGGCCGATCTGGCCCGGCAGTCCGTACGGGGCTCGGTGGCGCCCGTCGACGTGCGGGAGAAGCTGCTGAGCGGGATCGACGCCTGGCTGGCACCGGTCAGCTGATGCCTGCCAGCAGGGTCCGCGCCAGGGACACCGCGAACGCGTCCAGCGACTGCGGGGCCGCGTCCATGTCGTAGGCGAAGGCACGCTGGGCGCAGGCACCCAGCAGCAGCGAGGCGGCCGCATAGGTGTCGGCTCCGGGGCCGACACGCCCCGCCTGCTGCTCGGCGCGCAGATAGGCGTCGAGGCCCTGGATCGGCTTGTGGGGGCCCGCGCCCATCTCGCGCATCGCCTCTTCGTGACGGTGCTTGAGCCGGGGCTCCGCGTACAGCGGGGCGATCATCGGGAAGGTCTGCTGATAGAAGAGGGCGGCCTGGCGGACGACCTCGGTGAGATTCCGCTCCAGGTCCCCCTCGCCCGCCCGCAGATCGCCCAGGAGCGGGCCGAGCCTCGGCATGCGCTCGCCGAGCACGGTGACGAAGAGCTCCTCCTTGCTCGCGAAGTACTTGTACAGCGCCGCCTCGGAGCAGCCGGCTGCCTTGGCGATCTCCTTCGTCGTCGTCCGCGCGAGGCCGATGCCGAGCATGAGCTCGTGTGCCGCGTCGACGATGCGCACGCGGGCGGGCTTCTGGTCCATGTCCATGAATGCTCCAACGCGTGCTTGACGGAGGGGTGAGCGTCCACTCACTCTAAGGGTGAGTGAATACTCACCCACTGAGACCTTCGAGAAGGGGCGTGCACGATGAGGCTCACAGTGTTCGGGGCGACGGGGGCCGTCGGCCAGGAGGTCGTGCGGCAGGCGCTGGTGGCCGGGCACGAGGTGACGGCGGTGGTCCGCGATCCCGCCCGGCTCCCGGAGGGGCTCCGCGGTGCCGCGCCGCACGGGGTCGTACCGCTGGGTGACAAGGCCGCGGTGCGCGGGGCGGTGGCCGGGCGGGACGCCGTGCTCTCCGGGCTCGGCTCGCGCGGCCGGAAGGCCGGCGATGTCGCGGAGCGGCTCACGGGTCAGGTGCTGGAGGCGATGGAGGCGGAGGGGGTGCGGCGACTGCTGGTCGTGAGCGCGGCCCCGGTCGGTCCCGCGCCGGCGGACGACCCGCTGCTGGACCGTGTGGCCCGCAAGGCGATCGGCGCGGTCCTCAGGGAGGTGTACGCCGATCTGACGCGCATGGAGGCCGCGTTGGCCGCGAGCGCGACGGACTGGACGTCGGCGCGTCCGCCGAAGCTGACGAACGGCCCGCTGACGGGGGCGTACCGGACGGTCGTGGGCGGCACCCCGCGCAGCGGCCGGTCCATCTCGCGCGCCGACGTGGCCCACGCGATGCTGGCGCTGATCGACGATCCGGCCGCGGTGCGGCAGGGCGTGGGAATCGCGTACTGAGACGGTTCCCCGTGCCCTCCGGCCGGGCTACAGGCTGACGCCCACCGTCACCGGTTCGTTGACGAGGGTGACCCCGAAGGCCTCGTGGACACCGGCGACGACCTCGCGGGCCAGGGCGAGCAGGTCCTCGGTGGTGGCGCCGCCCCGGTTGGTGAGGGCGAGCGTGTGCTTGGTGGAGATGCGCGCGGGTCCTGTGCCGTACCCCTTGGTGAAGCCCGCCTTGTCGATGAGCCAGGCGGCCGAGGTCTTCACCCTGCCCTCCCCCGCGGCGAAGACCGGGGGGGTGACATCCGCTCCGAGGCGCTCACCGACACGGCCGACGAACAGGGCGTGCTCCGCCTCGTCGAGGATCGGGTTGGTGAAGAAGGACCCGGCCGACCAGGTGTCGTGGTCCTCCGGGTCGAGCACCATCCCCTTGCCCGCCCGCAGCCGCAGGACGGTCTCGCTGGCGGAGGCGGCGGGCACACGGTCGCCCTGTTCGACGCCCATGGCCCTGGCCGTCTCGGGGTAGCGCAGCGGCGCGGACAGTCCGCCCGCGTCCTCCAGGCCGAACCTGACCCGGAGCACGACGAAGCGGTCGGGTTCGCCCTTGAAGCGGCTGTGGCGGTACGAGAACGCGCAGGCCTCGTTCGGGAGGGTGACGGTCTCCCCGGTGTGCCGGTCGTAGGCGACGACCTCGGTGATGACCGAGGACACCTCCTGCCCGTACGCCCCGACGTTCTGGATCGGTGTCGCCCCGGCCGACCCGGGGATCCCGGCGAGGCACTCGATCCCGGCCAGGCCCGCCTCGACCGTACGGGCCACGGCGTCGGTCCAGACCTCGCCTGCGGCCAGTTCGAGCGTCGTACCGGAGAGGGCGAAGCCCTTGGTCGCGATGCGCAGGGCCGTTCCGTCGAAGCCCTTGTCGCCGATGACGAGGTTGGACCCCCCGCCGATGACCAGGAGCGGGGTGCCGCTGTCGTCTGCCTCCCGTACGGCGGCGATCACCTCCGCGTCGGTGGTGGCCGTGAGCAGCCGCCCGGCCGGACCGCCGAGCCGGAAGGTGGTCAGGGGGGCGAGGGGGGCGTCATGGAGTTCCTGCACGGGGACAAGAGTACGGTCCATGCCCCGGGAGCGGGCCATGGACCGTACGCGCGGTCAGGTGGTGGCCGGGACCCGCTCATCGGCCGGCTCGGGCGCCGGCCGGGCGGGGGTGCGACTCGGGATGAGCAGGGCCGCGAGCGCGGCCAGGACCACCGCTCCGGCACCGATCCACACGGCGGGCACGGTCCCGTCGGTGAAGGACTGCGGGGACCCGTATCCGCCCCGGGCGGAGAAGACCGCGGCGAGCACGGCGATCCCGAGAGCCCCGCCGACCTCGCGCAGTGCGTTGTTGGCCCCGGCGGCGATGCCCTGCTCCTCCGGCCTGACGCTGGACATCACGAGGCTGGCGGCGGGCGCGAAGTACAGGGCCATGCCGATACCGCCGACGATCAGGCCTGGCAGCTGGACCGCGTAGGCGACATCCGGTTCGAGGACCATCGCGAAGAGGGCGAGCCCCACGGCCTGGAGGGCGAGACCGGTGACCACCACGGGGCGCCCGCCGAACCGGTCGGACAGATATCCGGCGATGGGTGCCACGAGCATCGGCATCCCCGTCCAGGGCAGCATCCGCAGGCCCGCCTCGGTCGGGGAGTAACCCAGAACACCCTGGAGGAACTGGCTGAGCAGGAAGATCGAGCCGAACATGCCGAGGAACATCAGCAGGCTCGCCATGTTGATCCCGAAGAAGGCCCGGTCACGGAAGAGCCGCATGGGCAGGACCGGGTTCTTCGCACGGAATCCGTGGCGGACGAAGACACCCATGAGCGCCGCCCCCGCGATCAGACCGGTCAGCACCACCGGGTCGCTCCAGCCGTCGCTCGTGCTGCTGACGAGCGCGTAGACGATGCCGAAGAGGCCGCCGCTGACCAGGACGGTGCCAGTCACGTCGAGCCGTGCCCCCGGGGCGTAGGACTCGGCCAGTCGCAGTCGCGCCAGAGGCAGCAGGATCATGCCGATCGGCACGTTCAGCCAGAAGATCCACTGCCAGGAGATGTGTTCGGTGAGGCTCCCTCCGATCAGGGGGCCGCTCGCCACCGCGAGTCCGGTGACCGCGCTGAACACGCCGAGGGCCATGCCTCGCCTGGCGGGCGGGACCGCGGCGGTGAGCAGGGTGAGGGTGAGCGGCATCATGACCGCGGCTCCGACGCCCTGGACGGCGCGGAAGGCGATGAGTTCGTTGATGCCCGGCGAGAGGGCCGCTGCCGCGGAGGCGGCGGTGAAGACGGAGAGACCTGCCAGGAAGAGCCGGCGCCGGCCGAAGCGGTCACCGAGTGCGGCACCGGTCATCAGCAGGACCGCGAAGGTGAGCGTGTACGCGTTCACCGTCCACTCGAGCTCCGCCAGTCGGCCACCGAGGTCCTCGCGGATGGACGGGAGGGCGGTGGTGACGACGAGGTTGTCGAGCGCTGCCATGAAGCCGGCGACGCTCGTGATGACCAGTGCCCAGACGGCTCCCCCGCCGCTGGATGCTTGCTGCTTCACTGCTTCCCCCAGGGGTTTGGACCGACCGGCACATGGAGGGCGGTCTTAGTGATCACTTACTAACTTGAGCGGGCAGAAATCGGCCGGGACACCGGACGAACGTCCGGCAGACCGGATGGATCCGTCCCACCGAAGGGCCCTCGGCGGGATGTGCGGTTCAGTCCGCCGAGCACGCCCCGGCCGTCAGGTCGAAGCCGGACCAGACGCGATGACCGGCCGGAAAGCCCATCGAGGCCAGCGTGTTGATGAGCATGCCGTACGCCCAGAACGAGGTGGTCTCGTCCTGGTCCGCCCCCAGCAGGACATGGACCTCGTCCCACAGCCCCTCCCAGCCGAGCCGCAGACGCTCGCCGAAGGCATGGTCACCCGCCGCTTCCGCCGCAGCGACGGCCGCGTACATCTGCATCTGCATCAGCAGCGTGTCGGGGTCGTCCACGATCAGCTGCCGGTACGCCGCCCCCAGAGCCAGCGACGCCTCCTCCCCCTCCAGCCCCTCGGCCGCCCGCAGGAACACCTCCCGGGCGTCCGCGAGGCACCGCTCGGACGCGGCGAGGAAGATCGCCTGCTTGCCGGTGAAGAGCCGGAACAGATACGGCTGCGAGACGCCGACACGCTTGGCGATCGTCTCCGTCGAGGTGCCGTGGTACCCGCTGCGGGCGAACTCGGAGACCGCGGCCCGCACGACACTCTCCCGCCTGTCCTCTGCGCTCATCCTTGCCATGAAAGTAAGTTATTGGTCACTCACTAACACGTCAAGGGCGACATCCGCGCTGTGACCGACGAGAAGGGGCGCCACTCGGGCGCCCCTTCCCTCACCGGCTGCGCGCGTTCAGGCCAGGCGGACGACGGCGCGGGCCATGCCCAGCACCTTCTTGCCGTCGTTCATCGCGGTCAGGTCGATCCGCACCGTGTTGTCGTCCAGCTTCGCGGCGACCTTGCCGCTGACCTCGATCAGCGCACCGGTGTCGTCGTTCGGCACGGCGACCGGCTTGGTGAACCGCACCCCGTACTCGACGACCGCGCCCGGGTCACCCGCCCAGTCGGTGACCACGCGGATCGCCTCGGCCATGGTGAACATGCCGTGCGCGATCACGTCAGGCAGGCCGACCTCGCGCGCGAACTTCTCGTTCCAGTGGATCGGGTTGAAGTCGCCGGATGCACCCGCGTACCGCACCAGCGCCGCCCGGGTCGCCGGGAACGACTGCGCCGGCAGCTCCGTACCGACCTCGACCGCCTCGTAGGCAATGCTCGCTGTCATCACGCCTCCTCGGCGGCGCGCGCCACCAGCTTCATCCACGCGGTCACCACGTGTTCACCGGACTCGTCGTGCACCTCGCCACGGACGTCCAGGATGTCGGTGCCCGCCATCGTCTTGATGGCCTCGATGGTCGAGGTGACCGTCAGCCGGTCCCCCGCCCGCACGGGGCGCTCGTAGGCGAACTTCTGGTCACCGTGCACCACACGGCTGAAGTCCAGGCCCAGCTGCGGGTCCGCCACCACCTGGCCGGCGGCCCGGTAGGCGATCGAGAAGACGAACGTGGGCGGGGCGATCACATCCGGATACCCCAGGGCCTTGGCGGCCTCCGGATCCGTGTACGCCGGATTCGCGTCACCCACCGCTTCCGCGAACTCCCGGATCTTCTCCCTGCCGACCTCGTACGCCGGGGTGGGCGGATAGGTCCGCCCCACGAAGGACTGGTCGAGCGCCATGTGCCCGGTACCTCCTGATGAAAAGTCGAATGGGGCCATGAGGCGACGAATCACCCGAGTCGCCGGATAAAACGACACGAGGCCGCCCCCAGTGGGGACGGCCTCGTGTACGAGCCTGTTTTCAGCGCGTTTCGCGGTGCGCGGTGTGCGAGTTGCAGCGCGGGCAGTGCTTCTTCATCTCAAGACGGTCCGGGTTGTTACGCCGGTTCTTCTTGGTGATGTAGTTCCGCTCCTTGCACTCCACGCAGGCCAGCGTGATCTTCGGGCGGACGTCGGTGGCAGCCACGTGAGTGCTCCTTGGACGGACGGATGGACGGATGAACGCAAAAAAGAGTAGCCGATCGAAGGACCGACCCCACAATCGGCTACCGTTAGTAGCGGTGACCGGACTTGAACCGGTGACACAGCGATTATGAGCCGCTTGCTCTACCGACTGAGCTACACCGCTTTGATGCCGGGTTTCCCCGCCGAAGCGGAGTTACCCGATCACCAGAGCCCCAATGCGGAATCGAACCGCAGACCTTCTCCTTACCATGGAGACGCTCTACCGACTGAGCTATTGGGGCGAGCGAGGAAGACATTACACGCTCTGTCGCCGATCGCCCAAATCCGTTTCCGCCGCCCCCACCGGACCCCCCGCCACCCCCGGGCGACCCCTGCGAACACCCCCCTGATCAGGGGCTTGATCAGCCGGTACGCCACCTCCGCGCACCGGCACGCGGGCCCCCGTGACGCACCTCTCCCCACCCGCCCCGCGGAGCCACATTCGTACGACTAATCCGCTGCTCCTCGGAGCCGGCGGGACAGCCCTTAGGCTCGGCTCACTCTGCGTGATCTTGCATTCCCTCCAGGAGCGCCGCGATGCCCGAAACCCCCGGCGAGGCACCCGCGCTCCTCCTCAGCGGCGCGCGGCTGGCGGACGGGCGCACCGTCGACGTGCGGATCGGCGGGACCCGTATCGAGGCCGTCGGCACAGCGGGCAGCCTCAGCACCTCCAGGAACCGTCTGGACCTGCGTGGATACCTTCTGCTGCCGGCCCCGGCCGAGCCCCACTCCCACGCCGACACCGCGCTCACCGGCGGCTCGGGCGGCCCGCCGTCCCGCCGCCCCGATGACGTCAGGCGCCGCGCGACCGAGGCCGCCCTGCTCCAGCTCAGCCACGGGGCCACCGCGCTGCGCGCCCATGTGCGCGTCGGTGGCGTACAGGGCCTCGGCCCCCTGGAGGGCGTCCTGGCGGCCGGCCGTTCGCTGCGGGGCCTCACCGAGCTGTCCGCCGTCGCGGTACCCCGGCTCCTCACGGGTGTCGCGGGCGCCGACGGCCGCGCCGCGCTCCGTGACGCCGTGGACATGGGGGCCGGCGTGCTCGGCGGCTGCCCCGACCTCGACCCCGACCCGGCCGGCCACACCGAGGCGGTCCTGGATCTCGCCGCCGCCCACGGGCTCCCCGTCGACCTGCACACGGACGGTGACGACCCGGCCCGCCTCGCCCGACTGACCGCCATGGCCGGCGGGCTCCGCCCCGGCGTCTGTCTCGGGCCCTGCACGGGCCTCTCACGGCTTCCCGTCGACGAGGCGGCCCGCGCCGCCGACCGGCTGGCCGCGGCCGCTGTGACCGTGGTCTGCCTCCCCCAGGGCGGCTGCTCAGGCGCCCGGCTGCGCGGAGCCCCTCCCATGGGGTTGCTGCGCGCCGCCGGGGTGCGGGTGGCCGCGGGCAGCGGGGCCCTGCGGGACAGCTCCAACCCGGTCGGCCGCGGTGACCCGCTGGAGGCGGCGTACCTGCTGGCCTCGCGGGAGGGCCTCGACCCCGGAGCCGCCTACGACGCCGTCGCCGGCTCCGCCCGAGCGGCACTCGGCCTGCCCCGCGTACGCGTCGAGGCCGGTTTCCCCGCCGAACTGCTCGCCGTGCGCGGGGATGAGCTGGCCGGGGCGCTCTCCCTCGCGTACAGCAGGATCGTGGTGCACCGCGGACGCGTGGTGGCTCGGACCAGCGCCGTACGCGAGTACAGCGACTCGGGCGCGGCGGCGGAGGCCCTGGACCTCCCCCGCCAGGGCCGCGCCGATTCCGGCCCCTGCGGCGGGCCTTGAGCGCGCGCGCCCCCCGCGGCGTACGGTCGGAAGTATGCGCATTGTCATTGCAGGTGGACACGGTCAGATCGCGCTGCGGCTGGAGCGGCTGCTCGCCGCGCGCGGTGACGAAGCGGTGGGCGTCATCCGCGACCCGCAGCAGAGCGAGGACTTGAGGGCGGCAGGGGCCGAGGCGGTCGTGCTCGACCTCGAATCGGCGTCCGTCGCGGACGTGGCGGAGGTCCTGCGGGGCGCGGACGCCGCGGTGTTCGCGGCCGGCGCCGGCCCGAACAGCGGTTCGGCACGCAAGGACACGGTGGACCGCGGAGCGGCCGTGCTCTTCGCGGACGCGGCGGAGCAGGCGGGGGTGCGGCGCTATGTCGTGGTGTCCTCCATGGGCGCCGACCCCGCGCACACCGGGGACGAGGTCTTCGACATCTACCAGCGGGCCAAGGGCGAGGCGGACGCGTACGTACGCTCCAGGGGCGGCCTGGACTGGACGGTCCTGCGCCCCGGGATGCTCACGAACGACGCCGGCACCGGCCAGGTCCTGCTCGCGGCATCGACGGGCCGCGGCCCGGTCCCTCGCGACGACGTGGCGGCGGTGCTGCTGGAGCTGCTGGACACCCCGGCGACGGCCGGGCTGACGCTGGAACTGATCAGCGGGAGCAAGCCGGTTGCGGTCGCGGTGAAGGACATCGCGGGGAACTGAGCGCGAGCGGCGCGAGTGCGGGTGCGAGTGCGGGCGCGGGTGCGAGTGCGGGTGCGAGTGCGGGTGCCGGTAACCCGACGGCACCCGCACCTACGCACGCTCCCGCGCTGCGAGGCGTTGCCGCCTGTCGGCCCGTCAGCGGGATAGCGTCGGCCGCATGGACGGTGGCCTGAACAGCCGGGGCTGGATCCCCTGCTACCTCAGCGGCGCGGTGTTCGCCGTGTGCATGGCGGGGACCACCCTGCCGACCCCGCTCTACGGCCTCTACCAGGACAAGCTCGGGTTCTCCGAGCTGACGGTGACCATCGTGTACGCCGTGTACGCCTTCGGCGTCATCGGGGTGCTGCTGCTGGCCGGAAACGCCTCCGACGCGCTGGGCAGACGCCCCGTACTGCTGTGGGGCCTGGTCTTCGCGGCGGCGAGCGCGGTCTGTTTCCTGTGCGCCGACGCCCTGGGCTGGCTCTTCGTGGGGCGGCTGCTGTCGGGCCTGTCGGCGGGGCTGTTCACCGGGGCGGCCACCGCGTACGTCATGGAGCTGGCGCCCCTCAAGGGCTCCTCCCGGGCCTCGTTCGTGGCGACGGCCGCCAACATGGGCGGCCTGGGCTGCGGGCCGCTGCTCGCCGGAATCCTCGCGCAGTACGCCCCCTGGCCGCTCCACCTTCCGTTCATCGCGCACCTGGCGCTGGTGGCCGTGTCGGCGGCCCTTCTGATCGGCCTGAAGGAGACGGTGGGCGAGCGGCGGCCCCTGCGCACCGTACGGCCGCAGCGTCCCGGGCTGCCGCCGCAGGTCCGGGCGGTGTTCGGGCCCGCTGCGCTCGCCTCCTTCGTGGGGTTCGCCCTGTTCGGGGTGTTCACCTCGGTCAGCCCTGCGTTCCTCTCCGAGTACCTGGACGTGGACAACCACGCCGTGAGCGGACTGGTCGTCGCGCTGGCCTTCTTCGCCTCGGTCGCCGGCCAGTCGACGGTCGGCCGGATCGGTGAACAGCGTTCACTGCCGCTGGGCTGTGTGGGCCTCCTGGCCGGTCTGGCGCTGCTCGCCGGCGCGCTCTGGTGGCAGCTGCTGTCCCTGGTCGTGCTGAGCGCGCTCCTCGGCGGCGCGGGTCAGGGGCTCGCGTTCCGGGCAGCCCTGTCGCAGGTGGCCGCGGCGTCGCCAGCGGACGGGCGAGCGGCGGTGATCTCCACGCTGTTCGTGGTGGCGTACGCGGGCATCTCGCTGCCGGTGATCGGCGTGGGCATTCTCTCGGGCCCTATCGGGCTCCAGGACGCGGGACTCGTCTTCATCGCCTGCATGGCCGTCCTGGTCACCTGCGCCGGCCTCTACCTCCTGCGGCGCCCGGCCCCTACCCGGGCATGAATCCGGCCGGCTCGACGGCAGGACAGCCGGCACCGCGGGGCGGGACCTCCAGCGAGATCAGATAGGCGTCGACCACGTCCTGCACGCAGGGGCTGCTGTTGTACGTCCCATGGCCCCAGCCCTCGTACGTGTGCAGGACCGCGCTGTTGCCGAGCTGCTCGGCCACACGCGTGGCCCAGTTGTATCCGGACGCCGGGTCATGAACCGAGTTGGTGAGCAGGACGGTCCCACTGCCCCTCACCTTCAGCCGGTGCTGCGGATTGCCCGGCTCGGGTGCGCCGAGACAGGCCGAGACGGACATCAGGGCGCGGGGGTACTTCATGTCGGGGGCGATCCTGGCGACGCGGCGCAGCTCCTGTTCGTACCCCTGGTAGCCGCGGACCGGCAGGCGCCAGTCCTGGCAGAAGACCTCGAACGCGTTGTCCGCGAGCGCGGTTTCCTGCCCGGCCCGTCCGGCCTGCCCCGCCTGCCCGGCCTGCCCGGCCGCCTTCGTCACTTGTCCCGCTTGTGTCTCCTGCCTCGCCGGCGGCGTGCTCTCCCCCAGCTCGCGCAGTTCCTTGCCCAGCCTCGTCCACTCCGGACCGTACAGCCGCTTCATCACCATGACGTTGAGGTCGAACGCGGTCGGTGCCGTGCCCCCGTACGACAGCTCGCCGCGCCCGGCGCGGTCCAGCAGCTCCGCCCAGAGTGCCCGTACGTCCGAGCCGTGCAGGGCGCAGCTTTCCGTCCTTCCGCACCATGCGACGAATTCGTCGAAGGAGTCCTGGAGCGTGGCGGCCTGCGTGGAGAGGAACGCCCTCGTCCCCAGGCTGTGGTCCACCACGGCTTCCAGGACCAGGGCACGGACTCGCTCCGGATACTGCTCCGCGTACTGTTCGCCGAGCAGCGTGCCGTAGGAACTGCCGTGGAAGGTGAGGGACTTCTCGCCGAGAGCGGCCCTGACGGCATCGAGGTCCTTCACCATGCTGAGGGTGTCGACGTGGTCGAAGAGCCCGTGCTCGGTGTTCTTCCTGCAGTCCGCCCGCAGTTCACGGTTGTAGCTCGCCGTGGCATCGAACTCGGCGCGGCTCCTCATGACCGGCGACGGACGCCTGTCCAGGAGCTCTTTCGAACAACGGACCGGGTTGCTGAGCCCCACACCGCGCGGGTCGAAACTGACGATGTCGAAGCGGCTGCGGAGCCGGTCACTGAAGCGGCCGATGTTGCCCTCCCCCACGATCCGGTTCACGCCCGAGTCGCCGGGCCCGCCGGGCCCGAACACCATGGAGCCGACCCGTGCGTCAGGGTCCGTGGCCCTGCGCCGGGCGAGCTGGAGGTCGAACCGCTGCCCGTCCGGCTCGCCCCAGTCCACCGGCAGGGAAAGCGCGCCGCACTCCGCCGATGGGTCCTCCTCGCACGGTTTCCACCGGATGTCCGTATCCGCCCCGACGGGCCCCGGCGCCACGCCCTCCCCTGGGCCTGGCGCGCCGTTCGCGATCTCCACACTCACAAAACAGACCGCCACGGCCAACGCCGCGCTCCGGACGAACCGCGACCACCCTCTCCCGCGCCGGCTACGCCGCTCACCCGATACACGACCACGCACACTGTTCCCCACGCCCTGCCCCTCACCTCGGCCAAGGCCACAAGCATCGACCGCGCACGCTCCAGCCGGTATCCGGCAAGACCCTGGACGGCCCCTTAGGGGCACTGCGACGGAGCCGGGGGAGAGGAGGGCCCCTGAGGGGCCGAGACGCCGGGCCATGCAAAAGGGCCCGTGAGCAGCATTTCTGCTGTTCACGGGCCCTCTCGTTCGTGTGGCGGCGCCAGGGTTCGAACCTGGGTAGGCTGAGCCGGCAGATTTACAGTCTGCTCCCTTTGGCCACTCGGGCACACCGCCTCGAACGACGCGCCGGATCCCGGTGAGGGGTCCTTGGCGACGTCGTAAACGATACCTGATGCCCGGGGGTGCTACGCCACCTGGTTGATCAGCGCCGGGCACGCGCGGCGGTGGCTAGGCTTTGCGCTGTACCCATCGCATACGACGCAAGGAGCCACACGTCATGGCCGACTCCAGTTTCGACATCGTCTCGAAGGTCGAGCGGCAGGAGGTCGACAACGCCCTCAACCAGGCCGCCAAGGAGATCTCCCAGCGCTACGACTTCAAGGGCACGGGCGCGTCGATCGCCTGGTCCGGCGAGAAGATCCTGATGGAGGCGAACGGCGAGGAGCGGGTCAAGGCGATCCTCGACATCTTCCAGTCCAAGCTGATCAAGCGAGGCATCTCCCTGAAGTCGCTGGACGCGGGCGAGCCGCAGCTTTCCGGCAAGGAGTACAAGATCTTCGCCACGATCGAGGAGGGCATCTCCCAGGAGAACGCCAAGAAGGTGGCGAAGATCATTCGCGATGAGGGCCCGAAGGGCGTCAAGGCGCTGGTCCAGGGCGACGAGCTGCGGGTCAGCTCCAAGAGCCGTGATGACCTGCAGACCGTGCAGGCGCTGATCAAGGAAAAGGACCTCGACTTCGCGGTGCAGTTCGCCAACTACAGGTAAAGGGTTCGCTGTCAGGTGCAGTGGCTACGGGGCGGGTCGTGCCGATGGGCACGACCCGCCCCGTAGCCACGTTCGATAAGGGCTGTGCGGGGCGCGGTCAGCGGCGGTTGCGGGAGTTGCCGAAGAGCAGCCGGTAGGCGATCAGCAGGACGAGGGAACCGGCGATGGCCGCGACCCATGTGGCCGTGTCGTAGAAGTCCGTACTGATCGGACGGTCGAGGAAGCGGGACGACAGCCAGCCACCCAGGAAGGCTCCCACGATGCCTATGAGGGTCGTGCCGACGATGCCACCGGGGTCGCGGCCCGGCAGGAGAAACTTGGCTATTGCTCCGGCCAGCAGCCCGAGGATGATCCAACTGATGATGCTCATGTTCGCGTACCTACCCGTCACTTGTTCCTGCAAGCCAAGACGTTTGCGGGGACGCGTGCGGTTGCTTGCCGGGACCCCTTTCCAGCAGGTCCGGCAGGTCTAGCGGGTCGCGAACGGCTGGTTCGTGCTGACGATCTCCTTGCCGAAGGGCATCAGCGAGACCGGGATGAGCTTGAAGTTCGCTATGCCCAGCGGAATGCCGATGATGGTGATGCAGAGGGCGATGCCGGTGAAGATGTGGCCGAGTGCGAGCCACCAGCCGGCCAGGATCACCCAGAGGACGTTGCCGATGAGGGAGGCACCTCCGGCGTCGCGACGGTCGACGACGGTGTATCCGAAGGGCCAGAGGGCGTAGACGCCGATGCGGAACGACGCCACGCCGAAGGGGATGCCGATGATCGTGATGCAGAGCAGGACCCCCGCGGCCAAGTAGCCGAGGAACATCCAGAATCCGCACAGGACCAGCCATATGACGTTCAGGATTGTCTTCACGGTCGATAGCCTGCCATCTGCTCGAGCCTGGCGATGCGTTCAGCCATGGGCGGGTGGGTGGAGAACATCTTCGACATGCCCTGACCTGGGCGGAACGGATTCGCGATCATCATGTGGCTCGCGGTCTCGATCCGTGGTTCGGGCGGCAGCGGAAGCTGCTTCGTCCCGGCGTCGAGCTTGCGGAGGGCGGACGCCAGGGCGAGCGGGTCGCCGGTGAGCTGGGCGCCGGACGCGTCGGCCTCGTACTCACGGGAACGGCTCACGGCGAGCTGGATCACGGAGGCGGCGAGCGGGCCGAGGATCATGACCAGGAGCATTCCGAGGAGGCCGGGACCCTCGTCGTCGTCGGACCGGCCCATGGGGATGAGCCACGCGAAATTGACCAGGAACATGACGACGGAGGCGAGGGCGCCGGCGACGGAGGAGATGAGGATGTCGCGGTTGTAGACATGGCTCAGCTCATGGCCGAGTACGCCACGCAGCTCGCGCTCGTCGAGGATCTGGACGATCCCCTCGGTGCAGCACACGGCTGCGTTGCGCGGGTTGCGGCCGGTGGCGAAGGCGTTGGGTGCCTGGGTCGGGGAGATGTAGAGCCGGGGCATGGGCTGGCGGGCTGCCGTGGAGAGCTCGCGGACGGTGCGGTAGAGCCGCGGCGCCTCGAATTCGCTGACCGGGCGTGCCCGCATGGCGCGCAGGGCGAGCTTGTCGCTGTTCCAGTACGCGTAGGCGTTGGTGGCGAGCGCGATGAGGAGCGCCACGATCAGGCCGGCCCGTCCGAAGAAGCTGCCGATGACGATGATGAGGGCCGAGAGGCCCCCGAGGAGTACAGCGGTTTTCAGCCCGTTGTGCCGGCGGTGCACGGTACGCCCTCCAAGTGGTGCAGCAGGGGAACCCTTGCTCTGTGGTGCTCCACTCCCCCAGTGGAGCCTCCCGTACTGGTCAACGCGAGGCGACGGAAGCTAGTTCCCTTGTGCGAGGTGGCCACGAGCACAGGCGAAAAGGGGCGGATCCGGGTGGATCCGCCCCTGAGCCGTACGGGTGGATGTGCGCTGCGGGTGCAGTCGCGGAGGGCGCCAGTGCGCCTGCGCGGGCCTGTGCGGCCGGCCTCAGCGGGTCAGCGCTGGGCGGGGAGTCCCGCGAGCGCGAGGGCTTCCGCGTCCGGTTCGACCTCGCTGGTGCAGTGGGAACAGCGGCTGGCGACGGACGGGATCTCGCTGTAGCAGCGGGGGCAGTCGCGGAGGGCGGCCTTGATGTCGGCCTTCTCCTCCTCTTCCTTGGTCGTGAAGCGGTTCTGGACCTTGGCCATGGGGACGACGACCAGGAAGTAGAGGACCGCGGCGGTGATGATGAAGGCGATGGCCGCGCTGATGAAGAGGCCGTAGGGGAAGATCGCGCCGTCGACGGTGAAGGTGGCCTCGGCGAAGTCGCCGGTACCGCGGGTGACGAGGCCGATCAGCGGCACGATGAACGCGTTGCTGAAGCCGGTGACCACGGCGGTGAAAGCGGCTCCGACGGCGAGGCCGATCGCCATGGAGATGACGTTCCCGCGAAGGATGAAGTCCTTGAACCCGTTCAGCACCGCTCTGGCTCCTCTGTGCTCTTCTGATCTGCTCTTCATGCGTCCAGGCGACGCGTGCACGCATGACCATGCCCTGTGCGCGGCTCCTCGGGCAAGCCGGGCGGAGTCGGTCAGAAGAGGCTGAGGGCGGCGAAACGGAGGATGAGCTGGGGGGCTCCGGAGAGTGTGATTCCGGCTACGGCGGTGAGGACGATCACCAGGGTGAGCGGGGCGGGGACCCGGTGCTCGGGCGCGGTGGGCGTCTTCTCGGAGGCCGCCTCGGATGCCGGGGCCTGGGCCGGGGTCCTGAAGAGGGCCGCGGTCCACCGAAGGTAGTAATACAAGGCGATCACCACGTTGACGGCCATGACGACGGCGAGCCAGCCGAGCCCGGCGTCGACGGCCGAGGAGAAGACCGTGACCTTGGCGAAGAGGCCGATGATGCCCGGTGGCAGGCCGGCCAGGCAGAGCAGGAAGAAGCCCATCGCGAGCGCGGCCAGGGGGCGGGTGGCGTAGAGGCCGCGGTAGTCGCCGAGCCGGTTGCCGGGGTGGGTGCGGGCGACGAGTGCGGCCACCGCGAAGGCACCGAGGTTCACGACGGCGTACATGAGCGCGTAGGCCACCGTCGCCCCGGCCTGTGCGTCGTCGGCGTACGCGGCGGCGGCGATCGGGACGAGGAGGTAGCCCGCCTGGCCGACGGACGACCAGGCGAGGAGGCGTACGGCGCTGCGGGCGCGGGTGGCGGTCTGCCGGAGCGCGGCGAGGTTGCCGATGGTCATGGTGAGCGCGGCGAGTACGGCCAGGGCGGGTCCCCAGACGTGCGCGTACGACGGGAAGCCGATCACCGTGACGAGGATGAGGCCGGAGAAGCCGACCGCCTTGCCGACGACCGAGAGGTAGGCGGCGACGGGGAGCGGAGCCCCGACGTAAGTGTCCGGAACCCAGAAGTGGAACGGCGCGGCAGCCGTCTTGAAGGCGAAGCCGACGAGGGTGAGGACGACGCCGGTCTCGGCGAGGGTGGAGAACTCGCCCGGTACGTCGTCGAGGCGGCCCGCGATCTCCGTGAGGTGCAGGGTGCCGGTGGTCGCGTAGACGAAGCTGACGCCCAGGAGCATCACGGCGGTGGCGACGACGGATGACAGGAAGAACTTCAGGGCCGCTTCGGAGGAGCGGCGGTCGCCCCGCTTGATGCCGACGAGCGCGAACGCGGGCAGCGAGGCGACTTCGAGGGCGACGACGAGGGTGGCGAGGTCCCGGGCCGCCGGCAGCAGTGCGGCGCCCGCGGCGGAGGACAGCAGCAGGAACCAGAACTCGCCCGCGGGGAGCTTGCGGGTGTCGCCGATCGAGAGCAGCACGGTCAGCAGGGCTCCGCCGAGCACGAGCGCCTGGATGACGAGGGCGAAGTGGTCGGCGGTGTAGCTGCACGCCTGGGTGGCGCCGGTGAGGCAGAAGGTGGAGCGGTCCCCTGCGCGCAGGGGGATGAGCATGGCGAGCGCGGCGACGAGCCCGGCGACCGCTCCGTAGCCGAGGAGGGGCTTGCGGCGTTCACCGGTGAAGAGGTCGGCGACGAGGACGAGCAGGGCCGTGGCCGCCGCGATGACGGGGGGTGCGATCGCGAGCCAGTCGACGGACTGGACGAGGCTTGCCGCCCCGGTTGCGCTGCCGGCTGCCACGGTCACGACTTGCCTCCTGCGAGGAGCTTCTGCACGGCCGGGTCGGTGAGGCCGAGGAGGACGGCGGGCCAGAGTCCGGCGAGGACGGTCAGGGCGGCGAGCGGGGTCCAGGCGGCGAACTCGTGGCGCTGGATGTCGGCGACCGGGTGCGGCTGGTCACGGTGCTCTCCCATGCAGACGCGACGTACGACGATCAGCATGTACGCGGCGGTGAGCAGGGTGCCGATCGCGCCGATGGACATGAAGGTGAGGAAGGCGGGGCGGCTGAGCCCTTCGGCGGGGTCGAAGGCGCCGAACAGCGTGAGCATCTCGCCCCAGAATCCGGCGAGGCCGGGAAGTCCGAGCGAGGCGACGGCGGCGAAGGCCAGGAGGCCGCCGAGGCGGGGCGCGCGGCCGTAGAGAGCGGCCCCTGTGGCGCCGGACAGGGTGTCGAGGTCCGCCGTGCCGTAGCGGTCCTTGATGGCGCCGACCAGGAAGAACAGCAGGCCGGTGATGAGGCCGTGGGCGATGTTCGCGAAGAGCGCGCCGTTCACACCGGTGGGTGTCATCGTCGCGATGCCGAGGAGCACGAAGCCCATGTGGCCGACGGACGAGTAGGCGATGAGGCGCTTGAGGTCACCCTTGGCGCCCGGGCGGGCGAGGGCGAGGCAGGCGAGGGAACCGTAGATGATCCCGGCGACGGCGAACGCCGCGAGATACGGCGCGAACGTCCGCATCCCGTCGGGTGCGATCGGGAGCAGGATCCGGACGAATCCGTACGTACCCATCTTCAGCATGACGCCGGCGAGGAGGACCGAGCCGACGGTCGGAGCCGCGGTGTGGGCGTCGGGGAGCCAGCTGTGCAGGGGCCACATCGGGGTCTTCACCGCCAGCCCGACACCGACCGCCAGTACGGCGATGACCTGCACGGATGTGGTCAGTCCCCGGCCGTTGTCAGTGGCGAGTGCCACCATGTCGAATGTGCCGCTCTTCAGTCCGACGAGGAGCAGCCCCAGCAGCATGATCACGGAGCCGAGCAGCGTGTAGAGGATGAACTTCCAGGCGGCGGGCTGCTTCCGGTCGCCGCCCCAGCGGGCGATGAGGAAGTACATCGGGATGAGGACCATCTCGAAGGCCAGGAAGAACAGCATCAGGTCGAGGACGGCGAAGGTCGCGAGGGTGCCGGACTCCAGGACGAGGACCAGGGCGACGAAGGCCTTCGGGGAGGGGCCCGCTGGGAGCTTGAAGTAGCTGTAGAGCGCGCAGAGGAAGGTCAGCAGCGCGGTCAGCACGAGAAGGGGGAGCGAGATGCCGTCGGTGCCGAGGTGGATCCGCACGTCGAGTGCGGGGATCCAGCTGATGTCCGTGGTGGCCTGCATCTTCGACGGGTGGGCGTGGTCGAAGCCCGCGGCCAGGACGAGCGCCGCGAGGAGCACGGCGCCGGTCACGGTCACTCCGTGGCGGAGCACGGCCTGGCCGGGGTTCCTGCCCTTGAGCCCGGGAGGGGCGGGGAGGAGCGCGGCGACCGCGCCGAGGAGCGGGACGACGACGATGAACGCCAGAAGGAACTGCATCACGGACGCGTTGATATCGAACACGGTTCACGCCCCGGCGTAGACGTTGGCAAAGACGACGGCGGCGATCGCCAGGACAAGGGTTCCGGCGAGCAGCGCGCCGAGGTAGGTCTGCACGTTGCCGGTCTGGGCGCGGCGGATCAGCGTGCCGAGTCCACGGGCGACGCTGCCCGCGCCGCGTACATAGGTGTCGACGACCTCACGGTCCAGGAAGCGGACGAGCCGTGCGGCGGCCCCCACGGGGCGGACGAACAGCGCCGTGTACAGCGCGTCCAGGTGGAAGCCGGTGACCGCGTGGCGGTGCAGCGGGCCGAGCAGGAGCCTGCCGGGGTCCGAGGGGTCCGGGGCGTCCGCGACCGTGCCGTACGCGGCGGTGTGCGAGGTGATGGCCTCCGCCTCGACCAGCGCTGGCTCGGCCTGGGGGTGGGCGGCGACCGCTCCGACCGGGGGGCGGTCGGCGAGCACCGTGGTGTGGCGCCATGCCCCGTAGGTGACGAGTCCGCCGACGAGCCCGACCCCGGTGGACAGGACGGCGGTCGTCAGGGAGGGGGTGAGGCTCTGTCCGTCGAACCAGTCGGTGAGGACGCCGGTGGTGAGACCGAAAGCGATGGTGGGGACGGCGAGGACCCAGAGGACGGAGGTCATCGCGGCGGGCTGCCTGCCGTGGTCGGGGGTCTCGGGGCCGCGTCCGCGGAAGGCGAGGAGCCACAGTCGGGTGGCGTAGGCGGCGGTGAGGACCGCGGCGGCGAGTCCGGCGACGAGGACCGTCCAGCCGGCCGCGGCCGGGGCGATGTCGCGGTCCCCGAAGGCGGTGTGCTCGGCGGCGACGAGGACGGCTTCCTTGGAGAAGAAGCCGGCGAACGGAGGGATGGCGGCGAGCGCCAGGAGGGCGACGGTCATCGTCCAGTAGGCGTCGGGGATGCGCTTGGTCAGTCCGCCCATACGGGACATGGCGGCGAGCGAGTTGGTTCCCGCCGCGTGGATGACGACACCCGCCGCGAGGAAGAGGACGGCCTTGAACGCACCGTGCGACAGGAGGTGGAAGACGGCGGCCCCTCGGTCGCCGACGGCCAGGGCGCCGGACATGTAGCCGAGCTGGCCGATCGTCGAGTACGCGAGGACACGCTTGATGTCGTCCTGTGCGAGCGCGGCGAGCCCGGAGCCGACCATCGTGACGGCCGCCATGACGGCGAGGACGACGAGGGCGGCGCCGGAGGCGGCGAAGACGGGGAGGAGCCGGGCCACGAAGTAGATGCCGGCGGCGACCATCGTCGCGGCGTGGATGAGCGCGGATACGGGGGTGGGGCCGGCCATCGCGTCGGGCAGCCAGGTGTGCAGGGGGAACTGCGCGGACTTGCCCGCGACCCCGGCGAGGAGCAGCAGTGCGATGAGGGTGGGGTGGTCGAGTCCGCCGTTGGTGACGGCGGCCAGGATCCCGGTGATGCGGAAGGTGCCTGTGTCGGCGGCGAGCGCGAACAGGCCGATGAGGAAGGGCACATCGCCGAGCTTGGTGACGAGGAAGGCCTTGAGGGACGCCGCGCGGGCCTCGGGGGTCTCCCAGTAGTGGCCGACGAGGAAGTACGAGCAGATGCCCATGATCTCCCAGCCGACCAGGAGCACCATGAGGTCGCCGGAGTAGACGACGAGCAGCATCGCGGAGGTGAAGAGCGAGACGAGTGCCGCGTACGAGGGGTAGCGGGCGTCGTCCTTGAGATAGGCCGTCGAGTAGATCTGCACGCAGGTCGCGACGAGCCCGACGAGCACGGCGACGAGCACGGCGAAGCCGTCCAGGTGCAGGGCGAGATCGATGGGGACCGAGCCGGTGGGGGTCAGTTGGGTCGCGGCGTCGATGGCCCGGCCACCGCCCTGGCGTGCGGCGACGACGGCGGCGATGACGGCGGCCGTGAGGGTCGGCAGGACGGCGAGGGGGCGGACGAAGCCGGGCGCCCTCCTGCCCAGGAGCAGTCCCGCGACGGCGCCAAGGAAGGGGAGGAGGGGGACGAGGACGGCGAGGGTCGTGATGGTCACGGGGTGGCCTCTGCCTTCTTTGCCTTCCCTGCCGGAGCAGTGGCCTGGTCTGCGGGGGTGTCCCGGGCGCCGCCTGCGCCGACGGCACCGTCGACACTGTCGGCACCGTCGTCGGGGAGGTTTTCGGCGTCGTCGGTCTCAGCGGTGTCGCGGAGGCGGTCGACGTCCGAGCTGCCGCGGTTGCGGTACACGGCCAGGACGATCGCGAGGCCGATACCGATCTCGGCCGCGGCGATGGCGATCGTGAAGAGGGTGAGCGCCTGGCCCGCGTGGAGCGCGTCGCGGAGCCAGACGTCGAAGGCGACCAGGTTGAGGTTGACGGCGTTGAGCATGAGCTCGACGGACATCAGGACGAGGATCGCGTTGCGCCGGGCGAGTACCCCGTACAACCCGATGCAGAAGAGGAGGACGGCGAGGACGGCCGGATAGGCGAGGTGCATCAGCTCTTGTCCTCCCCGTTCGCGGCTGCCGGCTGTTCCTGCCCCTGCCCGGCCCGGTCCGCCAGGCCCACCGGGCCCACCGAGTCGGCCTGGCGGTCCTTGCGGGACAGGACGATCGCGCCCACGAGCGCGGCGAGCAACAGGACGGAGAGCGCCTCGAAGGGGAGCACCCAGTTCCGGAAGAGGAACTCTCCGGAGGCCTTGGTGGAGCCCTGGGCGGGGCCGTCCAGGTCGATCCAGGTCGTACGGAAGGCGTCCACGACGACCCAGACGAGGGCGGCAGCGGAGGCGACGGAAGCGGCGAGCGCGATCCACCGGTTGCCTGAATCGGCGTCCGGGGAACGGCCGATGGGGGCTCTGGTCAGCATCAGCCCGAAGAGGAGGAGGACCACGATGGAACCGACGTAGATCAGGACCTGCACCCAGGCGATGAACTCGGCCGTGAGGAGCAGGTACTCCACCGCGATGCCGCCGAGCGCCACGACCAGCCAGAGGGCCGCGTGCACGAGTTGCTTGGTCGTGACGGTGATGAGGGCCGCGCCGAGGGTGACGAGGCCGACCAGGAGGAAGGCGATCTCGACGCCGGTCGGTGAGAGGAAGCCGGGATGGCCGGCAGCAGCAGCGAGGGTCACTCCTGGCCCTCCTGTTCCGGCCGGTCCGGCCGGTCCGGCCGGTCCTCAGACGCGGCTTCCGCGGCTGCCGCAGCCTCTGCGGCCTCTGCGGCCTCCTTGGCCTGGAGTTTGTCGGCCGTCTTGCGGGCGGCGGCGATCTCCTTGGGCTCCTCGGCTCCAGGGTCGAGCGCGGGCGGCTCGGGAACAGTCCACATCCACTCACGGAGCTTGTCGCGCTCGTGGGTGAGCTCGTGGATGTCCGTCTCCGCGTACTCGAACTCGGGTGACCAGAACAGCGCGTCGAAAGGACAGACCTCGATGCAGATACCGCAGTACATGCACAGGGCGAAGTCGATCGCGAAGCGGTCCAGGACGTTGCGGCTGCGCTCGCGGCCACCGGGGGCGGCCGGAGGCACCGTCTCCTTGTGGGAGTCGATGTAGATGCACCAGTCGGGGCATTCACGGGCGCAGAGCATGCAGACCGTGCAGTTCTCCTCGAACAGTCCGATGACGCCCCTGGTGCGGGGCGGCAGTTCGGGCTGGACGTCCGGATACTGCGCGGTGACCGTGCGCTTCGTCATGGTCCGCAGGGTGACGGCGAGACCCTTGGCCAGGCCTGAGCCGGGGATCGGGGGCACTAGTTGATCGCCACCTTCACGATGCCGGTGAGCGCGATCTGCGCGAGAGCGAGGGGGATGAGCGTGGTCCAGGCGAGCTTCTGCAACTGGTCCTCGCGCAGCCGGGGATAGGTGACCCGGAGCCAGATGACGACGAACGCGAGGACGCCGGTCTTGAGCAGGGTCCAGACCCAGCCGAGCCCGTCACCGCCGAGCGGTCCGTGCCATCCGCCGAGGAAGAGGACGGTGGTCAGACCGCACAGGACGACGATCCCGGCATACTCAGCGAGCAGGAACAGCGCGAACCTGAGGCCGGTGTACTCCGTGTACGCCCCGAAGATGATCTCCGAGTCGGCGACCGGCATGTCGAAGGGCGGGCGCTGGAGTTCGGCGAGTCCCGCCACGAAGAAGACCAGCGCACCGACGATCTGCCAGGGCAGCCACCACCACTCGAAGGCGTCGAGGATACCGGGGAGCGAGACGGTGCCGGCCGCCATGGCCACGGAGGCCGCGGCGAGCAGCATCGGCAGTTCGTAGGCCAGGAGTTGCGCGGCGGTACGGAGGCCGCCGAGGAGGGAGAACTTGTTGGCCGATGCCCAGCCCGCCATCAGCGAGCCGAGCACGCCGACGCCCATGACGGCCAGCACGAAGAAGATGCCCGCGTCGATGACCTGGCCGACCGCGCCTTCGCCGGGGCCGATCGGGATGACCACGATGACGAGGAGGTACGGGAGCAGGGCTACGGCGGGTGCCAGCTGGAAGATGCGGCGGTCCGCCTCGGCGGGCACGACGTCTTCCTTCTGCGCGAACTTCACCCCGTCCGCGACGAGCTGGGCCCAGCCGTGGAAGCCACCCGCGTACATGGGGCCCAGGCGGCCCTGCATATGGGCCATCACCTTGTGCTCGGCCTGCCCCACGACGAGCGGGAGCACCATGAACACGGCGAAGACGATGACGAGGCGGAGGGCGACGTCGAGTACGTCGTTCACGCGGTATCGCCTCCGGCGGGGGTGTCGGGTTCACCGGGCTTGCTGGATTCACCGGATGCGCCGGGTTCACCGGATTGGCCAGGTCCGCCGGATCGGCCGGGCTCACCGGGCGGTTCTTCGAATGCCGGACGGGCGTCGTGCCACGGTGCGTCCGGCGGGGTCGTCGGCGGCTGCTGGCTCGCCGAGCCCTGGGAGGCGCTGCGGGCGCGACGTGGGCGTGACGGTTCCTCCGCCGCCGCGGTGCCCTCGGCCGACGGGGTTGCCTCGCTCGCGCTGCGGGACCGGCGTGCCGGGCGGTCGCCCGCCGCGCGCGCTCCCCGGGCCGGGCGCGCCGGTGCGGGCGGGAGCTGCCCCTTGAGCGGCCCCCATTCGTTGGGGTCGGGCACCCCGGGCGGCAGCATGGTGCGCCGCTTCGGCCCGCCGTGCTCGGACTCGCCCGGCTCCTTCGCCCCCGGCCAGGCCTTGGCGACCCGGGCTGCCAGGACGAAGTCCTTGCGCAGCGGATGACCCTCGAAGCTCTCCGGCAGCAGCAGCGGCACCAGATGGGGGTGGTCGTCGAAGCCGATCCCGAACATCTCGTGCGTCTCGCGCTCGTGCCACTCGGCGCCCGCGTAGACAGCGACGGCGGTGGGCAGGGTGGCCGCGTCGTGCGGGACGGTCGTACGCACCAGCAGGCGTCGGACCGTGCCGCCGCCGACGGCCGCGACATGGGCGCAGACGCGGAAGCCCGTGCCCGGTTCGTCGACGGCGCTCAGCCAGTCGAAGTAGGTACAGGCCAGCTCGTCGCGTGCCGTCCGGAGCGCGGCGGTCCAGGAGCCGGCGGGGACGTCGACCGTCAACAGGTCGTAGGCGTACGCGGCGGTGGCCTCGTCGCCGAAGACGTCGGTGACGGCCTCGGGCAGCCGGGCGTAGGCCTCCGAGGCCGAGGAGGCGGAGACGGAGGAGGAGGCGGAGACGGAGTCCGGTGAGGTCACTTCGCCTCCTCCCCCGATGCCTTCGCGTCCTTCGCGTCCTTCGGGGCCTTCGGGGCCTTCGCGTCCTTCGGGGCCTCGACGAGACCGCTGCGGAGCGCGGCGGCCGAGGGCCGGGCCGTGTCCTGCGTGCTGTAGCGCTCGGCGAGCGACTCCCGGGCGATCTTCTCCTGGAGCTTGAGGATGCCCTGGAGGAGCGCCTCGGGCCGGGGCGGGCAGCCGGGCACATAGACATCGACGGGAATGATCTGGTCGACGCCCTTCGTCACGGAGTACGAATCCCAGTACGGCCCGCCGCAGTTGGAACAGGCGCCGAAGGAGATGACGTACTTCGGCTCGGGCATCTGCTCGTAGAGCCGCTTCACCGCCGGGGCCATCTTGTCCGTCACCGTGCCGGACACGACCATCAGGTCGGCCTGCCGTGGGCCGGGCGCGAAGGGGATGACGCCGAGCCGGATGAAGTCGTGCCGTGCCATGGAGGCGGCGATGAACTCGATGGCGCAGCAGGCGAGTCCGAAGTTGAAGACCCAGAGGCTGTAGCGGCGGCCCCAGTTGAGGACCACCTTCATCGGTTCGGGCGCGAGCCGGGACAGCACGCCGAGCTTCTTCGGCTCGGGCAGCGTCGTCGGGTCGGGCAGTGACACGGGGGGTTCGGGGTTCGGCCGGCTCGTCACGCCCATTCGAGGACGCCCTTCTTCCATGCGTAGAGCAGTCCCACGGCCAGGAAACCGAGGAAGATGAACATCTCCACCAGCGTCGTCGCCCCGTATCCGGGGGCCGCGAACACCGTCGCCCACGGGAACAGGAAGATCGAGTCGACGGCGAAGATCACGTACAGGAAGGCGTACACGTAATAGCGAACCTGGGTGTGGGCCCAGCCCTCGCCCACGGGGTCGACACCGCACTCGTACGTGAGGAGTTTCTCCGGCGTCGGGACCACGGGCCTCAGCAGCTTGCCGGCCCCGAAGGCGACGGCGACGAAGAGCACGCCGACCAGGGCGAGCAGTCCGACCACTGAGTAGCTCTGGAAGTAGTCCGACGCGAGAACGTTCGGATCCGGTACGTCCGCCACGTCCGCCCCCTCGCTCCCTCAACCTGTTCGACGGTCTGTACGCACGGGAGTCTAGGCCCTGTTAAAGAGACCGTAAGCAGCCCCGTCGCACAACAGGCGGGGCAGGAGGTGACAGGAGAGGCGCGACGCAGGGCGGACGCGGGGTGGGGTTATCCCTACCCGGCCTCACCCACGAACCCCATGGCGTGGGCGGGCCCGGCCCGGCACGCTGGTCGTATGACCATGAGCCCCTCCCTGCCGGACCCCGACCGGCCGCCGCCCGCGCGCTTCGCCTTCGACCGGTGGACGTGGAAGGAGATCGCGTTTCTCCTCGCCAATCTCCCGATGGCGATCGTCGGGTTCGCGTACACGGTGGTCGTGGTCTCCGTGGGCGCCGCACTCTCCGTCACCGTGATCGGGCTGCCGCTGCTCGCACTCGGGCTGCAAGGTGCCCGCGGCCTCGGCCGGGCCGAGCGCGGGCGGGCGCGGAAGCTGTTGGGGGTGCGGATCGAGGAGCCGAGCCCCATGCCGCGCGGCCGTCGGGGCCGGGGCTTCTTCACCTGGCTGTGGTCGTGGCTGAAGGACCCGGTGGGCTGGCGGGCGTTGCTGTACGCGTTCATCCGGCTGCCGTGGGGTGTGGCGACGTTCGCCGTGACCCTGGTGAGCCTGTTCGTCCTCTGGCCCGTGCTGCCCTATCTCGCGCGCGGGATGGTGAACGTGGACCGGGCGATGGTGCGGGGGCTGCTCCCGCCCTCCGACGAGTTGGAGCACAGGATCGCCGAGCTGGAGTCGGACCGGGGCGTGGTCGTGGACACGGCCGCGGCTGACCTGCGCCGTATCGAACGCGACCTCCACGACGGAGCCCAGGCCCGCCTCGTCGCCCTCGCCATGGGTCTGGGGCTGGCGAAGGAGAAGCTCACCGACGACCCCGAAGCCGCGGCCCGCATGGTCGACGAGGCACACGGCGAGGTCAAGGTCGCCCTCCAGGAACTCCGCGACCTCGCACGCGGCATCCACCCCGCCGTCCTCACCGACCGAGGCCTCGACGCCGCACTCTCCGCCATCGCATCCCGCTGCACCGTCCCCGTCGAGGTGACTGTGCAGCTGTCCGGCCGGCCGGCCGAGGCCATCGAGGGCATCGCCTACTTCACGGTCTCCGAACTCCTCCAGAACGTCAGCAAGCACAGCCGCGCCAGGTCGGCGTCGGTCGGCGTATGGCGGTCGGGCGACCGGCTCATGCTCCAGGTCAGCGACAACGGGGTGGGCGGTGCGCGGCTCGACGGCGGTACGGGCATGTCGGGGCTGGCTGAGCGGCTGGGCGCGGTCGACGGGCTGTTCGTCCTGGACTCCCCCGAGGGCGGCCCCACCACGGTCACCGCGGAGCTGCCCTGGCGTGACCGCCTGCCCGCCGGAACCGGGGCAGGTGCCGAACGGGCCGGTGCGGCATGACATCACCACGTGCGGGGTGGGGAAAACCCCCTGCCGGATACGGAGACCCACCTCATGGCGCGGAGACCCCCGGCACAGCAGTCTTGAGATATCAGCCGTTGTATCGGCCCGCGGGGAGTTCCCGCTCAGAAGAAACGGACGGACGCCACTGATGGCCACGGCATACGGACCGGACACGCGGGACCAGCACAGGCCCGGTACCGGGTCGGGGGACCACCCGCCGGCGAAACACGTCTTCCCCGCGGCACTGCGCGCCCCCTTCGAGGCACGTACGTGGCGCGAGCTGGCCTATGTGTTCCTGAGCCTGCCGATCAGCGTGGTGCTCTTCAGCTTCGCGGTCACCATGACGTCCCTGGGTCTCGGACTGCTGATCACCTTCCTCGGCATTCCGGTGCTCGCCGCCACCCTCGGCATGTGCCGGGGCTTCGGTGTCATGGAGCGTGGCAGGGCGCGCGGGCTGCTGAAGCTGGACGTCGCGGAGCCCGCGCCGGTGCGCGGGAAGGGCGGCCTGATGTCCTGGGTCGGCGCGGCGCTGAAGAGCGGGGTGTCCTGGCGGCATCTCCTCTACTCGGTGCTGCACCTGCCGTGGGCGGTGTTCGCGTTCACCGTCGCCGTGATGTTCTGGTCGTACGGCTGGGCGGCGTTCACCTATCCGCTGTGGCGCTGGGTCTTCCCGGCGTACGTGGGTGTCGACGGCATCCAGCTCTACGGCGACAACACGCACCAGGTCTACCTCGACTCGCCCTTCGAGCTGGCCGTCACCTGCGCCATCGGCCTGGCGCTCGTCCTGATCACTCCATGGGTCATCCGCACCCTGGTGTTCGTGGACCGGGCGATGGTCCTGGGCCTGCTCAGCCCTTCCCGGCTGGCCACCAGGGTCTCGGAGCTGGAGTCGGACCGGGGCGTGGTCGTGGACACGGCCGCCGCTGACCTGCGCCGTATCGAACGCGACCTGCACGACGGAGCCCAGGCCCGCCTCGTCGCCCTCGCCATGGACCTCGGCCTGGCGAAGGAGAAGCTCACCGACGACCCCGAGGCCGCGGCCCGCATGGTCGACGAGGCACACGGCGAGGTCAAGGTCGCCCTCCAGGAACTCCGCGACCTCGCACGCGGCATCCACCCCGCCGTCCTCACCGACCGAGGCCTCGACGCCGCACTCTCCGCCATCGCATCCCGCTGCACCGTCCCCGTCAACGTGACCGTGGACCTGGAGTCGCGGCCGGCGCAGGCCATCGAGGGCATCGCCTACTTCACGGTCTCCGAACTCCTCCAGAACGTCAGCAAGCATGCCCGGGCCACCCGGGCCACCGTCGACGTGTGGCGGGTGGCCGACCGGCTGATGCTCCAGGTCGGGGACGACGGCCGCGGCGGAGCCGGTACGGCGACGGGCAGCGGGCTGGCCGGGCTGGCCGAGCGGCTGGGCGCTGTGGACGGCATCCTCGTCGTCGACTCCCCCACCGGCGGCCCGACGACCGTCACGGCCGAGCTGCCCTGGCGCGGCTGACCGAACGCCGGGCTGACCTGACCGGGCGCGGGCTGTCCCGGACGAAGGACACCCGCCACGAGTGCCCCGGCCGCCGTCACGGCGGCCGGGGCACCCTGGCGCGTCGGGTCCCGGCCGAACCGCTGGTGTACGGCCCATCGGGGCCCCGATGCTGGGATGCTGGACACACAGGCGGCTGTGCGAACAGCGGCGTACACAGGGAACACGGACAGTGGGGGACACAACGTCGTGGAGGAAAGAGTGCGGGTCGTCATCGCCGAGGATTCGGTGCTGCTCCGGGAAGGGCTCACCCGGCTGCTGACCGATCTCGGGCACGATGTCGTCGCGGGGGTCGGGGATGCCGAGGCGCTGATCAAGACGGTGGACGACCTCGCGGGCCAGGACGCCCTGCCGGACGTGGTGGTCGCGGACGTACGGATGCCGCCGACCCATACCGACGAGGGTGTCCGGGCAGCGGTGCGGCTGCGCAAGGACCACCCGGGCGTCGGGGTGCTGGTGCTCTCCCAGTACGTCGAGGAGCAGTACGCCACCGAACTGCTGGCCGGCAGCAGCCGCGGGGTCGGGTATCTGCTCAAGGACCGGGTCGCCGAGGTCAGGGAGTTCGTGGACGCCGTCGTGCGGGTGGCGCAGGGCGGTACCGCCCTGGACCCCGAAGTGGTGGCTCAGCTCCTGGGCCGCAGCCGCAAGCAGGACGTCCTGGCAGGGCTCACGCCGCGCGAGCGGGAGGTCCTCGGCCTGATGGCTGAGGGGCGTACGAATTCAGCCGTCGCCCGGCAGCTCGTGGTCAGCGACGGAGCGGTGGAGAAGCACGTCAGCAACATCTTTCTCAAACTCGGCCTGTCCCCCAGTGATGGGGATCACCGACGCGTTCTCGCCGTTCTCACTTATCTGAACTCATGACGAAGCGATGATCTACTCACGATGATCCGGATGATCCGCCGGCAGCGAGGGCGGATCGTCCGGTGACCGATGGATCCGGAAAAATATGGCAAAGCGTGATGCATTCAAGTATCGAAAACGCGTCCGCCATATGACCGGTCCGAGGAAGGCGACCCTTACAGAAGTAGGGTGGGGCCTGGACCGCCGGCGGGCCGGCCGGTCCCGAGCCGCCGCCCCGAGGGAGGTCCAGTTCAGTGACCAGCCAGGTCAGTAGCCCAGCCGGAAAGTCCGATGAGGCCAACGAGGCTGTCGTCGGGGAGCAGCGAGCCCCGCGCATTGATCGTGCGGGTACCGCCGAGAAGGAAATCCGTCGCCTGGACCGGGTGATCATCCGTTTCGCGGGTGACTCGGGT
Source organism: Streptomyces sp. NPDC048565 (assembly GCF_040650935.1). Classification (NCBI taxonomy): domain Bacteria; kingdom Bacillati; phylum Actinomycetota; class Actinomycetes; order Kitasatosporales; family Streptomycetaceae; genus Streptomyces; species Streptomyces sp. NPDC048565. Next base: position 327,818 of record NZ_JBEZIH010000005.1, read on the forward strand.
GATGGTATGCAGTTGACGGGTGACCGGTTCACGTCGGAGACGGCGTCGTTCGGGAA